>NZ_CP116899.1:4800000-5100000 GCF_030997045.1 Microbulbifer sp. TB1203 | reverse complement strand
GTTGCCTCGCCGCTGTACAAGCAGCATTTTCGCCTGAGCGACGGCGTCTGCCTCGAGGACGAGAACGTTAAGCTGAACAGCTACCAAGTCGCCTTTGACGGCGACACCGTGTGCATCGCCGTCGATCTCTGAACATGGCGTTACTCGAGCGCTTTCGCGCACAGAAAACCTGCACCACCTGCCCCTACTGTGGTGTGGGCTGCGGTGTAACAGCCACCGTGAAAAACCGCGGCGATGAGCAGGCGGCATCGGTCGCCGGCGACGAGCAGCATCCGGCCAATGCCGGCCGCCTGTGCGTCAAGGGTTCCGCCCTGGCGGAAACCCTGGGTGAACACGGCCGCCTGCTGCGCCCGCGCCTGCGCGGCAGGGAGTGCGACTGGGACAGCGCCATGGATTTCATGGCGAGGCAGTTCAAACGCACCATCGCCGAACACGGCCCCGACTCAGTGGCCTTTTACCTGTCCGGCCAGTTGCTTACCGAGGACTACTACGTCGCCAACAAGCTGATGAAAGGTTTTATCGGCAGCGGCAATGTGGATACCAACTCGCGCCTGTGCATGTCCTCGGCGGTGGCCGCCTACAAACGCGCGCTCGGCGCGGACGCGGTGCCCTGCTGTTACGAGGATCTGGAAGAGGCGGAACTGGTGGTGCTGGTGGGCTCCAACGCCGCCTGGACCCACCCGATACTCTTCCAGCGCATGCAGGCGGCAAATGCCAAGCTGGTGGTGATCGACCCCCGCGCCAGCGCCACCAGCGAGATGGCGGACCTGCACCTGGCGATCACCCCCGGCAGCGACGGGGCGCTGTTCAACGGCCTGCTGAATCACCTGTCCGAGGTGAATTCCCTTGACAGGGAATTCATAAACAATCACACGGAGAACTTTGCGCAGGCTTTGGACGCCGCGCGTGAGTGGACGCCGGAAAAAACCGCTGAACACTGCGGCCTGTCCCACGACCAGTTGATGGACTTTTTTACGCTTTTTTCGCGCAGCGAAAAAACGATCAGCTTCTACTCCCAGGGCATCAACCAGTCCAGCAGCGGCACCGACAAGAACAACGCGATCATCAACTGCCACCTGGCCACCGGGCGCATCGGCAAACCCGGCGCCGGGCCCTTTTCCATCACCGGCCAGCCCAATGCCATGGGCGGGCGCGAGGTGGGCGGGCTGGCCAATATGCTCGCCGCGCATATGGATTTCACCCCGGAAAATATCGACCGCGTGGGGCGCTTCTGGCGCTCGGGCTCCATGGCGAACAAGCCGGGACTGAAAGCGGTGGATCTCTTCCGGGCGATCGAAAGCGGCGAGATCAAGGCCGTCTGGATCATGGCTACCAACCCGGCGGTGAGTATGCCGGATGCCGGGCGCGTGGCCCGCGCACTGGAGAAATGTCCGTTGGTGGTGGTCTCCGATTGCGTGGCGGACACCGACACCGCCCGCTGTGCCGACCTGCTGCTGCCCGCCACCACCTGGGGGGAGAAAAACGGCACCGTAACCAATTCCGAGCGGCGCATCTCCCGTCAAAGATCCTTCCTGACACCACCCGGCGAGGCTCGGCACGACTGGCAGATAATCTGCGACCTGGCCACGCAGATGGGCTTCGGCGAAGCCTTCGCCTACACCCATCCGGTGGATATTTTCCGCGAGCACGCCGCCCTCTCCGGTTTTGAGAACCAAACCGGAAAACCGGGCAGCCGGGCATTCGATATTTCCGCGTTGGCGAATCTCAGCCAGCGCGAATACGACCAGCTGCAACCGGTACAGTGGCCGGTCAACAGCGCCAATCCGGAAGGAACCCAGCGGTTGTTCGCGGACGGGCGCTTCTATACCGCGAGCGGCCGTGCGCAATTTGTGCCGGTGCAGCCGCGCAGCCCCGAGCAGAAACGCAGCGCCGAATACCCGCTGTGGCTCAACAGCGGCCGCCTGCGCGACCAGTGGCACACCATGACCCGCACCGGCCGCGCGCGAAAATTGCTGGACCACAGCGAACTGCCGGAAATACAGATCAACCCGCGGGATGCCAAACAGTGGCATGTCGACGACGGACAACTGGTGGAAGTGCGCAGCCCCCGGGGCATCCTCTGCGGCCGCGCGGCGCTCACCGGGGCGCAAAAAGCCGGGGAACTGTTCGCCCCCATTCACTGGAGCGAAACCCTGGCACACCGGGCGCGAGTCAGCGCGCTGGCGGAACCAGTCACCGATCCCTACTCGGGCCAGCCGGAGTTCAAGCAGCTTTCGGTGCGGCTCAAGCCGTTGCCCGTGCACAGCTACGCCAGCCTGCTGTGTCGCCGGGAAAGCGCCGAACGCATTCAGCAGTGGCTGCCGGAGGCGGACCTGGTACACTGGTACCGGGTCCCCTGCAGCGGCGGCTACCGCTACGAGCTGGCGCTGCGCGAAGCGCCGGACTGGCGCGCACTGGGCGAGCAACTGCTAGGGCGCAACGACCTGCACTGGCAGCAACTGCGACTGCTCCAGGGGGAGCGCTGGCTGGCCTACGGCCAGCAGGTGGACCTGCTGGTCTTTACCGGTGGGGATTGGCGCACCCTGCCGGACCGCCAGGTGCTGGAGAACAGCCTGGAACAACCGCTGCCCAAGGAACCCGCGCAGCTACTGCAGAATATTCCCCCCGGTGCGCAGATGGTGTGCAGCTGTATGCAGGTTTCCCGGCAACAGATCCAGGAAGCCATCGAACGCGGCGTCGACTCGGTGGAATCCCTGGGCGAGGAACTGGGCTGCGGTACCAACTGCGGCTCCTGCAAACCGGAAATCGCCGGGCTGTTGCGCAAGCTTGCAGAGCAGGCCGCCTGAAAGCCGGGCGTTCCATTCCGTAGGGTGCGCCGTGCGCACCGACAAGCCTGCGGTGCGCACGGCGCACCCTACGCGGGACCCGGTCCCGGGTCCCGAACAGTATTGCATTTCCCCCCAAGCGCGCTAAGGTCCCCCCATCCGCAACAAAAAGATAAAACACCATGACCACCGATATCTGCCGGCAGAGCGGCCTGATTTCTGTTGAGCTGGCCCGCGAGCAGTTGCTGGAGGCCATTGCCCCCCTGAGCGAAACCGAAACCCTACCCCTGGACCAGGCCTGCGGCCGCGTGCTGGCGAAACCGGCACAGGCGCAGCTGGACCTGCCCCCCTGCGACAACTCGGCGATGGACGGCTACGCGCTTTGCGGCGAGAGCGACACTCCCCTGCAACTGGTTGGAAAAAGCCTCGCCGGCCATCCCTTTTCCGGCGCGATCGGCGCCGGCGAGTGCGTGCGCATCACCACTGGTGCGCCGCTGCCCACGGGCGCCGACCGGGTGGTGATGCAGGAACAGGCGGAACTAAAGGGGGATAGGCTCACCCTGCACACGGCCCCGAAAACCGGAGAGCATATCCGCCGCCGCGGGGAGGATGTGCGCAGCGGAGAAACCCTGCTGGACACCGGCGCCGCTCTCAAGGTGCCGGATATCGCCCTGCTTGCCGCCGCCGGCGTGGCGCAGGTCACGGTTGTGCGCCGGGTGCGCGCCGCGCTGCTCTCCATCGGCGACGAGCTGCGCTCCCTGGATACCCCCGCCGCGGAACTGGGCGAGGGAAATATCTACGACAGCAACCGCATCGCGATAAAAGCGGCGCTCGCGCAATTGAACCTGGACATCGTCGATCTCGGCTGCCTGCCGGACGAGCCGCGGGCGATCCGCGACGGATTTCTCGCCGCGCGGGAGAGCGCGGACATTATCGTCACCAGCGGCGGCGTCTCCGTGGGCGAAGCGGATTTTACCCGCACAGTGCTGGAGGAACTGGGCCAACTGGAGCTGTGGCGCCTGGCGATCAAGCCCGGCAAGCCCTTCGCTTTCGGTCACCTGCCCCGGGAGAACGGCCGGGCACTGTTTTTCGGCCTGCCCGGCAATCCCGTTTCCGCCCTGGTCACCCTCTACCAACTGGTGCTGCCGGCGCTGGAAAAATTGAAAGGCGTGAGCGATGAAAATCGCCAGCCGCCGATCCAGTGCCGCGCGCGGCTGCTCAACCCCATCGCCAAAAAACCCGGGCGCCTGGACTACCAGCGCGGTTATACCTGGCGTGACTGCGACGGCCAGCAGGTGGTGCAGAGCACCGGTGTGCAGGGCAGCCATATCCTCTCCGGCTTCTCCCGCGCCAACTGTTTTATCGTGTTGCCGCGGGAAGGTGGCAATTGCGATACCGGGGACTGGGTCACCATCGAACCTTTCAGGGCACCACTGGTGTAGAACGCTATGTTAAAGATTCAACATATCGACCATATCGTGCTGCGCGTCGTGGATTTGCAGGCGATGATGGATTTTTACCAACTGCTCGGCTGCACCCTGGAACGCACACAGAAAGAAATCGGCCTCTACCAGCTGCGCGCCGGCAGCAGCCTGATCGACCTGGTGCCGGTGAACCAGAAACTGGGACGCGCCGGCGGCGCGGCGCCGGGCAAAGAGGGGCGCAATATGGACCACCTTTGCCTGCGCATAGAACCTTTCGACGCGGAGCAGATACTGCAATACCTGCGCGACAACGATATCGAACCCGGGCAGGTGGAATCCCGCTACGGGGCCGAGGGCGAAGGGCCGTCGATCTATGTCAGCGATCCGGAAAACAATGTAGTGGAACTCAAGGGGCCGCCCTGGGAAAGTTGAAACCCTTCCGTTCAGGAATTTTCGTAGGGTGCGCCGTGCGCACCGGGAAATTGGAACCTGCACCGGTGCGCACGGCGCACCCTACGGCACCATAAACTCAGGCAAGGAGGAAGTGAAAATGCACAGCGAAACGGTTGAATACACGGTGGACGGGGAATCGTTTATCGGGTACCTGGCCTACGACAACAGCATCGACGGCGAGCGTCCGGGCATTCTGGTAATTCACGAGTGGTGGGGCCACAACGATTTCGTCCGCGAGCAGGCCGACCGGCTGGCCGCCCTGGGTTATACCGCCTTTGCGCTGGATATGTTCGGTTCCGGCAAGCAAGCGGACAATCCCACCGATGCCGCAGCGCTGATGAACGGCGTTCTCGAGACTCCGGGGGCCGTCAAACAGCGTTTCCACACCGCTCTGGACCTGCTGCAGAAACACGAAACCGTCGACGGAACGCACATCGCCGCCCAGGGTTACTGCTTCGGCGGCGCCGTGGCACTGGACATGGCTCGGCTGGGGTTGGACCTGAAAGGCGTGGTCAGCTTCCACGGCACGCTGGACAGCGATATCAAGGTAGAGCCCGGCACCATCGAGGCGGAAATCCAGGTCTATGTCGGCGGCGCCGACGATATGATTCCAACGGATCAGGTGGCGGCCTTTGTCAAAGAGATGCAAACCGCCGAGGTGAAATTCCAGCTGACCAGCTACCCGGGCGTCAAACACGGTTTTACCAACCCCGCCGCCACCGGCCGCGGCGAAAAATTCAGTATTCCGTTGGCCTACAGTGAAACCGCGGCGAGGGATGCCTGGGATGGCGCGGTGAATTTTTATCGCAAGTTGTTTGGCTGAATCTTTCCTGTAGGGGACGAATCTTGTGTTCGCCCCTTGGCGGGCCCGCGACCCCACTTGCCGAGCTGGAGCTCGGCGCTCCCAGGTGCGGAGCTGGAGCTCCGCGGTCCCGGGACGCTACTGATCACCGACCAGATACTGCGGTCCGCTGCCTCTCTCTCCCGCCACGTCCTCCGGGTTGCGCAACGGGCAGCTGTCCATGGACAGGCAACCGCAGCCGATACAACCCTCCAACCGATCCCGCAATAAAGTCAGCTGTTCGATACGCGCATCCAAATCCTCGCGCCAGCGCGCGGAGAGCTTTGTCCAATCCCGGGCGTTGGGCGTGCGCCCGTTCGGCAGCGTATCCAGCGCCTCGCGGATTTCCGCCAGGGGAATGCCGGTTCGCTGCGCCACTTTGATAATACCCACCCGGCGCAATACATCGCGGGCGTAGCGGCGCTGGTTGCCGGCGGTGCGCCAGCTTTTGATCAGCCCCTTGCTCTCGTAGAAATGCAGGGTGGAAACCGCCACGCCACTGCGCTCGGCCACCTCGCCCACCGTGAGCTCACGGCGCAGTTTCGGGTCCTGGCAGGTGCTGCCACCTCCTTTCTTCTTAGTCATCTTTCTACCCATGCCATAGCGAAAATTTATCGTCACAGCGATTGACCTAAAGTTAACTTGAGCTTTTACACTGCGCGGCGTTCGTTTGCAACCTCTGGGAGAAAACCATGCACAACAGGATTCACCTCGCCGTGATTTACGGCAGCACCCGCGAGGGCCGCCTCTGCGACACCATCGTCAATTGGCTGGCCGCCCAGTTGGAACAGCGCGGCGGCTACACCCTCGACCTGATCGATCCCGCCGCCGGCACCGCCGGTCTACGCGGACGCCTCGACAGGGCCGACGCGTTCATAGTCGCGACCCCCGAGTACAACCACGGCTATCCGGCACCGCTCAAAGCCCTGATCGATTCCGCCAACGCGGAGTGGCAGGCCAAGCCGGTGGCCTTTGTCAGCTACGGTGGCATCTCCGGCGGATCGCGCGCGGTGGAGCAGTTGCGCCAGGTATTCGCCGAACTGCATGTGGTCACCCTGCGCGACTGCGTGAGCTTTATCAACGTCTGGGAGCAGTTCGATGATCGCGGCCAACTGCGGGACGCCGCCCGCGCCGAGCGCTCCCTGGCGCGCATGCTGGCGCACCTGCAATGGTGGGCGACTTCCCTGCGCGAAGCGCGCGATCATCACCCCTACGGGGAGATCGCCGCGTGAAGGTGTATCCATCGGCCGGGATTTTATCGAGTTCAGCGGCCACGGTGTCGCCCTGTGCCGCGGGACACTACTGCGCCTGGCCGCACTCAATGTGATGTCCGAAACCCAATTTATTCACGCACCGAGGATCGAAAAATGACTGAGCCATCCGAAAATTCCAGGATCTATCGCCTGGACAAATTCGTCGTACCCAACCCGGCCCGCGGGGAATTTCTCGCTCGGGTCCGGGAGACCCACCAGTTGTTAAAGGAGCTGCCGGGATTTATCCGCGATTTCCTTATGGAGCGCTCCCACACCGATGACAGTTTTATACTGGTGACATTGGTGGAGTGGCAGGATGAAGAATCCATCCGGAACGCCCGCGCGGCGGTGAGGGATATGCACCGGAAAACGGGGTTCGATACCCGCGAAATCCTGGCGCGCCTTGGAATCGAGGCCGATATCGGCAACTACAAAATTGCCGGTGACTGATCCGTCAACGGCTTGCCGCAAGAGACTCTCCAACAGTCTGGTAGCCGGGAGTTTTCGCGGCGCGGGGCTTAGCAAACTACCCCGGATTTGAGGTAGCATGTCGAATTGCCCTGGAAATAGACGACCAAGCGGTTGGGGCAACTTTATTTGAGGAAGGAAGCACAGTGGAACCGATTATTTCAGTCAAGGGGCTCGGCAAGACCTACGCCGGAGGTTTTACCGCTCTTAAAAATGTAGACCTGGATATCCGGCGCGGGGAGATCTTCGCTCTGCTGGGGCCGAACGGTGCCGGCAAGACCACCCTGATCAGTATTGTCTGCGGTATCGTCAATCCCACCAGCGGCAGCGTTATCGCAAACGGTTACGATATCCAGCGCGACTACCGCCTAGTGCGCAGCGAGATCGGCCTGGTGCCCCAGGAACTGGCCACCGATGCATTCGAAAGCGTTTGGGCCACGGTAAATTTCAGCCGCGGCCTGTTTGGCAAGGCCCCCAACCCCGCCTATATCGAGAAGCTGCTGCGCCAGCTTTCCCTGTGGGAGAAACGGGACAGCAAGATCATGGCGCTGTCCGGCGGCATGAAGCGCCGGGTGATGATCGCCAAGGCTCTATCCCACGAGCCCAAGATCCTGTTCCTCGACGAGCCAACCGCCGGGGTGGACGTGGAGCTGCGCCAGGACATGTGGGAGATGGTGCGCGAACTGCGGGAATCGGGAGTGACCATTATTCTCACCACCCACTATATCGAGGAAGCCGAGGAGATGGCCGACCGGGTGGGCGTCATCAATCACGGTGAAGTGATACTGGTGGAGGACAAGCGCACCCTGATGCAGAAGATGGGGGAGAAGGAACTCAGCCTGCATCTGCCGGAACCGCTGGACAAGGTGCCGGAGATCCTGGCGGACCTGCCGCTGACCCTCAGTGCCGACGGCAGCCAACTGGTCTACCGCTTCGATATCAAGAGCAGTGATACCGGCATCACCGAGTTCCTGCGCCGGCTGAATGAGGCCAATATCGATTTCCGCGACCTGCACACCCGGGAGAGTTCACTGGAGGAGATTTTCGTCGGCCTGGTTCGGGGCAAACATGCAGAGAGTGAACAGCAGTTAACCAAGGAGGCTCAGGAATGAACTGGTATGGCATTCGCGCTATCTACAAGTTTGAAATGGCGCGCACCTGGCGCACCCTGATGCAGAGTATCGCCTCACCGGTGCTGTCCACCTCGCTCTACTTTATCGTGTTCGGCGCCGCTATCGGCTCGCGTATGGGGGATATAGACGGAGTCAGTTACGGGGCGTTTATCATCCCCGGGCTGATCATGCTGTCGCTACTCAGTGAGAGTATTTCCAACGCCTCCTTCGGGATTTTCTTTCCCAAGTTCTCCGGCACCATCTACGAGGTACTCTCGGCGCCGGTATCGGCGTTCGAAGTGGTCGCTGGCTATGTGGGAGCGGCGGCTACCAAGTCGATTATCCTCGGCCTGCTGATCCTGGTCACCGCGCGCTTCTTCGTCGACTACGAAATCGTGCACCCCTTCTGGATGCTGGGCTTCCTGGTGCTGACCGCACTCACCTTCAGCATGTTCGGTTTCATCATCGGAATCTGGGCGGACGACTTCCAGAAACTGCAGGTGATACCGCTGATGGTGGTCACTCCGCTCACCTTCCTCGGCGGTGCCTTCTACTCCATCAATATGCTGCCGGAGCTCTGGCAGAAGATCACCCTGTTCAACCCGGTGGTCTACCTGATCAGCGGCTTCCGCTGGGCCTTCTACGGAGTCTCCGACGTGAACGTGGGAATCAGCCTGGGGATGACGCTGTTGTTTCTGCTGTTATGTATGACCGGGATCTGGTGGATTTTCCGTACCGGCTACCGACTCAAAACCTGATTTATCGGGACTCTCATCAGAATCGTGCTGTAGGAGCGGGCCATGCCCGCGATCACGGGGGCGGCAAACACCGATCGCGGGCATGGCGGATGGCCGCCCCGCCCCTCCTACATTCAGGCGCTGTAAGCGCGCAAAAAAACTTTCACCACCTTTTCCACGCGCTCGCGGATTTCCGCTTCCGTGGGTGCGTCGCAACAGCCGATCAGCACCCGCATGTGCTTGCATCCCTGCAGCATGCCGAAGAAATACTCCGCCGCCGCCGCCGGATCGTCCACCTGCAGCAGCTCCAGTTCCGTGGCCCGGCGCAAAAAGCGCTCCATTTCCGTCAGGGTGCGCTTCGGGCCAGCCTCAAAGAACAACCGCGCCATCTCCCCATCCTGCGACGCCATGCCGCACATCAGGCGAAGCAGGCGGACGGCATCCTCGCTGTCAATCATGGCCAGGAAGGCCGCGCCGATGCCGTTCAGCATCTCCTCCACCGGCCCGCCCTTCTCCAGGGTAAACATCGGAAACGGCAACTGATTGACGCACTTGGATTCAACCGCCGCGGAAAACAGGCTCTCCTTGTCGGAAAAGTGGCTGTAGACAGTGAGTTTGGACACCCCCGCCTCTGCGGCCACCGCATCCATACTGGTGCCGGCAAATCCCAGGGACAGAAACAGCTCCTTGGCTGCATCGAGGATGGCCTGGCGCTTGGCCGGGTCTTTGGGGCGGCCGCGGGATGCGACCGGTGAAGCCTGTTCAGTCATAACTCTTCCATATACTGGACTCACGAGTTCAATAAAATTACTATACTGCCCAGTATAGCATTACCGACCAGCGCTAACGCCCGTTTTACCACCGGCACCTTCGGTGCCGCGTATATCAGCACAAGGAATGGGACTCCTTTATGTACCGATCACTACTGCTCGCAACACTGCCGCTCTGGCTGGCACTCACCGCCTGCTCGCCGGCGGAACCAGAAAAAGACGAGGAAAAACCGCGCCCGGCGGTGATGGTTCACCCGAGGGTCGCGGGGGCACTGCATGAGGTGTTCCCCGGCGAGGTTCGCGCCCGCTCCCAACCGGCCCTGGCCTTCCGCATCGGCGGCAAGATCAGCCGGCGCCTGGTGGATGTAGGCGACCGGGTCGAGCGGGGCCAGCCCCTGGCGGAACTCAACGCCGAGGACCTGCGCCTGGAACTGGACAGTGCCCGCGCAAGACTCACCTCCGCGGAGGCGGAACACCGCCTGGCCAGCAGCGAACTGGAGCGCTACCGCGCTCTGCTGCAGCGCCAGCTGGTCAGCGCCTCGCAGTTCGACGCCGTCGAGAGCCGGTTCGATGCCAGTGCCGCCCAGCTCAAGCAGGCCCGCGCGCAACTGGATGTCACCCGCAACCAGGCCGGTTATGCAGTGCTGAAAGCCCCCCAGAGCGGTGTTATCGCCCAACGCCTGGCGGAAGCCGGACAGGTGGTCGCCGCCGGCCAGGCCGTATTCGAGCTGGCCGTGGACGGCGATCGCGAAGTGCGTATCGATCTGCCGGAGCAGGCTATCGGCCGTTTCAAAGTCGGCCAGGCGCTGGCGGTGGAACTCTGGTCGCGGCCGGGCCAGCTCTTCCCAGCGCATATTCGCGAACTGTCCCCGGCGGCGGACGCTGTCTCGCGCACCTATGAGGCGCGGGTGGCCTTTGACAACGAAAAGGCCGGCGCCGAACTCGGGCAGAGCGCACGGGTATTCGTGGACGGCAAATCCTCCCGGGGTGCCCTGGCACTGCCCATGTCCGCACTCACCGCCGACGGCGACCAGCCCTACGTGTGGGTGTTGGATCCACAGCAATCGACCCTGCACAAGACACGGGTAACCGTGGGCCCCTACGGCGAGGAGCAGGTGCCGGTACTGGCGGGCCTGCAGCCCGGCGACTGGGTCGTGGCCGCCGGCACCCATCTGCTGCGGGAAGGTCAGCGGGTGCGTCCGGTGGACAGAATGAATCGCCCGATCGATCTCGACAGATCCCTGGCCCAACAGCAGTAAATCAGACTCTGTGGGTTACCACTTAACTCTCCAGGCCGGGTGGGATATCGCTTTCCGGGACACGCTGTGAATACATCCCTGTACGCTCGTAATCGGCATCCATGCCTCATACGGTCCCGGAAAGCGATATCCCACCCGGCCTCACACCAAATCTCGCACAATTCAGCCAGGAACCAACTGCCATGGGTTTTAACCTTTCCGAGTGGGCACTGAAAAACCGCCCGCTGGTGCTCTACGCCATGATCCTGCTCGGCCTGCTGGGCACCATCTCCTATACCCAGTTGGGCCAGAGCGAGGACCCGCCGTTCACTTTCAAAGTGATGGTGATCAACACCCTCTGGCCCGGCGCCAGCGCCGAGGAGGTATCCCGCCAGATTACCGAGCGGGTGGAAAAAAAGCTGATGGAAACCGGCGACTATCAGCGCATCACCTCCTTTTCCCGTCCCGGCCAGTCCCAGGTGTTGTTTGTCGCCCGCGACGATATGCACTCCAGCAAGATCCCCGACCTCTGGTACCAGGTGCGCAAAAAGGTCGGCGATATCCGTCACACACTGCCGGCGGATATCCAGGGCCCCTTCTTCAACGATGAGTTCGGCACCACCTTTGGCAACATCTACGCCCTCACCGGAACCGGCTTCGACTATGCGCTGAAGAAAGATTACGCCGAGCGTCTACAACTGGCGCTGCAGCGGGTGAAGGACGTGGGCAAAGTGGAGCTGATCGGCCTGCAGGACGAAAAAATCTGGGTAGAACTCTCCAATACCAAACTCGCTTCCCTGGGCATTCCCATGTCCGCGGTGCAGGCCGCTCTGCAAGCGCAGAACGGTGTGGCCGACGCCGGTTTTGTGGAAACCGCGAGCGACCGCATCCGCATCCGCGTGAGCGGCCGGTTCCGCTCGGTAGATGAAATACGCCGCTTTCCGATCAGCGTCGGGGGGCGCACCCAGTCTCTGGGCGATATCGCCGAAGTGCATCGCGGCTTCAGCGACCCGCCGCAGCCGCGCATGCGCTTTATGGGCGAGGATGCCATCGGCATCGCCGTGTCCATGAAGTCGGGCGGCAATATTCTGGAGCTGGGGGGAAACCTCGACGCCACCTTCGCCGAACTGCGGCGCGACTTGCCGCTGGGACTCGAACTGCGCAAGGTCTCCGACCAGCCGGCAGCGGTGGAACGCGGCGTGGGCGAATTCCTGCAGGTGCTGGCGGAGGCGTTGCTGATCGTGATGCTGGTGAGTTTTTTCTCCCTCGGCGCGCGCACCGGGCTGGTGGTGGCGCTGTCGATACCGCTGGTGCTGGCGATGACTTTTGCGCTGATGCACTACTTCGGCATCGGCCTGCACAAAATCTCCCTCGGCGCCCTGGTACTGGCCCTCGGGCTGATGGTGGACGACGCCATCATCGCGGTGGAGATGATGGCGATCAAAATGGAGCAGGGCTTGAGCCGCATCAAGGCCGCCGGTTTCGCCTGGACCAGTACCGCCTTTCCGATGCTCACCGGCACCCTGATCACCGCCGCCGGTTTCCTGCCCATCGCCACCGCGCAGTCGGGCACCGGCGAATACACCCGTTCCATTTTCCAGGTGGTGACACTGTCGCTGCTGGCTTCCTGGATCGCCGCGGTGGTCTTCGTGCCCTATCTCGGCGACAAGCTGCTGCCGACCCTGGCGCGCCGCGACGGCAGCGGTGAAGCGCACGACCCCTACGACAAACCCTTTTACCGGCGCTTCCGCCGGCTGGTGCTGTGGTGCCTGCACCACCGCAAAACCGTTATCGCCCTGACCCTGGCAGTCTTTGTCGGCGCGCTGCTGCTGTTCCGCTTCGTACCGCAACAATTCTTTCCGTCCTCCGCGCGCCTGGAGTTGATGGTGGACCTGAAACTGAACGAGGGCGCCTCGCTGGAGGCCACCGAACGCCAGGCGGCGCGCCTGGAAGCGCTGCTGGAACAGAATGAACTGGCGGAGAACTATGTCGCCTATGTGGGCACCGGATCCCCGCGTTTTTATCTGCCCCTGGACCAGCAGCTGCCGGCCGCCAGCTTTGCCCAGTTCGTGGTGCTTACCCGCAACATTGAGGAGCGCGAACAGCTGCGCAGCTGGCTGATCGACACCCTGCGCGAACAGTTTCCCACCCTGCGCAGCCGCGTCTCGCGGCTGGAAAACGGCCCGCCGGTGGGCTACCCGGTGCAGTTTCGCGTGTCCGGGGAACATATTGCCGAGGTGCGCGAGCTGGCGCGGGCGGTGGCGGAAAAAGTGCGCGCAAACCCGGCGGTGGCCAATGTACATCTGGACTGGGAGGAGCCCAGCAAGGTGGTGCGCCTGGACGTGGACCAGGCGCGCGCCCGCGCCCTGGGCGCCAACAGCGCCGATCTGTCGCGCGCGCTGGAGAGTTCCCTCTCCGGTATCGCCGTGAGCCAGTATCGGGAGGACAACGAGCTGATCGATGTGCGCCTGCGCGGCGACAAGCGCGAGCGCCGGGCCCTGGGGCAGTTGGGCAACCTGGCGGTGCAGACCGATGGCGGTCGCAGCGTGCCGCTCAACCAGGTGGCCACACTGGACTACGGTTTCGAGGAGGGCGTTATCTGGCACCGCGACCGGCTGCCCACGGTGACGGTGCGCGCCGACATCTACGGCGAGCAACAGCCGGCCACCGTGGTGAATGAAGTCTGGCCGCGGCTGCGGGATATCCGCGCGCAGTTGCCGCCGGGCTACCTGCTGGAAATCGGCGGCAGTGTGGAGGAATCCGCGCGCGGCCAGGACTCGGTGAACGCCGGCATGCCGCTGTTCCTGCTGGTAGTGTTCACGCTGTTGATGCTGCAGTTGCGCAGCTTTTCCCTGTCGACCCTGGTGTTCCTCACCGCGCCCCTGGGCATTATCGGCGTGACTCTGTTCCTGCTGGTGTTCCGTCAGCCTTTCGGCTTCGTGGCCATGCTCGGCACCATCGCCCTGGCGGGTATGATCATGCGCAACTCGGTCATTTTAATAGACCAGATACAGCAGGATATAACGCAGGGGCGGACTCCCTGGGACGCCATTGTCGAGTCCACGGTGCGCCGTTTCCGGCCCATCGCACTGACGGCACTGACCGCAGTGCTGGCGATGATCCCATTGTCGCGCAGTGATTTCTTTGGTCCCATGGCGGTGGCGATCATGGGCGGGCTGATCGTGGCCACTGCACTGACGCTGCTGTTTTTGCCGGCGCTCTACGCGGCTTGGTTCCGCGTGCGCGAGGGGGAAATGCCGGAGCCGGCGCCACGGCGGAATTTCGCCGTCGGTTTCGCACAACTGCGCAAGCGTCTGCTCATTCTACGGGACTGAACTGCGCCTTGTAGGAGCGGCGGGGCGGCCATCCGCCATGCCCGCGATCGGTGTTTGCCATACCTCGATCGCGGGCATGGCCCGCTCCTACTCCCGGCTCCCGGCCAATGAGTCGTAGACTATTCCGGTCCACAGGTCCGGCTGCATAAAGCCCTGGCCGTACTGCTTATCGAAATCCTCGGTGGGCCGCGCGGCTATGACTTCTTCGCGGCTCTTGCCCTGCTGAATCAGCGCCAGGATCTTCCCGCGCAGGGTCACCATGGCATCGCGGTACTTTTGCAGACTGGCCTTGTCTGCCAGCGGGCCGTGGCCGGGGATAATTTTCGTCTGGTCGTCGGCCAGTTTCAGCACCCGCTCCGCACTGGCGATCACACCATCGAAGGAGCCGCCGGAGGAGAGATCAATAAACGGATAAGTGCCGTTGAAAAAGGTATCGCCCATGTGGATGACGTTGGCGTTTTTGAAGTGCACGATGGAATCCCCATCGGTATGCGCCGGGTCTACGTGCTGAACAATCACATCGTCGCCGTTCCAGTGGAAGGCGGCGGCGTCGGTGAATGTAATCACCGGCAGCGCCGCATCCGGCGAGGCGGGTACCTCGCGGCCGAATGCCTTTATAAACTGGTTGGTGCTCATGCGCTTGCGCACATTTTCGTGGGCGACAATCAGCGCACCTGTCTCGCCCAGTGTTTCATTGCCGCCGGTGTGGTCACCGTGCCAATGGGTGTTAATTACAAAACGCAGCGGCTTGTCGGTGAGCCCCGCCACCGCTTTCTGGATCTTTTCGGAGAGCGGTGCAAACTGGTCATCCACCATAAAGGCGCCGTCCTCCCCTGCGAACAGGGCGATATTCCCCCCGGCGCCCTGCAGCATATACAGATTGTCAGCCACTTTTTTACTGCTGATCTCCACACCGGAAAAGTCATGTTGGGCCACCACATGGTCGGCTACAAGAAATAGAAATAAACCCAGAGTAGAAAGAATCCTGTTCATTATCGTCCTCCTGAAGTTTCCCGCTCCCGCAACAGGGAGCGCAGTATGTCCGGCCTGTCGGTGACGATGCCGTCCACTCCCAGGTCGATGTAGTGGTGCATATCCACGATATCGTTCACCGTCCACACCGACAGGTGCAGTTTGCATCTGCGCGCTGCGCGCAAAAAACCCGGCGAAAATACCTTGATTCCGTAGTAGCGCATGGGCAGCTGCATGGTCTGGTAACCCGGCTTCAGCAGCCATTCCAAATGCAGCAGTTGCGCGGCGTAAAACAACAGTGCATCCAGGATGGCAGCACCGGTGGCCACCCCGGGGCAAAGCCGACGAAATTCACCGATTACCCGTTGATGGAAAGAGGAGACGATCACCCGGCTGTGGCGGTCGAAACGCCGGATGCTGTCGCACAGGGCCTGCGCCGCCTTCGCATCGTTGTTTTTCAGTTCGATAATCACCGGCATCTCCGGCAACGCGGCGAATACCTCGTCGATGGTGGCTACACGCAGCGGCTGCCGGCGGTAGGGGTAGTTCTCACCGTCCGGGCTCCAGTTGTACGCTATATTCAGCCGGCGCAGCTCCGCCAGGGTCATCTCCGCGATAGCGCCGCTGCCATCCGTAGTGCGGTCCACGCGGGTATCGTGCATCAATACCAGATGGCCGTCGGCGGTGAGACTCAGGTCCAGCTCCACCGCATCCACCCCCAGTTCGGCCATTTTCTGCAGATACAGCAGGGTGTTGCCCGGATACAGACCGCGGCCCATGTTGTCGCCGTGGGCGATTACCATCGGGCCATGTCTTTTGAGCAGGTTGAGCTTCGAGGGATGGGACATCGGTTACCGGAAATTATTTGCAGTGTTCCCCTGTAGGAGCGGCCCATGGCCGCGATCGGTCTCTGCCGTAGCACAAGCCGATCGCTGCCATGGGCCGCTCCTACAGGGGGGATATTCGCATTCTGTCAAGGCAGGATTTTTTCCAGCCGCTCCAGGTCGTTGACCACCCGCCAGCTCCCGCCGCTCTGCTCCACCTTGCTCTGCCACTGCTCCAGGCGCCCCAGGTATTCGGTGGGGTCGACGTTGTCGCTGCTCAGTTTGGTGACATTCAGGGCTACCAGGTCGAAACCGTTCAGCTGCAGGGGGATATCCCGGTTGTACCCCTCTTTGATCTCCTCCTTGAGGTCGGAAAAGATCAGGATGGTCTTGCGTCCGGGCTCCTTCTCATTCAGGTATTCCACCGCCTGCAACAGGCCGCCGGTGATATCGGTGTAGGCGGCGGGCTCAGTTTCCGCCACAAACCGGTCGACAGCCTGCTGGAAGGCCCGCTTCTGTTTGTTGGTGACACTGGGGCGATCATCAAAGGTGACCTTGGCCTTGATGTTTTTCTCGCTGAAACTGCCGGTGTTGATACTGGCCACGGCGAAGGTGTCGCCGGGATTCATTCTCGCCAGGGTGAAATTGATCACCTGCCGGGCCTTGTCCAGCTCCCGGGTATAGGTACCGGAAGTGTCGATCAGCATGTATACGCCCTGGTTGCGCGCCACCGGCTCGCCGCAGGCGGCGAGCAGCAGGCAGCAGAGGATGCCCGTCAGTCTTTTCATTGTACTTTCTCCGCAGTTGCCGATTGGGCGGACTCCCGCCAGCTGAGGTATTTGCTCTCCAGCCACAGGGGGAAGAAAATCAGGATATCGTAGAGGCGCACCAACATGCCGCCAGCTCGCAGAGAGGCGGTGCCGGCGAGGCGCAGCACAACCGACAGCAGGCGCAGCGCAAAGCCGACCAGTACGCCGATCACCGTGCGCGCGGAGGCGATAAAGTTTTCCAGGGGAATGGCCACGAAGGTGAGCGCAAAAGGCAGGATAAAGCCCATACCCATCTGCGCCGCGGTGGTGATCCAGTAAACGCCGGTGGTGGCGGCAGCCACTTCCTCGCCCCGGAGCTGGGCGCTCACCGCCAGGTCCTCCTGCATCAGTATCTCGCGCATAAACGCCAGCCCCGCCTCCACGGTGGCGAGGAAGAACAGCAGCACGAAGGCCGCCCACATCATGCGCATGCGCAACTTGTCGCTGAGCGCGCCGATCACCGGGAACAGCCGGGTGATACGCAGGCACTCCATGGCGAACAGGCCCATGGTGATCTCCACCAGAATGATCACCAGCGCGGAGATATCGGCCACCTTGAAATTGCCGATATAGCTGGTTCCGCCGACCATTTCGGTCATCGGCCGGGCGATCAGGTGGAAATTGATCAAGGCGCCGCCCACAGCAATGGCCAGCACAAAGGCGGAAATAAAGAACTGGCTGAGGGAGGAGGAGGAGAGCATGCGCTGGGCGCGGTCGCTGTCTCGCAGGATTTCCTCGTAGTGTTCCATATGGCCGTCGAGCACCTTTGCGCGGCGGTTCACCGAATCGACACTCTTGTTGACCCGCCCCAGGGTGGAGAGGATGGATCGCCAGTGGGGCATCATGCGCCTGAGCAACTGGTGTCGCACCCTGGCGGACTCCCGGTAGGCTTCCAGCGCCTTGGACTCCGCCTTGCGCATAGAGTGGTGGATGGTTTCCAGCACATCCCCCACCACCGGGTCCTGCTTGGCGGGAATATCCGCCACCGCCTTGATCGCCTTGGACCAGTTGGTGGGCTCCGGCGGTACTTCGGCGCTGCGCACGTAGTCCTCATCGATGGCGGTAAGCTGTTCGCAGAGTTTGCGGTGCAGGGCCGGGTACTGCGCCAGCTCCTTTTTCATGACGCTCTCGATGCGGTCGAACTCGCGCTCGATATGCCGCTCCGCCGCCTCGCGCCCCGCCGCCAGCAATACCTCCCGGTTGCGTTGCTGCAGGCGGTTTTCCGCGCCAGCCACCGCATTGGCCCCCAGGCGCAGGGACTGGTGAAAGAAGCGCGCCAGGGCCAGGATGCCCTGGTGCACCGGCCTGCGCGCCACAAACAATCCCACCAGCCCCAGCACGAACCACAGCCAGAGCGGTAGGCTATCCAGTAATCCGGTCACGGTGTGCCCCCTCAATGTGGATGGGTGTGCCCGCCATCCTACCAGCAGCGGGCGGCGCAATCGCCCCCCTGTTCACACTTCTGATGGCCGGACGTGTGGAACCGCCCTGGATGGCGGTCTTCAGCCCAAATTGACTGGAGTAATCTGGCGCAGAAGCCCAGTACCAACTTCTATCTCCGTAGGGTGCGCACGGCGCACCCTACGCGAGTCCCGGGTCCGGGTCGCCGACACCTCAATCCAGCCGCTTGCGGAAACGCGCGATGGCCAGGGTCATCATCAGTGCGATAAAGACCACCAGCGCCAGCACGTCCGGCCACAGTTCCAGCAGCCCGGCACCGCGCAGCATCACGCCGCGGATCAGGCGCAGGAAGTGGGTGAGCGGCAACACCTCGGCGATCCACTGGGCGATATGGGGCATGCCGTCGAAGGGGAACATAAAGCCGGAGAGCAGTATCGAGGGCAGGAAGACGAAGAAGGTCATCTGCATGGCCTGGAACTGGGACTGGGCGCGGGTGGAAATCAGCAGACCCATGCTCAGGTTGGCGAGGATCAGCAGTATGCCGGCCCAGTAGACATCCAGCACACTGCCGCGGATGGGCACGTCGAAGAGCAGCATGCCAAGCAGCAGGATCAGGCTGGTCTGCACCAGGCCGATCAGGCCGTAGGGCAGCACTTTGCCGATCATCAGTTCGGCGCTGCTCACCGGGGTGGCGATCAGCAGTTCCATGTTGCCGCGTTCCCGTTCGCGCACTATGGCCACCGCGGTGAACATCACCATGGTCATGGTGAGGATAATACCGATCAGTCCGGGGACGATATTGATCGCGGAGACGCGCTGGGGGTTGTAGAAACTCACCACTCTGATCGGCGTTTCGGGAAGCGGCACGGAGGAATTCCGCGGCACGCCGGGCACATGGACCAGCGGCATCTGCGCCAGCTGCGCGGCGGCGCTCTGCACCACGGTATCGCTGCCGTCCACCAGTACCTGCACCGCCTCGCTGCCCTCCTCCAGACGGCGCTCGAAATCCCGGGGTATCACCACCCCCACGCTGATCTCGCCCCGGCGCAGCATGGCCATCAGTTGCTCCGCGCTGGTCGCATCCACTACCGGCTCGATTATCCCGGTGGCGAGCATGTCCATCACCACTTGGCGCGAACCGCTGGTGCTCGCTTCATCGGCGATTGCTGCGGGCAGGTGGCGCAGGTTGAGGTTGATGGCATAGCCGAACAGGATCAGTTGCATGATCGGGATGCCGATAATCATTGCCAGGGTGGTGCGGTCCCGGCGCAATTGGCGCACCTCCTTGACCACCACTGCCAGCAGTCGCCGCGAATTCACGATTGTTCCTCCTCCCTAGTGTCCTGTCTGGTATTAAATAGTGATATCAGAGCCCCCCAGATTGTTCACAGTTAGGCGCAGCTCGCAGGGAATGGTCATTCCATTTTCAAGAGCTGCAACGCAGCTGTGGGCAATCTGGGGGGCTCCCTTCGGGCGGGCCGCTAAGCAGCCATCTGCGGCGTTGCACTTGCTTGACGTAGATGACTACGCCGGCCCAAGTGCGCCTAGCACCTGGCCGCTTAGCGACCCGCTGATATCACTATTTAATACCAGACAGGACACTAGTTTCCCTGTAGGTAACCGCGACGAACACATCCTCGAGACTGGGCTCCGTGGGTTTCGCCTCGGCGCTCAATCCTTCCCGTTCAAAGGCTTCATTGATGCGCGCCGTATTGTCGTCCACCTTCTCCAAGAGAACCCGCAAGCTGTTGCCGATCTGCGCTGCGCTGATAACCCCCGACACGCCGAGCAATATCTCCTTCGCGCGGCGCGGGTGGCCTGTGCGCACCTCCAGCGTGCGCCCCCGTAAGGAGCCGGTCAGATCCGCCGGGGAGTCGTCCGCCACCAGCACTCCCCTGTCCAAAATCGCCAGGCGATGGCAGCGCTCCGCCTCGTCCATATAGTGGCTGGAAACCAGCAGGGTGGTGCCGGCGTCCGCCAGTTCGAACAGTTTCTCCCAGAAATCCCGCCGGGACTCCGGGTCCACGGCGCTGGTGGGCTCGTCGAGAAACAGCAGTTCCGGCTTGTGGATCACCGCGCCCGCCAGTGCCAGGCGCTGCTTTTGCCCGCCGCTCATGGTTCCCGCCAGTTGGTCGGCGCGGTCGCTGAAATGGTATTCCTCCAGCAGCTCGTCCACCCGAGCCGTGGTGTCGCGGCGCGACAGGTTTTGGATCGCGGCGAGAAACTCCAGGTTTTCACGCACCGTGAGATCGGTAAACAGGGAGAAGTGCTGGGTCATATAGCCGATGCGCTTGCGCAACGCGTCGGCCTCATCGGGAATCTTCAAGCCGAGTACTTCGATATCCCCCTCGGTTGGGGTCAGCAGGCCGCACAGCATGCGGATGCTGGTGGACTTGCCGGAGCCGTTGGGGCCGAGAAAGCCGTATACCTGCCGGCGCTCGACGGTGAGATCCATATCGTTCACCGCCACCAGGTCGCCGAACTTCTTTGTCAGGCCGCGGGCACGGATCGCCGGCTCGGATTCGCTCATTGTGCGACGTCCGGAAATTCCGCCGTGTTCCCCGCCCCGGAAGAGGCGGTGTGGGGAAACTCCGCACGCAGCGGCAGTCCGGCGGGCAGTTTGACAGCATCCTGTCCCAGCTGGATTTCCGCCAGGTAGCTAAGCCGCGCCACATCGTCGCCGGTGAGGGCATAGTAGGGAGTGAAGACCGGCTCATTGCGGATCATCCGCACCCGCCCACGAAAAGGTTTTTCTCGTCCCTGTAAAAAGACCTCGGCGCTGTCACCCACCTGCACATCCGCGCGCAGCGGTTCGGGGATATACACCCGGGCGTAGGGCGTGTCCCCCACCAGCATAATCGCCAGCGCACCGCCCACTGGCGCCTCGTCCCCCAACTTGAAGGGCAAGTCATCCACCAGGCCGTTTCTGGGTGCCTGCACATCGAGTTTCTCCAGCAGCACCGCTTGCGCCTCCGCTTCCGCCCGGGCCTGGAGCAGGGCGGCCTCTCCCTGGGCGATCTGTTCGCTGCGAGTACCCCGCTCCAGTTCCAGCAGCGTCGCCTGGGCGGATTCCACCTGTGCGGTAGCGGCGTCGGCGGCGGCCTTGGCGCTGTCGATCTCCTGCTGGGAGACATAATCCTGGCGGCCCAGTTCATACAGGCGACGGTAATGGTCCCGCGCCTCCTTTTCCTCGGCGAGGGCGGCGGCCAGGCTCGCCCGGGCGCGCTCGATCTCCTCGATCCGCGGGCCCACCCGCAGCTCCTTGAGTTCCGCCTCGCGCCGCTGTACCTCCGCGCGGGCTGCATTCAGTTGCGCGCGGGTGCGGCTGTCGTCCAGCTGCAGCAGGAGTTGCCCGGCACTGACCCGCTGCCCCTCGCGCACCTCGATGCTCACGATCTTCTCCGCCGCCGGCGCCGGCAGCCCGATGCGGTCCCACTCCAGGGTACCCAGGGCCTGCTTCGGCTCGGGCTGGCAGGCGCACAACAGCAGTGTGGCGGACAGGACGGAAAACCCGACGCCCTTCATGGCTTCAACTCCAACCCCCGCTGCAGCAGCGCCAGGGTGTGCCGCTGCATATCCTCACCGGTGATATCGTCCGCATCCTGCAACTGCCGCCAGATAGGCGCACCGGCGGCGGGAAACAGGGTCAGGCCGATCAGGGAGACCAGTAGCAGTCGGGGGTCCAGGGCGACATTCAGTTTCCCTTCCTCCTGGGCGGTGGCAAACCGGGCAGTGAAAAGGCGGGCCACTTCCTTCAGGCGGTCGATCATCAATCCTCGCAGGGCTCCTCCCTCGCACAATACTTCCCTCACCCAGAGCGGCGGCCACCAGGGATTCTCCACTACCACCTCGCCCATGGCGGAGATAAAAGTATTGATCAGCGCCGCCACATCGCCGCCGGCAGAAGCCAGTTTTTCCTGAACCTGGTACATCAGCGGCATTATCCGTTCCTCGATCACCGCCTGTCGCAACTGCTCCCGGTTGCCAAAATAGTAGTGCAATAGCGCCGGGGTGACGCCGGCCTCATTGGCGATGGCCTTGAGGGAGGTAGCTGCCACCCCTTCGCGGGCATAGCAGGCCAGCGCCGCATCGATCAGCGCCGGGCGAAGCTCGGCGGAGTCGCGTCCCGGGCGGCCTGGAGGCCGCTTATTGGCCGTGCTTCTGGATGCCATGAATCCCATCTCCAACAGGTAAGTAATTATAATTTAATTAATGATTTAATTAAATTCAAGGGTCACGAGGATCGAGGTAGGAAGTTTCACGACTGGTGGTCTGAGCAATTATTTTTCCAGTGTATGACCAATTTCGGAAAAAATGCTAAAGCGTCGGGAGAAATTGAAAATATTTCCAGATTAAATGGAAGGCGAGTAGGCCAAGGGAGCCGTCACCAATGGCGTAGAGCCCCCTTGGCAGCTCAATGAAGTAAGTACTTACAAGATAAAAGCAATACTACTGCGGAAGAAGTTATGAATAGAAACTCCCCACCCAAAATGCGTCTTTCCCCTCGGAGACTTACCGGCTGGAGGGCCCTGCTCCCGGGGCTGACGCTGGTGCTCCCCGGCCTCGCCTGTGCCGACTTCGGCCTGAGTACGAGCACAGACTTTTATACGATCGATACCGATGCCGGCCTGGTCTTCAAGGTGCGCCGGACGGACAACGGGGTCAGCACCCAGTCCGCCGGCGATATCGCTTCCCTGGTGTACGAGGGGTCCGAATACCAGAACCAGAGCCGGGGCTCCCAGGTCAACGCGGGCTTCGACTGGCTGTATTCCGGCACCTCCTCGGTGGCGGTGAGTGCATCGACCATAGGCAGCGACTTTATCAAGGTGACCGTCGAGGCTGGGGATCTCACTCACTACTACATGGCCCGCCGCGGCTTCCCGCATATTTACATGGGGACCCACTTCACATCGGAGCCGAATGTTCACAACCATGTGCGCTACATCCTGCGCCTGAGTTCCGCGCTGCTGCCCGATGGCCCCGAGGCTTCCGACCTCCGCGGCACGGTTTCAACCGTCGAGTCATCGGATATCTTTGCCCTGGCCAACGGCGAAACCCGCTCCAAGCACTATTCCAACCAGCGCCTGAAAGACTGGACCCATATCGGTGCCACCGGTAACAACGTGGGTATGTGGGTGGTCCGGGACGACCACGAGGGCGGCTCCGGCGGCCCCTTCTACCGCAGCCTGCTCAACCAGGCCACGGATACCGACCAGGAACTGACCTATATCGTCAATTACGGCCAGGCCCAGACCGAGGACTTCAGGACCGGCATCCTGAACAGCTACACCTTCGTGGCGACCGGAGGAGAAGCCCCCGGCGAGCGGCCCGATACTTCCTGGTTTGCCGATATGGGTTGCGGGGATACGCCGCGCCGTCTGAACGCGGCCGGGTAGCGGGCGTCGGGATCAGCGGCATGGACCCGAATTACGATTACACCGTGGGCTTCACCAGCGGCACCGCGCAGTACTGGACCGATGCCGGCTCAGACAACGGTTACTACAGCCGCGCCGGCATGCGCCCGGGCACCTATAAGATGACCATCTATAAAGACGAATTGGAGGTCTACACACGGGAGGAGGTGACGGTCACCGCAGGTGAAACAACGATTCTTCACAGCATTTCCATTGCGGATGATCCCAGCGGCGATCCTGCGATCTGGCGCATCGGCGATTGGGACGGCTCGCCACAGGAGTTTCTCAACGGCGACAAGCTGACGAAGATGCATCCGTCCGATGTACGGATCGAGACCTGGGACCCGGCCAACCATATGATAGGGACATCAAGTGATGCGGAATTTCCCGCGTATATGTGGAAGGAAGTCAACAACAATCATGTCGTCTACTTCAAATTGAACAGCGATCAGATCGAATCCGCCCACACCCTGCGCATCGGGCTGACCTGCGCCTTTGCCGGCGGGCGGCCCAACATTGCGGTCAACGACTGGACATCCGAGTTCCAGTCGGCATCGAGCCAGCCCAGGAGCCGCAATCTGACCACCGGCAGCTATCGCTGCAACAACGTCACCTATCCCTTTGAGATCCCCGCCACTGCCTGGAAGCAGAATCCCGGGGAGTGGAACCGGTTGGTAATCTCTGTGATCAGTGGCTCGGGTGGCTCCGGATTTTTGTCGGCGGGTTACAGTGTCGACAGTATCGATCTGCTCGAATAATTGCAGGAGGTCTCGCAGCGGGCCTGAGGCCCGCTTGTGGAACTGGGATCAGATGTGCTTGACCTGGTCGATCTCGTACTCGACCGCGCCGGAGGGGGTGTGCACTTCCACTACATCACCCTCCTCCTTGCCGATCAGGGCGCGGGCGATGGGGGAGTTGACGGAGATCTTGTGGTTTTTCACATCCGCCTCGTCGTCGCCGACGATCTGGTAGGTGACCTCCTCATCGGTATCCGTATGGATAATGCTCACGGTAGTGCCGAAGATCACCTTGCCGCTGGGCTCGATGGATTTGACATCGATCACCTGGGCGAAGGACAGCTTGCTCTCGATATCGCGGATGCGCCCCTCGATAAAACCCTGCTTTTCGCGGGCGGCGTGGTACTCGGCGTTTTCTTTCAGGTCACCGTGTTCGCGGGCCTCGGCGATGGCCTGAACTACGGCCGGGCGCTCGACTTTTTTCAGCTTTTCCAGTTCGGCACGCAGTGCTTCGGCGCCCTCTACGGTCATTGGTACCCGGTTCAAAACGGAACCTCCGAATTTATTCATTAGAAAACCAGGCTTCGCCTATGGGTAAAGCCTGGCCGGTATTTCGAAAATTTGATTTTGCGTCCTTGTAGGAGCGGGCCATGCCCGCGATCGGCCTATGCTATCCACAGACCCGATCGCGGGCATGGCGGATGGCCGCCCCGCCGCTCCTACAAAAAGGCGCAAGCCTTATTCCGGCAGCTTGACCACCTGCTGGTGCAGATCCTGCAGGCGGCGCACCTTGAGCGGTTCGCCGATCTGCATCGCCAGGGCCATTGCCTTGGCCGCGGCCAGCGTGGTGGTGTAGCACACCTGGTGGTTCTCCGCGCTGCGGCGGATATCCGCGGAATCGCGAATGGCCTGGCGCCCCTCTGTGGTGTTGACCACCAGGGCTATCTCGTCGTTTTTGATCATATCGACGATATGGGGCCGGCCCTCGCTCATCTTGTTGACGGTTGTAACGGGAATATCGCTCTCTTGCAAGACCCTGGCGGTGCCACGGGTGGCGACCAGCTCGAATCCGAGCCCGGCCAGGTCCCGCGCAACACTCACCACCTCAGGCTTGTCGAAGTCGCGCACGGAGATAAATACCTTGCCGGACTCCGGCAGGGTGTCGCCGGCGGCGAGCAGGCCCTTGTCGAAGGCCTCGGCAAAGGTCTCGCCCACGCCCATGACTTCGCCGGTGGATTTCATTTCCGGGCCGAGGATGGGGTCCACTTTGGGGAACTTGTTGAACGGGAATACCGATTCCTTGACCGAGAAGTAGTCCGGCACGATTTCCTTGGTAAAACCCTGTTCCGCCAGGGTGGTACCCGCCTGGCAGCGCGCGGCGATCTTGGCCAGGGAGGTGCCGATGCACTTGGATACGAAGGGCACGGTGCGCGAGGCGCGGGGGTTCACCTCGATGACATAGATCTCGCCGTCCTGGTAGGCCAACTGGGTGTTCATCAGTCCCATCACGCCCAGTTCGCGGGCCATGGCCTTGACCTGCTCGCGCATGCGGTCCTGCACTTCCGCCGGCAGGCTGTAGGGCGGCAGCGAACAGGCGGAATCCCCGGAGTGAACGCCGCACTGCTCGATATGCTGCATGATGGCGCCGATCACCACATCCTGGCCATCGGATACCGCGTCGATATCCACCTCGATGGCGGCGTTGAGGAAGTTGTCCAGCAGCACCGGGGCCTCGTCGGACACCTGCACCGCCTCTTTCATGTAATTCAGCAGTTCATCTTCCTTGTACACGATCTCCATGGCGCGGCCGCCGAGCACGTAGGAGGGGCGAACCACCAGCGGGTAGCCCACTTCCTTCGCGGCCTGGATCGCCTCGGAAACCGAGCGCACTATGGCGTTCTGCGGCTGCTTGAGCCCCAGGCGCATAATCATCTGCTGGAAACGTTCGCGGTCTTCCGCGCGGTCGATCTGCTCCGGAGTGGTGCCGATAATCGGCACCCCTTCGTTGGCCAGGTAGCGCGCCAGGTTCAGCGGCGTCTGGCCGCCGAACTGCACGATCACCCCCACCGGCTTCTCCTTGCGCACGATTTCCAGCACGTCCTCCAGGGTCACCGGCTCGAAGTAGAGGCGGTCGGAGGTGTCGTAATCGGTGGAGACGGTCTCGGGGTTACAGTTGACCATGATGGTCTCGTAGCCATCCTCACGCATCGCCAGCGCGGCGTGCACGCAACAGTAGTCGAACTCGATACCCTGGCCGATGCGGTTGGGACCGCCGCCGAGCACCATGATCTTCTTCCTGTCGGACGGATTCGCCTCGCACTCCTCGTCGTAGGTGGAGTACATATAGGCGGTGCTGGTGGAGAACTCGGCCGCGCAGGTATCGACGCGCTTGTAGGAGGGGAATACGCCCAGCTTGTGGCGGAATTCGCGCACGGTTTTCTGGCTGACGCCGAGCAGGTCCGCCAGGCGGCGGTCGGAGAAGCCCTTGCGCTTCAGGTAGCGCATCTGCTCGGCGGTTAGCGCCGAGGTGGGCATGGAGCGCAGGGGCTTCTCGATCTTGATCAATTCCTCGATCTGCACCAGGAACCAGGGGTCGATGGCGGATACTTCGTAGACTTCCTGTACGCTCATGCCCATGCGGAAGGCGTCGCCCACATACCAGATGCGCTCGGCACCGGGCACCGAGAGCTCGCGGCGCAGGCGCTCCTGGGCGCCGTCCTCGTTCGGATCTATCTTGCTCTCCAGGCCGAAACTGCCCACTTCCAGCCCGCGCAGGGCCTTCTGCAGAGACTCCTGGAAGGTGCGGCCGATGGCCATCACCTCGCCCACGGATTTCATCTGCGTGGTCAGACGCGCGTCCGCCTCGCCGAACTTCTCGAAGGTGAAGCGCGGGATCTTGGTAACCACGTAATCGATGCTGGGCTCGAAGGAGGCCGGCGTGGCGCCACCGGTGATGTCGTTCTGCAGTTCGTCCAGCGTGTAGCCCACCGCCAGCTTGGCGGCCACCTTGGCGATCGGGAAGCCGGTGGCCTTGGAGGCCAGCGCCGAGGAGCGGGATACCCGCGGGTTCATCTCGATCACCACCATGCGCCCGGTTTCGGGACAGACGCCGAACTGCACGTTGGAACCGCCAGTCTCCACACCGATCTCGCGCAACACCGCGATGGAGGCGTTGCGCATCAGTTGGTATTCCTTGTCGGTCAGGGTCTGCGCCGGGGCCACGGTGATGGAGTCGCCGGTGTGCACGCCCATGGGATCAAAGTTCTCGATGGAGCAGACGATGATGCAGTTGTCGTTCCTGTCGCGAACCACCTCCATCTCGTACTCTTTCCAGCCGAGCAAGGATTCGTCGATCAGCAGTTCGTTGGTGGGCGACAAGTCGAGGCCGCGCTTGCAGATTTCCTCGAACTCGGGCCAGTTATAGGCCACGCCGCCGCCGGAGCCGCCCATGGTGAAGGACGGGCGGATGATCACCGGGAAGCCGAACTGCTCCGGCACCTTCTTCGCCTCCTCCAGGGAGTGCACGATCTTCGCCCGCGGGGTCTCCAGGCCGATGGCGCGCATGGCCTTGTCGAAGAGGTCGCGGTCCTCGGCCTTTTCGATCGCGTTCTTGTCGGCACCGATCAGTTCCACGTCGAACTTTTCCAGCACGCCGTGCTTGTCCAGATCCAGTGCACAGTTGAGCGCCGTCTGGCCGCCCATGGTGGGCAGGATGGCGTCCGGGCGCTCCTCCTCGATGATCTTGGCAACGGTGCGCCACTCCACCGGCTCGATGTAGGTGGCGTCCGCCATGGACGGGTCGGTCATGATGGTGGCGGGGTTGGAGTTCACCAGGATCACCCGGTAGCCCTCCTCGCGCAGCGCCTTGCAGGCCTGGGCCCCGGAATAGTCGAATTCACAGGCCTGGCCGATTACTATCGGGCCGGCGCCGATAATCAGTATGCTTTTGATATCTGTGCGTTTTGGCATCTTTCTTCCGTTTCACACCGGCCTGTTAACCGGTAGGTCTCAAAAATAAATTCGCGTACTGGCGGCCTGCGAGAGGCTTTGCAAATTGCGCCTAGCGGCGCGCCTCCATCAACTCGATAAACTGGTCGAACAACGGCGCCATATCGTGCGGGCCCGGGCTGGCCTCCGGGTGCCCCTGGAAGCTGAACGCCGGTTTGTCTTTCAGGCGGATACCCTGCAGCGTGCGGTCGAACAGGGAGACGTGGGTCACTTCCACATTCTCAGGCAGGCTGTCCGCATCCACCGAGAAGCCGTGGTTCTGGGCGGTGATCATCACCTTGCCGGTCTGCAAACACTGTACCGGGTGGTTGCCCCCGTGGTGGCCGAACTTCATTTTTGCCGAGCGGCCACCCGCCGCCAGTCCCAGCAACTGGTGGCCGAGGCAGATGCCGTAGGTGGGGATGCCCACCTCGAGAAATTCCCTGATCGCGTCGATGGCGTAGTCGCAGGGCTCCGGATCGCCGGGGCCGTTGGACAGGAAGATGCCGTCGGGGTTGAGCGCCAGCGCCTCGGAGGCCGGGGTTTCCGCCGGCACCACGGTGACGTCACAGCCCCGGTCCACCAGCATGCGCAGGATATTGCGTTTGACGCCATAGTCGTAGGCCACCACCTTGAAAGGCTGCTCCGGTGCGGCCCTATGGCCCGCGCCCAGCTCCCAGGTGCCTTCGTTGAATGGGTAGCTCTGCTTGGTGGACACCACCTTGGCCAAATCCATGCCCTTGAGGCCGGCGAACTCCTGCGCCTTGGCCAGCGCCGCTGCGCTGTCGATGTTTTCCCCGGCGACAATGCAGCCGCTCTGGGCACCGCCGTCGCGCAGAAGGCGGGTGAGGCGGCGGGTGTCGATATCGGCAATGCCGACGATATTGCGCTCCCGCAGGTATTCGTCCAGCGACTGCTCCTTGCGGAAGCTGCTGGCCAACAGCGGCAGGTCGCGGATCACCAGGCCCGCGGCCCAGATTTGGTCGCATTCCTCGTCTTCCGCATTGGTGCCGGTATTGCCGATATGGGGATAGGTGAGAGTCACTATCTGTCGGGCGTAGGAGGGATCGGTGAGGATCTCCTGGTAGCCGGTCATGGAGGTATTGAAAACCACTTCGCCAACGGCGCTGCCGTGGGCGCCGATGGCGCGCCCGTAAAATTCGCTGCCGTCTGCAAGTATCAGCAGAGCTGGCGTGGTGTGGGGCATCAGGGGCTCCGGCGTGGGGGCGGCTTTATTCAAATTGATCTCCAGTGAATGCTGTTTACCCGAGATGTGCCGCATTTGCGGACGCCACGGCCGGTGAAGCTGCCTTCGGCAGGACGCAGGCGTACCCTATAAAAAAGCGAGATGGCCTCTCAGCTCATCTCGCTTTTTTAAAAACTTTGTTCACGCGCGGCTCTCGTTGTGTGACCGGCGGAGGACCCGCCAAACGGGCGCAGATTCTACGCGATTTTTACCGTTCGCGCCAGTGGGCCGTACCGGGCGTATGGCCCGCTCTACTCAGGCTCCCGACTCAGGCGAAACAGGCTGTTGCCCAGTTTCAGCTCCGCCCGGTCGAGCATGGTCTTGTTCAGTTGCAGGGCGATGGTATCGCCGTTGCCGGTAAAGCCGATGATACCGCCGGCGGCGGCGAAACGCTCGATATCGCTGATGGTGAGGACGGGGAAGAACTCCAGGGCGCCCACTGTCTTCATCAGGCTTTCCCTTTCCATGTTCCCCAGCACCACTATCTGGCAGCTGCGCGCCCGCAGCAGCTCGCCCAGGTTCACCTGCTCCAGCTCCACGCGACGCCCGTTCACCCGCTGGTGCTTAAGGCGCTTCGCCAGGGGCGCGCGCAGACGGTCATCCCCCATAACACAGATACGGAAAGGGGCATCGGTGCCGGAAAACACCTGGATGGGCCACTGCAGATGGTGAGCGAAGTGAACGATGTAGTCGACCATCACCCGGCGGCCGGCTTCGGAATCGGACAGCAGGGTGGCGGCGCGACTACCGGTGGCGGCTACCGCCGCCAGCAGTACCGCCAAGTGGAGGAACACCAGGCCGGAGATACGCAGGTAGAAGCGATATTTCCTAGGAATCATACCTTTGAGCCCCGTTGACCATCCTGGAAAACAGTCGTTGCGCCGGGCACTTTGCCGCGGCGCTCTCAAAGGTTAGTACCGGCGAGAGGGCGTCGCCATCAGGGGAGAGGGGGCTGGGTCTCCTGCACCGCCAATGAGCGCCATTTGAGCGCCTTTTCAATGGCCAGGATCATGCTGCCGGCCACGTCCTTGCGGGTGGCGCTCTCGATGCCCTCGAGTCCCGGCGACGAATTCACCTCCAGCAGCAGCGGTCCCTTCTTCGAACGGATAATGTCCACCCCGGCCACCTTGAGCCCGAGGACTTTGGCGGATTTGACCGCCAGGCGCTTCTCCTCGGCGGTGACCTTGACCACTGAGGCAGTGCCCCCCTGGTGGATATTGGCCCGGAACTCGCCCGGCGCCGCCTCCCGCTGGATGGCCGCCACTACCTTGTTGTCGATCACGAACAGGCGCAGATCGCGCCCCTGGGCCTCGCGGATAAACTCCTGTACCAGCAGGTTGGCCTTTAGGGATTTGAAGGCGTTGATCACCGACTCCCCCGCCTTGCGGGTTTCCGCCAGCACTACGCCCCGGCCCTGGGTACCCTCCAGCAGCTTCACGATCAGCGGCGCGCCGCCCACCATTTCGATCAGTTCGTTGGTGTCCACCGGCGAGTTGGCGAAACCGGAAATGGGGATATTCAGGCCGTTCTGCTGCAACAGTTGCAGGGAAAACAGCTTGTCCCGCGACTGGCTGATGGCCGCCGAACCGTTGAGGGCGAATACGCCGATGCTCTCGAAGTGGCGGGTGAGTGCACAGCCGTAGAAGGTCTGACTGGGGCGAATCCGCGGGATCACCGCGTCCAGGTTGTTGAGGATGCGCCCATCCCGGTAGTGCACTTCCGGCTCTGTGGGGTCCAGTTTCATATAGCACTGGCGGATATCCAGGAAGCTCATGCGGTGGCCGCGCTCGGCACCGGCCTCCATGATGCGCTGGTTGCTGTACAGGTCGGGATTGGAGGCGAGCACGCCGATACGCAGGCCGGTGCCGGCGATATGGTGCTCGTCGCGGTAGTACTCCTCCAGCTCGCTGGCGGGCAGGTCCCCGAGGCAGAAGCTCTCCGACGGGTCCACCAGCATGCGCCCGAGCATCGCCTCCCGTCCGAGCAGCATGCGATAACCCATGGTGTCCCGGTTGGTAAGGGTCAGTTCGATATCCCACACACTGCCGCCGACCGCGAGCGCGGTGCGGATCACCGGGCGCTTTTCGCTGTCACCGGAGGAGCTGCGCACCATGCGCTTGTCCAGTACCCGCGCTTCGCAGCGCACCGACGGGCGGCGCAAATGCTGCAGCGGGTGCGCCTCGAAGCTGACCCAGGGATCGCCGTCGCGCTTGAAAGTCTGGATATTGTAGGCGTGCAGGGACGAGGTCTTCGCTCCCGAGTCCACCCGCGCCTTGATCGCGGGGATACCCAGACCGGGGAGGCTGCACCACTCTTCACTGCCGACGATTAGTTTTTTTTCCAAGTTCGATTTTCCGTTACAAATAGCAAAGTCAGGGCGGGCTCGTGCCATCAGACGGCCGGCGATGGGCACGCTGCACTTTGTCCATCCTACATTTCCCGCTGCTACAGGCCCAGCACATCGCGCATATCGTAGTGGCCGGGCTCGCGGCCCGCCAGCCCCTCCCCTGCCAACCAGAGCGCGGCGCGCACCGCCCCGCGGGCGAACGACAGGCGGCTGCTGGCCTTGTGGCCTATCTCCACCCGTTCGCCATCCGCAAGGAACATCACCGTGTGATCCCCCACCACATCGCCGCCGCGCACCGTGGCAAAGCCGATGGTATCCCGCGGCCTCGCGCCGGTCTGGCCCTCGCGGCCGTAGACGGCGACCTTCGACAGGTCGCGGCCCAAAGTTCCGGCGATCACCTCGCCCATGCTGAGCGCGGTGCCTGAAGGGGCGTCCACCTTGTGGCGATGGTGGGCCTCGACGATCTCGATATCCGCGTCTTCACCCATCACCCGCGCGGCGGTCTCCAACAGCTTAAAACAGAGGTTGACCCCGGTGGAGAAATTGCTGGCCAGGCACAGGGGAATGGACTGCGCGTGCGCCAGTACTTCAGCTTTCTGTGCCGGGTCGAAACCGGTGGTGCCGATGACAATGGGTTTGCCGCGGGCGGCACAAAAGTCGGAGTTGGCCAGGGTGGCGGCGGGAGCGGTAAAGTCAATCAGCACGTCGAAATCCGCCTGCGCCAAGTCGCCCACAATCGGCAGGCCACTGCGTCCCAGACCGGCGACTTCGCCGGCATCGGCGCCCACAAGACTGGACTCGGGCCGCACGATTGCCGCGGACAGCTCCGCCGCATCCGACTGCGCCAACGCCTGCGCCAGTGCGCGCCCCATGCGCCCACCAAATCCCGTTACTGCAACTTTTATCGCCATGATTTTTCCTCCCGTCCAGCCGAAGCCGCGGATTCTACCCCGGCAGGTAAGGATAGCTGTAGTGGTATTGCGGGAGATACGAGGGAGGAAAGAGATGTAGGGCGAGCCTGTCGGCTCGTTGCCGAGCTGGAGTTCGGCGGTGACTCGCACCATCCATGGCGCTCGCCCGCTTCGCGGGCGCCTACGGCGTCCAAATCGGCAATCCTGCCGATTTGTCGCAGAGGGCGGGCCTGCGGCCCGCTTGCCGAGCTGGAGCTCGGCGTTCCCAGGGGAATCAGAGTTTCATATCGCCAAAGAAGCTCTTCACTCCCTCGAACCAGCCGGTCTGGCGGGGGGAGTTTTTCTTTTCGCTCAGGGTGTCGGCGAATTCCTGCAGCAGTTCCTTCTGTTTCGCGGAGAGGTTCACCGGGGTCTCCACCACCACGCGGCACAGCAGGTCGCCGGGGGCGCCGCCGCGTACCGGGGTGACGCCCTTGCCGCGCAGGCGGAAGAGTTTGCCGGTCTGGCTCTCCGGGGGAATCTTCAGTTTGACCTTGCCCTCCAGGGTGGGCACTTCCAGTTCCCCGCCCAGCGCGGCGGCGACAAAACTGATCGGGACTTCGCAATAGAGATTCTTGCCGTCGCGCTGGAACAGCTCGTGTTCGCGCACCACCACCTGCACGTAGAGGTCTCCCGGAGGGCCGCCGTCCGGGCCCGCCTCGCCCTCGCCGGAGAGGCGGATGCGGTCGCCGCTGTCCACGCCCGGCGGCACCTTGACCGAGAGGGTCTTGGTCTCCTCCACGCGGCCGCGGCCATGGCAGCTGCTACAGGGATCGCTGATGATGGTGCCGCGCCCGCGGCAATTGGGGCAGGTCTGCTGCACCGAGAAGAAGCCCTGCTGCATGCGCACCTGGCCGACACCGCCGCAGGTGCCGCAGGTCTGCGGCCTGGAGCCCGGCTTGGCACCGGAGCCATGGCAGGTTTTACATGAGGCCAGGGTGGGTACGCGAATCTTGACCGTGGTGCCGCGCACTGCGTCTTCCAGGTCCAGCTCCAGGTCGTAGCGCAGGTCGGAGCCCCGCGCCGGCCCACCGCGGCGGCCGCCGCCGCCACCGAAGATATCGCCGAATACATCGCCGAAGATGTCGGAGAAACCGCCAAAACCGCCGGCCCCGCCGCCGCCCATCTGGCCCTCCACGCCGGCGTGGCCGAACTGGTCGTAGGCCGCCTTTTTCTGCGGGTCGGACAGTACTTCGTAGGCCTCGTTGGCCTCCTTGAATTTGTTCTCCGACTCCTTGTCGTCGGGGTTGCGGTCCGGGTGGTATTTCATCGCCACCCGGCGGTAGGCCTTTTTAAGGTCTTTTTCCGACGCGTTCCGATCGACGCCGAGGATTTCGTAATAATCGCGCTTCGACATAAAAATGGTGTTCTTTTTTAACGGCATAAGGCGCGGCGGTAATGCATACCGCTGCGCCTTTCTATTTTCGTTGTAGGAGCGGCCGTGGCCGCGATCGGCGGTTCATTTCACTGCCGATCGCGGCCAGCGGCGGATGGCCGCCCCGCCGCTCCTACAGGGTGGAGGACAGGATTGTGATTACTTGTCCTCTTTCTTGTCTTCCTTCACTTCCTCGAACTCGGCATCCACTGCGTCGTCACCGCCGGACTTCTGCTCTCCACCCGCGCTGGCACCGGCGGCGCCCTCGGCGGCCTGAGCCTGCTCGGCGTACATCTTCTGCGCCACCGGACCGGAAGCCTCGGTGAGCTTGGTGGTCGCGGCTTCCATGGCGGCCTTGTCGCTGCCCTTCACCGCCTCTTCCGCTTCGGAGATGGCGGCTTCGATCGCGGACTTCTCCTCCGCGGTGGCCTTGTCGCCGGCCTCTTCGAGGGTCTTCTTGGTGGCGTGGATCAGGCCATCGAGGGTGTTGCGCGCCTGCACCAGTTCCTCGAACTGCTTGTCCGCCTCCACATTGGCCTCGGCGTCGCGCACCATCTTGTCGACCTCTTCCTCAGACAGGCCGGAGGAGGCCTTGATCACAATGGATTGCTCCTTGCCGGTGGCCTTGTCCTTGGCGTGCACATGCAGGATACCGTTGGCATCGATATCGAAGGTCACCTCGATCTGCGGCACGCCGCGGGGCGCCGGCGGGATGTCGGCCAGATCGAAGCGGCCGAGGGATTTGTTCTGCGACGCCTGTTTGCGCTCCCCCTGCACCACGTGAATGGTCACCGCGGTCTGGTTGTCGTCTGCGGTGGAAAACACCTGGGATTTCTTGGTGGGGATGGTGGTGTTCTTGTCGATCAGCGGGGTGGCCACACCGCCCATGGTCTCGATACCCAGGGTCAGCGGGGTCACGTCCAGCAGCAGTACATCTTTCACATCGCCAGACAGCACCGCGCCCTGGATGGCCGCGCCGATGGCCACGGCTTCGTCCGGGTTGACGTCCTTGCGCGGCTCCTTGCCGAAGAACTCGGTGACTTTCTTCTGTACCAGCGGCATGCGGGTCTGGCCGCCTACCAGGATGATCTCGTCGACGCCGGAGGCGGACAGGTCGGCGTCCGCCAGGGCAATTTTCAGCGGCTCGATAGTGCGGTTGACCAGTTCCTCCACCAGGCTCTCGAGCTTGGCGCGGGTCAGCTTCACCACCAGGTGTTTCGGGCCAGTGGCATCGGCGGTGATATAAGGTAAGTTCACCTCGGTCTGCTGGCTGGAGGACAGCTCAATCTTGGCCTTCTCGGCGGCCTCCTTCAGGCGCTGCATGGCCAGCGGGTCGCCGGACAAGTCGATGCCCTGCTCCTTTTTGAACTGCTCCGCCAAGTAGTTGATCAGGCGCAGGTCGAAATCCTCGCCGCCGAGGAAAGTGTCGCCGTTGGTGGACAGCACCTCGAACTGCTTCTCGCCGTCCACATCGGCGATCTCAATGATGGAGATATCGAAAGTGCCGCCGCCCAGGTCGTAGACCGCCACTGTACGGTCTCCGCCCTTTTTGTCCAGGCCGTAGGCGAGCGCCGCCGCGGTGGGTTCGTTGATGATCCGCTTCACGTCCAGGCCGGCGATACGGCCGGCGTCCTTGGTGGCCTGGCGCTGGGAGTCGTTGAAATAGGCGGGCACGGTGATGACCGCGGCCTCCACCTTCTCACCGAGAAAGTCCTCGGCGGTCTTCTTCATTTTCTTCAGCACTTCGGCGGAGATCTGCGGCGGGGCCTTCTTGTCGCCCTTCACTTCCACCCAGGCGTCGCCGTTTTCGGCTTCCACGATGCTGTAGGGCACCATCTTGATGTCCTTCTGCACCACGTCGTCCTTGAAGCGGCGGCCGATCAGGCGCTTGACCGCGAACAGGGTGTTCTGCGGGTTGGTCACCGCCTGGCGCTTGGCGGACTGGCCCACCAGGATTTCGTTGTCCTCGGTAAAGGCGACCACGGAGGGGGTTGTGCGGTCGCCCTCGGCGTTCTCGATCACCCGCGCTTTGTCGCCATCCAGTACCGCAACGCAGCTGTTAGTGGTACCCAAGTCGATGCCGATAATTTTTGCCATCTGATTCATTCCTCGTTTGCGGTTCACGCCGGCGCCTCGAGGAGGCCTGCCGCGTTTGTATTTTGGGATGCCAGCTATATTGGTGCCGGCCCTAGGATTTCAAGGGACTTTCCATCCACCGATCAAAGATGCTCCATGCATTTTTTTGACCGTCGCCCGTGAAATACTGGCGCAGATGCGCGAATCTGCTGGCATTTCACGCGCTCGCGCCGGCCTGTGGCCGCGGCGGCACATCCATGTGCCGCATTTACCAGCTACCAGCTGTTCACGGCGCCTTGCTCACCACCACCATCGCCGGGCGCACCAGGCGGCCGTGCAGGCGGTAGCCCTTCTGGAAGACCTCCAGCACCGTATTCGGCTCCACATCGCCGTTGGGTACCTGGGTCATGGCCTGATGCAGCTCCGGGTCGAAAGGCTCACCGGCGGGGTCCACGGTTTCCACCGAGTACTTGGCCAGGGTGTCCACAAAGGATTTGTGGGTCAGCTCTATGCCTTCCGCCACCGCTTTCTGAGTCTCGTTTTCGGTGTCGATGGTGGCGAGGGCCCGCTCCAGGTTGTCCACCACCGGCAGCAGGTCCTGCAGCAGCTTCTCGACGCCGAACTTATGCGCCCGCTCCACATCCTGCTGGGCACGGCGTCGGGCGTTCTGCGCCTCCGCCTGGGCGCGCATGGCCAATTCTTTCTGGATCGCCAGCTGTTCCTGCAGGCCGATGATTTCCTCGTGCAGGGCATCGGCGCTCTCGACCTCGGCATGCAACGCCTCCTCGGCCGCGTGCTGCTCCTCCTCGGAGGGGCGCTCCACCTCGGCGGCAACCGCCTCTTCCTCTGCCACTGTAGGCTCCTCGGTAAGCGCCTCCGGCGCCTCCTGTCGGTTCTGATCTTCTTCGCTGCGCTCTCTGGCCACTGCTCTCTCCGTCGCGTCGACTGTCAGTTGAATGGATTTCCCCCAAAATGCCGAGGTGGGCTCGGCTCCCGGGCAGTGCAGGCCTATATGGGGGCTAGCCCCTATAGTTCAAGTGGGCTTTTAACGGCAGAGTAATCTCCACCGGCAGCGGTAGCGGGAAAACAACGATTACTGTATAAATAGCCACTAATTGGCAGACGCCAAGTAAGAACAAGAACGGCTACAGAGCTATCTTTTATGTTGCTGCACCTGTCTATCAGCCAATTCACCCTGGTGGACCAGCTGGAGCTGGAATTCGGTACCGGCACCAGTGCGCTGACCGGCGAAACCGGCGCCGGCAAGTCCATCACTCTCGATGCCCTCGGCCTGGCGCTCGGCGACCGCGGCAATGCGGAGCTGGTGCGCGCCGGCAGCCAGCGCGCGGACATCTCCGCCACCTTCGATATCGGCGACCACCCGGCGGCCGCGGCCTGGCTGGAGGAGCAGGAGCTGGACGCCGGGCGCGAGGTGATCCTGCGCCGCACGATCGGCGCCGACGGACGCTCGCGGGCCTATATCAACGGCCAGCCGGTAACCCTGCTGCAGCTGCGCGCCCTGGGCGAACAACTGATCGATATCCACAGCCAGCACGAGCACCAGTCGCTGCTGAAAAAAGACACCCACCGCCGCCTGCTGGACGAGTTCGCCCGCGCCCAGGAACTGGCTGCCGAAACCCGTATCCACTTCAAGTCCTGGCGGGACCAGTACCGCCGCTACAGTGCCCTGGCGGACAGCGCCGAAGAAACCCAGGCCCGCCGCGAACTGCTGGAATACCAGTTGCAGGAGCTGGAGCTGCTGAACCTGCAACCGGCAGAGATAGAGGCGCTGGAAAGCGAACAGCGCCAGTTGGCCAACGCCGGCCAGATACTGAACGGCGGCTACCAACTGGCGGCGCTGCTCAGCGGCGGCGAGGGGGATATTGCCGAACAACTGCACCGCGCCCTGCAACTGCTCTCCGCCATGCCAGAACAGTCCCCGACACTGGCGGAGGTGGCGCAGATGCTCGACACCGCGCGCATCCAGGTGGACGAGGCCGCCGGCACCCTGTCGCGGCATATCGACCGCTTTGAGATGGATCCGGAGCGCCTGGCGGAAATCGAGGAGCGCCTCAGCGCCATCTACCAGGCGGCGCGCAAACACCGGGTACAGCCCGACGAACTGCCGGCGCTGCAGCAGCAGCTGCAGGCGGAACTGGACGATATAGGCACACCGGACGCGCTGGACAAGCTCGCCGCCGAGTGCGAAAAGCTGGAGGCCCGCTATCGCGAGGCCGCCGGCAAACTGACCCGGCTGCGCGAGCGGGCCGCCACCGAACTGGCGGAGGCGGTGAACCGGCAGTTGGCGGAACTGGCCATGCCCCACGCGCGGGTGGAGCTGGCCCTGCAACCGGTGGAAAAGCCCACCGCCAGCGGCCTGGAGGAGGTGGAGATACTGATCGCCACCAATCCCGGCCAGCCCCCGCGCCCGCTGGGGAAAATCGCTTCCGGCGGCGAACTGTCCCGGGTCAGCCTGGCGATCCAGGTGATCACCGCACAGACCTCACGCACCCCGACCCTGGTATTCGACGAAGTGGACGTGGGCATCGGCGGCGCCACCGGCGATGTGGTGGGGCGCCTGCTGCGCCAGTTGGGCGAGACCCGCGACGGCCGCGCCGGCCAGGTGATCTGCGTGACCCACCTGGCCCAGGTGGCGGCCAGGGCCCACCGCCACTACCTGGTGGAAAAGCACAGCGACGGCGATGCCGCCTTTGTGGCCCTGCGCGAACTGAAAAGCGGCGAGCGCAGCGAAGAGGTGGCGCGCATGCTCGGAGGCGAGACCACGGCGCAGTCCCTGGCCCACGCGGAGGAAATGCTGGCGCGCAGTTGAACCCCGGGACTGTCTGGAAATACCCTCTTTCAAATTAAATTTTCATTGACTCGTCATACCGGCGCAGGCCGGTATCCAATCCAGAGGCACCTGGATTCCGGCCTGCGCCGAATAACGAAAGCGCAATGTAGGAGCGGCTCATGGCCGCGATCTGGCTCTTCGCCGACACACCGAACTATGATCGCGGCCATGGGCCGCTCCTACAGAGGATCTGATCCTTTGGCGCCATCTATTTTCCGCTTGCCGGCCTTTGTATACTGGGCCCGCCAACGGTAATTTCGACTCGATCCATGCAACGCACGATTTTCAATACCCCCGTTGTCACCCCCCTGCTGCGCCTGCTGGCCAGGCTGCTGATCAAACTGCACGGCTGGCGCGTGGTCTGCGACCGCCGGGCGCTGGCGTTGAAAAAATATGTGCTGATCGGGGCACCGCACACCAGCAACTGGGACGGCTACTACTTTATTCTCGCCGCACTGAAACTGGGGGTAACCCCGCATTGGATGGGCAAAGACAAGCTGTTCCGCTTTCCGCTGGGGCCGGTTATGCGCTGGTTCGGCGGTATCTCCGTGGATCGCAGCAGGGCCAATAACCTGGTGCAGGCCACGATCGACAAGTTCAACGCGAGCAAATCACTGATCGTGGTGGTGCCGCCGGAGGGCACCCGAAGGCGCGGGGAGCGCTGGAAGACCGGCTTCTACCATATCGCCCGCGGCGCCGCGGTGCCGGTGGTGTGCGGCTTTATCAATTTCGCCAAAAAGGAAGTGGGGATGGAGAAGGTGCTGGAGATGGGGGAGAATCTGAAGGCGGAACTGGAGCGCTTTCGCGACTACTATGCCGACAAGGTCGGCAAGTTCCCGGAACGCTACACGCCCCCAGCCTGATGCCGGGAGCGCCGAGCCCCGGCTCGGCATGCGAGCCACAGGGCCGCACGGGCGAACACTGGATTCGTCCCTACGAGCCCTTTTTCTTCACGTAGAGCACCAGACTGTGCCCGGTGAGCTCGTAGCCGTGTTCATCGGCGATCTGCTGCTGCAGCTTCTCGATTTCCTCGTTGTGGAATTCGATCACCTTGCCGGTATCGGTGCACACCATGTGGTCGTGGTGGTCGCCGCGGTCCAGCTCGAACACCGAGTGGCCGCCGTCGAAGTTATGACGTATCACCAGCCCCGCGCTCTCGAACTGGGTGAGCACCCGGTAGACCGTGGCCAGCCCCACGTCCTCCCCCGCATCCAGCAGCATCTTGTAGACATCCTCCGCGCTCAGATGTTGTTCGCTGGCACTCTCCAGCAGCTGCAGAATCTTGACTCGCGGCAGGGTGACCTTGAGGCCGGCCTTGCGCAGTTCCTGATTTTCGTTAGACATGAATCGATCTTTCCCGGCGGTATTCATTTGACTGTGTTTGACAGTGGGTGAGGCGACCGCCTTCGGGCGGCCTGTGCGCCCGCGGGCACTTCGGGTATTATCCACGCGGAACGGATACAGCGGAACCCCAGGCGGCCGGCCAGTCGCGGGCCGTCTATGCTTGCCGCAGCCGGCCGGGGAACTTTCCCCGCTGGCAGGCGCCTATTCTGTTTAGCCGTAAACATCGGAGAATGGGCGATCAGTCCGCTGACCACAAAATCCCTTATGGAGCAATGAATGCCGTCTACCGTGAGATCCCTCGCCATCGCCTGCCTCTGCGCCCTGCTCGGCGCCTGCAGCCTGTTCAAGTTCCCCGGGGTGCACCGCATCGAGGTGCAGCAGGGCAATATCATCACCCAGGAGATGGTAGATCAACTGAAGCCCGGAATGACGCGCCGCCAGGTGCGCTTCGTGCTGGGCACTCCGCTGCTGGAAGACACTTTCGAGCCCAATCGCTGGGATTACGTAAACCGGGTGCGCTCGCCGAAAAACAAAGTGACCCAGAAGCGCTTTTCCGTCTACTTCAACGGGGACATTCTGATCGCCACCAGCGGCGACTGGCAGCCGGCCGGCTGGCCCTAACGCGGATTATTGTCGGCGTAAGTTAGTCCCGCCGCCCCTTGCGGGCCGCCAAAACCCCGAACAAAGCGCGGGATTTTGGCCCTGCAGGCTGGCCTCTATGGCTGTTTCTGCTCCGCCAGTTTTCTGGCCTTTTCCGCGCGCTGCTTGCGCGCCTCCTTGGGGTCCGCGATCAGCGGCCGGTAGACTTCCACCCGGTCTCCCGGCTGCAGTTCGTACCGGTCCGCCGGCGCCAGGCCCTTGGTACCCAGGGCCTGGCCGAAGATACCCAGCTTGGCGGTCTCCGGCTTCACCTCCGGATACTCCTCCGGTATTCCCGAGCGCACCAGCGCCTCCTGGGCGGTGGTGCCGGGCTTGACCAACATGCGGATCAGGCGCTGCTCGTGGGGCAGCGCGTAGACCACTTCCACGGCGATGGTCTTATCTGTCATGTCGGTCATGGCGTTTTTCCATAAATTTGCTCTGCGCGGACGCACATAACGTCCACCATCTGGTTGGCCAGATCGCTGAGCAGCTTGCCGGCCGCGGCACCGACCAGACGACTTTTGAAGCTGAATTCCAGAGAAAAAGTCACTTTACAGGCGTCCGGCGCCAGCGGGGTGAAGCGCCACTCGCCGGAGAAATCGGAAAAGGGGCCCTCCACCAGGGTGAGCGTCATACCCTCGGGCCGCCGCAGTTGGTTGCGGGTCACGAAACTCTGGCGCAGCCCGGCGCGGGCCAGTTCCAGGCGCGCCTCCAGGGTGTCCTCGTCGCTGTACAGCACTTCGGCCGCCCGGCAACCGGGCAGGAACTGGGGATAGCTGGCCACGTCGTTGACCAGGTCAAACATCTGTTCCGCGCTGTACATCACCAGCGCGCTGCGCTCTATCTGAGCCATTGTTCTACCACACGAATATTCATCACAACCTGGAAATATGGAGTGCTGTCCCACAAAAACGCAATTTTGCCAGCGGGCGCTACTCAAGCAAGGCAAATCCTGCAACAATCGCGCTTTTGACTGGAACGGCCAAAGAGCCGGGCAAACCTACACCACAAGAATAACAGGCAAGCGAGGATACTATGTCCGCAGTGAGAGAGCATTTTGGGTCGCGGCTGGGCTTTATCCTGGCGGCGGCGGGTTCCGCCGTGGGGATCGGCAACCTGGTGGCCTTTCCGGTAGCCGCCACCAAGAGCGGCGGCGGTGCCTTTTTGCTCGTGTACGCACTCTTTGTCTTCCTGATCTGCCTGCCGGTGATGATGGCGGAACTGGCCCTGGGCCGCAGAAGCGACAGGGACCCTGTGGGCGCCTACCGCCAGCTTTCCGGCAGTTCCCGCCTGTGGCACATTCCCGGCTGGCTGGCATTGATCACGCCGTTTATGATCGCGATCTTCTATCTGGTGGTCACCGTGTGGATTCTGGGCTACCTGATCGGGACACTGCGGGGCAATCTGGATCAACTGGCCACCGAGGCATACTTTCTCCAGTTCATCAATTCCCCTGTGGTCTTCTTCTATCTGGTGCTGCTGATGCTTGGTATCAACGGTATCCTCGCCCTGGGGGTCAAGGACGGCATCGAGCGCGCGGCCAAGACCCTGATGCCGATGCTGTTCGTGATGCTGCTGGGGCTGGTGATCTTCGTACTCACGCGGGAGAACGCGGCGCTGGGGCTCAAGTACTACCTGATCCCGGACTTCGCCAAGCTCAACGGCGAAGTGGTGAGCAAGGCCATGGCCCAGGCCTTCTTCTCCCTGTCCCTGGGCATGGGCATCATGATCACCTACGGCTCCTACATGAAAAAGCAGGACTCAATACCCGGCTCCGCCAGGGCCGTGGCCATCACCGACACTCTGGTCGCCTTTACTGCCGGCCTGCTGATCCTGCCCAGCGTGTTTCACTTCAACCCGCAAATCGACCCGGCGGAGCTGAGCGATTCCTCCGCGGGCATGATCTTCCTGTTCCTGCCGAAGATATTCCTGGCCCTGCAGGACAGCGTGGGCTACGCCGGCGCCAGTGCCGTGGCCGCCGCCTTCTTCTTTCTGGTGCTGGTGGCCGCAGTGACCTCGCTGGTTTCCATTATCGAGGTTCCACTCGCCACCCTGCGCGACGAGTACTGCATGTCCCGTAAAAAGGCCATCTACACCGTAGGACTCGTACAGTTCGTATTGGCCATCGGTTGCGCGGTATCCTTCGGCATGGCCGACTGGCTCACCCAGTTCGTGCAGCTGACGGGCGAGAACAAATCCTTTTTCGACCTGGTGGAGATTATCTTCTACGACACCATACTGCCCCTCAATGGCTTCCTGGTGTGCCTGTTCGTGATCTACAAATGGAAGAAAATCAACTTTGATCAGGAACTGCAGATAGGCGACCCCGGCTTTGCCGGCTCCCTGTCTCAGAAATACATCAACTTCTCCCTGGGCACCTTTATCCCACTGATACTGCTGTTGATTTTTATCAACACCGTGGCCCTGAAGTTCTTTGGACACAGTTTTATTTAGTTGTATTTATGGCCAAAAAGAAAAAGGCACCGACCTCCAATACCATCGCCCTCAACAAGAAGGCCCGCCACGATTACTTTATCGAAGAGAAGTTCGAGGCAGGCCTGGAGCTGCAGGGCTGGGAGGTAAAGAGCTGCCGCGAGGGCAAAGCCCAGCTCACCGACAGCTACGTAATCTTCAAAGGCGGCGAGGCCTGGCTGCTGGGCGCGCGCATCCAACCGCTTCCCAGCGCCTCCACCCACTTCGTCACCGAGCCGGACCGCACCCGCCGGCTGCTACTGAAGCGGCGCGAGTTGCACAAACTGATCACCGCCGTGGAACAGAAGGGTCACACCATTGTGGCTACCGCGCTCTACTGGAAAAAGCACCTGATCAAGTGCGAGATAGCACTGGCCAAGGGCAAGGCCAAGTACGACAAACGCGAAACCGAAAAAGAGCGCGACTGGGACCGCCAGAAACAGCGGGTATTACGCAGCGACAATCGCTAGCCCGCGCTTTCAATTTCGAAGAAGAATAACGACGAGATAAGCTATGAGTGCACCGCGAGGACAATTCAGTTCCAATGTCGGCTTCCTGATGGCCGCAGCGGGCTCCGCCGTGGGCCTGGGCAATATCTGGGGTTTTCCCACCAAAGCCGCCAGCAACGGCGGCGCCGCCTTTGTGGTGGTCTACCTGTTTATGGCCTTCCTGCTCGCCTACCCGGCACTGATGGCGGAACTCACCATCGGCCGCCACGCGCGCCGCAATATGGTCCAGGCGTTGCGCGGCATCGCCCGCGGCCCGGTGACCCGCTTTCTCGGCGGCCTGACCGGGTTCGGCGGCATTCTCGTGGCCTCGCTGATCCTCAGCTTCTACGCCATCGTCGCCGGCTGGATGGTGGCGCACCTGGCGGCACCCTTCGCCACCCTGGCCGGCGCCGGCGGCGCCGCGGACTGGCTCACCGGCGACAGCGCCCTGCGCAATCTCACCGCCACCGCCATCTTCAGCGGTCTCACCATGCTGATTATCGCCAGTGGTGTGGAGAAGGGGATCGAGCGCTGGTCCACCCTGCTGATGCCGTCGCTGATCCTGCTGCTGCTGTTGCTGATCATCTATGTGCTGGCCCAGGACGGTGCGATGGAGGGCCTGGAAGTCTATCTGATGCCTGACTTCAGCCACCTGTCGCCGCAGCTGATGCTCTCCGCCATGGGCCAGGCCTTCTTCTCCCTTTCCCTGGGCGTGGGCACCATGCTGATCTACGGCTCCTACCTCAGCCGGGAAGAGAGCCTGCCGCGCCTGGGTGCACTGGTAACCCTGATCGACGTGGGCATTGCCTTTACCGCCGGCCTGCTGATCCTGCCGGCGATGTACGTGGCCCAGGAGGCGGGCACCCAGATCTTCTCCGAGAGTGGCGAACTGATCGCCGGCCCGGGGCTGATCATGCAGGTACTGCCGGCCCTGTTCGAGACCATGGGCACCGCCGGGCTGTTCGTGGCCATCGCTTTCTTCGCGCTGATGGTGATCGCTGCCCTCACCTCCTCCATCTCCATGCTGGAAGTCCCCGTGGCCTTCGCCATCGAAAACCTGGGCATCGGGCGCCGCCTGGCCACCCCGCTGGTGGGGCTCGCAATCTTCGCCATCAGCAGCCTGATCATCTTTAACTTCGACGCCCTGTTCGGACTGGTGGTCAGCATCAGCACCGAGTACGGCCAGCCGATACTGGGCGTGGCCCTGTGCATCTTCGCCGGCTGGATCTGGCGGCGCGACCAGTTGCTGGCGGAATTGGAAAAGGGCCACGAGAACGTGGAACAGACCCTGTTCTGGAAGGTCTGGCCCTGGTATGTGCGCATCGTCTGCCCGTTGCTGATACTGGCGGCCTTCGTCCAGTCAGTTTTCTAACCCGGGAGCGCCGAGCTCCAGCTCGGCAAGCGGGCCGCGGGCCCGCTCCCGACTACCCATCCACAAATAGCCCCCCGGCACCTGTTGCCCCACCCCCGATTTTGGTATACTTCGCCTACACGAATGTGTTTCTTATCGGGGATGACTTGGATTCGACGCCGGTGACGAAACCATGGGTGCATGCCGTGATGGCAGCCAATCACGTAAATCCAAAGCTGCAATTTATTAGTTGCCAACGACGACAACTACGGTGCCCAACTGGCTGCGTAAGCAGCCCGTGAAGCACTACTAAGGGTTCGCCCTTAGCGGCCTTCGGTAAGGTTCCAGTACCGCGCTGCAGGCTGTCATACAGAACTGGATCGCCCTGAACCGTGCCTGTCGGGGATCGGCTAAAACTTTCACAGGCTCGCCAATTACGTCTTGCCCGTCGGGCTGTATGCGGCTAAATCAATTGACGGAACTAAGCATGTAGAGCCTCTGGCAGAGTGCTGACGGACGCGGGTTCGACTCCCGCCATCTCCACCAATCAACAAAAAGCCCACCCCGGAAGGAGTGGGCTTTTTTGTTGAATTGTGCGGCGGCAGCTGCACAGTCTACCCGTCGCGACAGTTGATAGAGGCACCGTTTTGACGTACATTACATTCATCTCAACGGCCCCTTGCGGAGGCGATTCACCATGAGTGCGACCACAGACGCCAAACAAGACCGGATCAACCTCCGGTTGAAGCACAATGCCAAGAAAGTGCTGGAGCGCGCCGCGAGCTTCGAAGGCAAAACCGTCAGCAACTTTATCCTCACCAGTGCCCTGGCCCGTGCCGAGAAAACCATTCAAGAGCATGAAATGATGAGCCTGAACGCCCGGGATTCCGAGGCCTTCTTCAACGCATTGAACAAACCGGTCCGCTTCAACAAAAAACTGGCAGCCGCCCTCAAAGAACATGATCGGCGCACTACCGGGAAATGACCGACTACGCCAGCCTCGTTATAACGCCACTGAACAATCACCACGACAGGCCCGGCTTCCACTGCGGCAATACCTCCCTGGATGACTACATCCGAAAGCAGGCTCGACAGGATGTGAAACGCCGAGTCAGCAAGGTGTTCGTGGCGACAGAAGAGAGTCACCCGAGCACCATCGTGGGTTACTACACCCTTTCCACCCTGTCGATTGAACTCAATCAACTGCCGGAGAATCTCGCCCGCAAGCTACCCCGCCACCCGATTCCGGCCGCTTTACTCGGCAGACTGGCGGTCAGCCAGGCCGCGCAGGGGCATGGGGTGGGCCGAGTGCTGTTGGCCGATGCCTTAAAGCGCACGCTGGCCGCGAGCGATGAAATCGCCATCTATGCCATGGTGGTCGACGCTATCGACGAAGATGCACAAAGTTTTTACGAACAGTTCGGATTTGCGCGGCTCGCTACCGATAGTCGCCGCTTGTTCCTGCCACTAAAATCTCTGTGACTGCTCCCCGCCCTATCTGCGGGGCTTCCAACTGCACGGGTAACAACCGGCGAGCAACCAGGTTCACGCGAGCCCTCAGCGGCAGAGACCAACAGTCCTTCGGCCTTAAGTTTTAAAGTACCCTCTACAAAAAAGCCCACCCCACAAGGGGTGGGCCTTTTTGTGCATGGGATAAGATTTGCCGCGCCCAGAAATGACAAAGGCTCCACTAAGGGAGCCTGATCACAGCTTCGGCAGAGCTTGTCATCGCCGATTGCCGAGCGTGGCGAGGCCAAGGCGATGGTAGTTACCAGCAGCCGCAAGGAGGCGGTGCGCTATAAGCTGGCCTTTGACAAATATGTGCGGGAAAAGGGTTACAAGAACGTCAGCGCCATGGTGGCCTTCTCCGGCGAGGTGATCGACAAAGAGCACAGCGCGGAGCCATTTACCGAGCGCAATATGAATCCCGGCCTCAAGGGCCGCGATATGCGCAAGGCTCTATTGCGATACCTGGCGTATCGTCGATATGGAAATGTGGGACGCGGACTACCTGGACATGGAAGTGCGCGCCTTCCTGACCATCCATCGCGATCTCACTGGCAAATTCCAGTTCGGGCTGGTGGGCGGCGAACTGGACGGATATCTGGAAGCATTGGGCGATGAAACTCGCTTCGATTTCTCCTGGTCCGGGTTCGACGAAATGGATCCTGTCAGCGGGCGCGGATGGCTGCTTCTCGATGGCGATACCGCTCGGGGCCGTTTTTATTTTCATTTGGGGGACGACTCGGGTATCACTGTCGAGCGCCGACACTAACCACTGCACACTGGTAACAGACGCATCATGATTATATTCCACAGCACCTGCTTCCCCATCGGCTTCCTCATAACACAGGCCGGGGCCCACCGGTCCCGGCCGGAAAATGAGGAAACCCCATGTACCACCGAGACAGACACAAACGCGCCCTGCGGCGCCACCACCGCGCGCGGCTGAAAGCCAAACGCCTGTATTACTATGGCGGTTATATCGGCACGCTACGACCGCAGCAACGCCGTCGCCATCTCGGCATCCTGGCTCGCACAGCCAAGCTCTGCAGCTGCTGGATATGCGGTAACCCCCGCCGCTACTTACCGGCTGAGCGTACGAACCAAGAGCGCTGCATCGCCGAGCGGGAGCGTTGCGGCTGGGCGGAACTTTACCGCGACTGAGCCGCACTGACCGAGCTGCGCCCATAGACCTGCCCGGCGAAAGTGCTCACGCGCGGCGGGTAGCGCACTGTTCGACTCCCTCCAACCCCCTCCAACCCCCGCCCACTCCGAAAGGAGTGGGCTTTTTCGTTGATCTGTGAAGAGGTGGTTCGATTAACATGCGCAGTGTGTTAGGACGGCCATAGGCCTCCCTGATAGGGGTGCATAGCACCAAATCTCTCCATCATCCCTACCCCGCTCAGTCCGAACTTCTCTTCCAAAAGATCGAAAAAATCGTGATAGGGCACATGTATTCCAGCAAACAACTTGCAGCGAATGGCTCAAGCAACCTAGGATAAGCCCGCTACACAACTGCAGGTTATCGATAGGCTGAGGAAATCTGAGGAGACAGGGACTGTGATACAACGGGTTCTGATTATCGGCGGTTATGGAAACTTTGGCCGTTTTATTGCCAAACGCCTGGCGCGCAACGCGGATGTCCAACTGATTATCGCCGGCAGGAACCGGGAAAAGGCCCATGCCCTGGCTGGTCAGCTCGACGCGATCAATACCCCCGAGGCAACCCAGATTGATATCACCTCGGGCTTGGCCGACAGCCTGGAGCAGATTGCACCGGATATCGTGATCCATACCTCTGGCCCTTATCAGCTGCAGGATTATAAAGTTGCCAAAGCCTGTATTGACCATGGGTGCCACTATATCGATCTCGCCGATGGCCGGAATTTCGTTAACGGTATCGCAGAACTCGACCGGGCGGCGAAGGAACGTAAACTGCTTATTTGCAGCGGCGCCAGTTCCGTTCCAGCACTATCCTCCGCCATCATCGACCAATATATCGATGAATTTGGGACACTGGAGCGCATTGAATATGCGATTGCAACCGCACAGCTGACCAATCGAGGACTCGCCACCACCCTGTCGGTTCTGAGCTACGCCGGAAAGCCATTCAAAACCTTGATCGAGGGGAGGATGCGCGATGTCTATGGATGGCTCGGTTTGCGCTTTCGCAAGTTCCACGGCCTGGGGAGCCGGCCGTTGGGAAATTGCGATATCCCTGACCTGGATCTTTTCCCAAAACGCTATCCGTCGCTAAAAACCATCCGCTTTCGCGCCGGCCTGGAACTCAAACTCCTTCACCTGATCCTCGCAGCCATGTCGTGGCTGGTGAGCCTTCGGCTCTTTCCTTCACTTTCCAGGATGGCGCCGCAACTTCTGAAAATTTCCAGGCTGTTCGATATTTTCGGCGACGACGGCAGCGGCTTTTATATGGAACTGACCGGAAGAACTGCCGAGGGAAAGACACGGCGGATCTTATTTGAAATCGTGGCCCGGCACGGCGACGGCCTGTATATTCCCTGCATCCCCGCCATTCTAATGACCCAGAAGTTGATCCGCGGTGAAACCACCGATACCGGCGCTCATCCCTGCATAGGCTTTATCGACCTCGACGAGTATCTCGCCGGGCTCTCGGACCTCAATATTCAATGGCAAACAAGTCGCCACAACCTTTAAAATCTGTTTTTCAGATATGACGACTCCGAAAACTTCTGACAAGATTACTTTACGGTACGCCAGTGTGGGGACGCGATGACACCAAATAACAATTTTGGCCCAGGCCAAACCGTCTCTTTCGGTATCCCCGATGAGAAAGGCAACAACAATGCCCAAGTGATGGGAGATGCTTGCAGCTAATTTCGTTTTTTTAGCTATATTTGATTCTGACTGCGCCACCTATCTATAGATAAATAGGCGGCGCCCCCTGAGCACAGCTAGTCGTCAACCAGGGGATTGCTGCCGCCAGCAAATTCGTAGCGATTACTGACGCCATCCCCATCGGGGTCTTCACTGCCATCCAGCGCGCTGAATTGGTTGAAGCCGTAGTTTGACTCCCAAAAATCAGGCATGGAATCACGGTCGCTGTCCCTGCTATAAAGCGGACTAAGCGGATAGCGGTCCAGGTTGTCATTGACGCCGTCGCCATCGGAATCGGCACTATTCGGGTCGGTACCCAATTTGAACTCCTGCAGCGGAGTCAAACCGTCAGTGTCTCCGATATAGGGATCGTTGGCATCCCAGGCCCCAAACTGGTCCAGCCCGTTGGCCAACTCCCATTCATTGGGCAGGCCGTCCCCGTCCGCATCCAATCGATAGCGATTGTCCACCGGGGCAAAGTCCTCGCCATCTGCAATACCGTCAGCATCCGAGTCGGAAGCTTGCGGATCAGATCCTATTTCGAACTCGGAAAGATTGCTGAGCCCATCGCCGTCGAAATCCTCAACGGCGTCGTGCGGGAATTCGTCGCTGAGAAATTGATATTGCAGCTCGAATGCGCCGGGCAGGCCATCGCCATCCTGATCGCTGTGGTAACTGGCGTTCAGCGGCCACAAGTCCATTCCGTCGGCGATACCATCGCCGTCGGTATCCGCCAGATCTACCCGGCTTCCGACCAGATACTCCTGCAGGTTTGAAAGCCCGTCAGCGTCAAAATCCGCGGCCGCGTCTGCCGGGTTGAACGGAGAGAGGCCATGGGATTCCTCCCATGCGTTGGGCAGGCCATCGCCATCGTCATCCCGGGCTTTCGTCGGATCCAACGGCCATTGGTCTTCGCCGTCCGGTTCACTGTCGTTGTCGGTATCCGGGTTGTGGGGACCGGTGCCCTGTTCAAACTCGCGGCGGTTGCGCGCGCCGTCGCCGTCCGGGTCTTCGCCGCCGTCGTAGGTGTTGCTGTCGTTGAAGCCGTACTGCATTTCCCAGGCTTCCGGCATGCCGTCACGGTCGCGGTCGAAGCGGTATTTGAAGTCCAGTGGGTAGCGGTCTGTACCGTCCGGTTCGCCATCACCATCTGTGTCGTAGTTGCGAGGATCGGTGCCCAGCTGGTATTCCCGCAAGTTGCTCAGGCCGTCGCGCTCGTCGTCAAGGCCGGCATCCAGGGGGTCGTTGTCGTTGAAGCCGTGTTCCCACTCCCACTCATTCGGCAGGCCGTCGCTGTCCTGGTCCAGAGTGTATTTGGGATCGGTCGGCTCCGGGTCTTCGCTGTCCATTGGGCCGTCGTGGTCGCTGTCGGGCTCTTCCGGGTTGGTGCCGGCAGTGTATTCCTGAAGGTTGCTGAGGCCGTCTCCGTCGAAGTCTTCTGCCGCGTCTTCCGGGTAGCTGTCGTTCAGGAAGGGGTATTGCTGTTCGTAGGCTTGCGGCAGGCCATCCTGGTCGAAGTCGTACTTGTAGGCGGCATTCAACGGGACGATGTCTTCGCCGTCCGGCACGCCGTCGAAGTCGCTGTCGTGGAGGTCGAGGCGGGTTCCGGCCCGGTATTCTTCCAGGTTGCTGAGGCCGTCGCCGTCCTGGTCCTGTTCGGCGTCCAGGGGATCGGTTTCATTCAGGCCGTGGGTGATTTCCCAGGCGTCGGGGATGCCGTCGCCGTCCATGTCCCGCGCTTTGCTGGGATCGAGCGGCCACCAGTCGAAGCCGTCCGGTTCGCCATCGGCGTCGGTGTCTGGGTTGTGGGGATCGGTGCCCTGTTCAAACTCCCGGCGGTTGCGCGCGCCGTCGCCGTCCGGGTCTTCGCCGCCGTCGTAGGTGTTGCTGTCGTTGAAGCCGTACTGCATTTCCCAGGCTTCCGGCATGCCGTCACGGTCGCGGTCGAAGCGGTATTTGAAGTCCAGTGGGTAGCGGTCTGTACCGTCCGGTTCGCCATCACCATCTGTGTCGTAGTTGCGAGGATCGGTGCCCAGCTGGTATTCCCGCAAGTTGCTCAGGCCGTCGCGCTCGTCGTCAAGGCCGGCATCCAGGGGGTCGTTGTCGTTGAAGCCGTGTTCCCACTCCCACTCATTCGGCAGGCCGTCGCTGTCCTGGTCCAGAGTGTATTTGGGATCGGTCGGCTCCGGGTCTTCGCTGTCCATTGGGCCGTCGTGGTCGCTGTCGGGCTCTTCCGGGTTGGTGCCGGCAGTGTATTCCTGAAGGTTGCTGAGGCCGTCTCCGTCGAAGTCTTCTGCCGCGTCTTCCGGGTAGCTGTCGTTCAGGAAGGGGTATTGCTGTTCGTAGGCTTGCGGCAGGCCATCCTGGTCGAAGTCGTACTTGTAGGCGGCATTCAACGGGACGATGTCTTCGCCGTCCGGCACGCCGTCGAAGTCGCTGTCGTGGAGGTCGAGGCGGGTTCCGGCCCGGTATTCTTCCAGGTTGCTGAGGCCGTCGCCGTCCTGGTCCTGTTCGGCGTCCAGGGGATCGGTTTCATTCAGGCCGTGGGTGATTTCCCAGGCGTCGGGGATGCCGTCGCCGTCCATGTCCCGCGCTTTGCTGGGATCGAGCGGCCACCAGTCGAAGCCGTCCGGTTCGCCATCGGCGTCGGTGTCTGGGTTGTGGGGATCGGTGCCCTGTTCAAACTCCCGGCGGTTGCGCGCGCCGTCGCCGTCCGGGTCTTCGCCGCCGTCGTAGGTGTTGCTGTCGTTGAAGCCGTACTGCATTTCCCAGGCTTCCGGCATGCCGTCACGGTCGCGGTCGAAGCGGTATTTGAAGTCCAGTGGGTAGCGGTCTGTACCGTCCGGTTCGCCATCACCATCTGTGTCGTAGTTGCGAGGATCGGTGCCCAGCTGGTATTCCCGCAAGTTGCTCAGGCCGTCGCGCTCGTCGTCAAGGCCGGCATCCAGGGGGTCGTTGTCGTTGAAGCCGTGTTCCCACTCCCACTCATTCGGCAGGCCGTCGCTGTCCTGGTCCAGAGTGTATTTGGGATCGGTCGGCTCCGGGTCTTCGCTGTCCATTGGGCCGTCGTGGTCGCTGTCGGGCTCTTCCGGGTTGGTGCCGGCAGTGTATTCCTGAAGGTTGCTGAGGCCGTCTCCGTCGAAGTCTTCTGCCGCGTCTTCCGGGTAGCTGTCGTTCAGGAAGGGGTATTGCTGTTCGTAGGCTTGCGGCAGGCCATCCTGGTCGAAGTCGTACTTGTAGGCGGCATTCAACGGGACGATGTCTTCGCCGTCCGGCACGCCGTCGAAGTCGCTGTCGTGGAGGTCGAGGCGGGTTCCGGCCCGGTATTCTTCCAGGTTGCTGAGGCCGTCGCCGTCCTGGTCCTGTTCGGCGTCCAGGGGATCGGTTTCATTCAGGCCGTGGGTGATTTCCCAGGCGTCGGGGATGCCGTCGCCGTCCATGTCCCGCGCTTTGTCGGGATCGAGAGGCCACCAGTCGAAGCCGTCCGGCTCGCCGTCGTTGTCGGTGTCCGGGTTATTCGGATTGGTAGCCAGTAAGAATTCGTAAAGGTTGCTTAAAGAATCGCCATCAGAATCCATGCTGGCGTCACTGGGATTGTGATCATCAGCTCCGTTCATGGACTCCCACATAGCCGGGATTCCGTCAAGATCCTCATCCCTGGTGTATTCCGCATCCAAAGGAAAACGGTCCTGGCCATCCCAGATACCGTCCATATCTGAATCGTCCAGTCGGGGATCGGTCCCCTGGTTGAATTCATTCAGCGGCGAGACTTCGTCATTGTCACCGTCATAGGGATTCACGATATCGTAAGGATTGGAAGGCGAGAACCCGAATTGCACTTCCCATTCATCAGGCGCGCCATCGCTGTCCTGGTCCCATTGGTATCGAGGGTTGGTAGGCGCTACATCCTCTCCGTCAATTATCCCATCAAGATCCGAATCCGGATTTTCCGGATCGGTGCCCAGTTCGAACTCCCGAAGCGCAGTTAACAGGTCGCCATCAATATCGTCCTGTGCGTCACCCGGATAGTTTTCATCCAAAAAGGGATGCTGCTGTTCGTATTGGTCAGGTAAGCCGTCCCCGTCAAAATCGTGCTTGTAGGCCGGATTCAACGGCCATACATCCAGGCTGTCGATCTCTCCGTCCCTGTCGGTATCGGCCAGGTCGATGCGGGTGCCCAGCTGAAACTCCTGGAGATTAGTCAACTGATCGCCGTCGAGGTCGGATTCCGCATCGCCGGGATCCACAGCCGACAATCCCCGTGCCTGCTCCCAACCATCAGGCAAGCCGTCGCTATCGGCATCATGAGCATAGCGGCCATTGGTCGGCCATGGATCCTGGTCATCGTTAACACCATCCCAGTCCGTATCTTCACGTTCTGGATTGGTCAGAAGCTGGAATTCAGCCAGGTTGAGCAGAAGATCCATATCCCGGTTTGTCTGGGCATCGCCTGCATAGGAGGCATCCAGGCCGTACATAATCTCCCAGTAATCTGGCATGCCATCCGCATCGGAATCCGGTTCATCCGCATAGGACCAGTTACTAAACAGTGTGATCGCAAAGAGTGTGGAAAAAGTGGAGGAAAAAAAGAATGAGAAGAATCGATTGACGAACGAATGGTCCATGGCCTACAGCCCCCAAGTCCTTAAGTATCTTTTATAGATTTCCTGTCAAACTGCACAGGGGCGCAGCCCGGTACAGAAGCAAGGTCGGCTACTATATATCAATGGGGGTCTGCAGAGAAAGAAATTGGATGAAGTGACAGAAGCAAACCAAGCACTGCAATATTTAATTCACAGCATTTGGCCAGTAGTACGTTTTTCAAACCCACATATCAGAAACTATCGATTAGCAACAAAGCACACAGCAACAGCCAAGCCGGGAAACTGCTAGCACTTTCAAGCTGAGGCCGATCACTCCTGCTATCGAACACTTTGCTGAGCACAGTAAACAAGCATCCTCTTACCTCGACCTACTTCTTCATGGAGGAGGTTATGCAGGAAGTTGACAGACATCTGCAGTTGGCCCCTTCATGACTGGGCCAACTCCGCCTTCAAGGCCAATTCGCTCAGACAATGGAGAACCAGGCACTCTGCGAAGCGAGCGTGGAGAATATTAGTCGCACCGGGCCAAGTATAAGCTCTTATTCCAGCGGCGCCCGCACTATGCCACTGCCCACATCCTCTTCTTCAGCGTCTTCGGCCAACGGTGCGCGGTCTGCGCGGGCAACCAACTGCGCGAGCAGCGCGCCGCTCTCAATGCCACCGTTTTGCCGCTTGAGTTTTTCCGCCCACAGCGCCGCCACGCCGGCGGTGTGGGGGGTGGCCATGCTGGTGCCGCTCATGGACACCAGGCCGCCGCCCGGCCGCGCGGAGATCACCCCCACGCCGGGGGCGGACACGTCCACTTCGGTGTTTGAAAACGAGGCCACGCGCAGGCCGTCAGTTCCCTGTTGCAAAGCGCCTACAGCGACGATGCCAGTGCCCGCCGCCGGCGGGGCCACGGCGATTTCGAACTGGGGCCTGTTGCTCTCATTGCCGGAGGCGGCGACGATGATCGATCCATGGCCGAAGGCACCGATGGAGTTCACGAAACCGGCCAGTTCATTGAATAGATTGACGTTGGCGCGGTACTGCTCAAGGGCGATGGAGGTGGCCGGGTTGACGTCCAGCCCCTCGCGGTGCACGAGCTCGTCGACGAAGCCCGGGAAGTCGATACCCAGGGACATGGAGATTACATGGGCGCCCTCCTCGATCGCCCATTGAATGGCATGGGCGATACTCGCGGAAGAGCCGCCGCCCGGTCCCAACACCTTGCCAATCAGCGCGCGCCTGACCCCGGGTGCTACACCGATGCGCAGGCCGTTCACGTTGCGGCCGAAAATGGTCCCGGCACAGTGGGTTCCGTGGCCGTGCTGGTCGTCGTCACTGCCGTCGGTGAAGTTCCTGCGCACCAGTTCCACGCCTTGAAACGCCGGGTGGTCCGGGTCTATGCCGGTATCGAGCACCGCCACGGTGACGCCGTCGCCACTGAACGGCGACTCCGGCGCGCCCACCGCCCTCACGCCCCAGGTCTCCCCACCGGCCTGGGGGTCCGCTACCGCCCCGGACTCGACGGGCTCTATGAGCTTCATCGGCATGGCTCGCGCTATGGCCCGGGTACGCGGGTCGTGCCGCAGGCTCGCGTGCTCGGCCTTGCTCAGGTCCACCTCGGTCAGCGACAGGGTCTCAACCGGCGCATGTGCGATGGCGACCCCACCCATGCTCGCGCTGGCAGGGATCACCGCGCTGGAACTCTGTAATACGATAAATCGCTCGGACATGACCACTCCTCCCGGAAGCTGTGTAAGAACTCCAGCAAGCATAAGAGCCCCTTTCCCCAACAGGGGAAAATGAGCGCCCATTTTTGGCCCCGGCCAGGGGCAGCTATGCTGAGCGGGAACACGCCGATCTGGTCACGGAAGAATTTATGCAGGGCATTGGCGCGAGGCGCGGGCGGCGCGCCATCTGGGGCTGGGCTCTCTATGACTGGGCAAATTCCGCCTTCGCCACCGTGGTGCTGGCGGGATTTTTTCCGCTGTTGTTCCAGGATTTCTGGAATACCGGGGCGTCGCCGGAAGTGACCAACCTGCGTTTGGGCTGGAGTAACTCCGCGGCTTCGCTGGTGATTGTTCTGAGCGCGCCACTGGTCGGCGCGCTGGCGGACGCTGCCGGGGCACGCAAGCGCCTGCTATTCCTGTTTGCATTGTCCGGGATGGTTGCCACCGCTCTGCTATCAGGGGTGCCAAGTGGCGCTTGGCTGGCGGCATCGCTGCTGTTTGTCTGCGCCACAGTCGGCTTTATGGGGGCCAACCTGCTGTACGACGCACTGCTGACCAGTGTGGCGCCGCAGGAACAGTGGCACACGGTATCAGGACTGGGGTACGGGTTGGGATATCTCGGCGGCGGGTTGATGTATCTCGGCTGTGTGGTCGCAGCACTCAGGCCGGAAGCCTTTGGCTTTGCCGACAGCACCCAAGCGGCGCTGGCCGCATTTGTGGCCACCGCGCTCTGGTGGGCTGTGTTTTCCCTACCGCTGCTGTTGCTGGTGCCGGAGCCTCCGGCCGTCGGCGCAGCGGGCGGTGGTTCGGCCTGGCTTCGGGGGGTCGCGCAGCTGCGCAGCACCCTGGGCAATCTGCGCCGCTACCGGTCGGTATGTATCTTCCTGCTCGCCTACTGGCTCTACATCGATGGCGTGGGCACGGTGATTCGCATGGCGGTGGCCTACGGTCGCGCACTGGGCTTCGAGCGCGACCAGTTGATCACCGCGCTGCTTCTGGTGCAGTTTATCGGCTTCCCCGCGGCCATTGCCTTCGGCCATCTGGGCCACCGCATAGGTCCGCGGCGGGGCATCACTATCGGTCTGGCGGTATATATCCTGGTGTGTATCTGGGGCGCACTGATCCGCTCGCCCTGGGAATTCTTCGCAATCGCAATCCTGGTGGGACTGGTGCAGGGTGGTGTGCAGGCGCTGAGTCGCTCCTGCTACGCGCTATTGATCCCCGCCCACATGAGCGGCGAGTTTTTCGGCTTCTACAACCTGATGGGTAAGTTCGCCGCACTGATCGGCCCACCGCTGTTTGGGCTCTCCGGGGCTTGGTTCGGCGACGTGCGCTATTCGATGTTGGCGGTGATTCTGTTGTTTGTGGCGGGCGGGGTGGTGCTTTGGAGGCTGCCGGACTCGGCGTTTGGGAACAAGCGGTCTTTATCGGACTCCTGACAAACTTTCGATCAATCTATCTTGCATGGGAGGCTGCCTGAGGCTTTCCTCTCCCGAACCTCATGTCATGTCGAAATAATGATAAAATTTCAACATGAAGGCTGGACATGTCGACGGCATCGACATAAGCCGCATCAAGTGTCGAAATTTACAAGAAATTTGAACATGACAATTGATGAAAGCTGGGACCCCGCTCGGCCGTACAATCAGCTCCCGCCGCTGCCCCCGGCCACCGAACTGGAAAACACAGAGGTCCTCAAGGCCTGTATCCCCGCGCGCGCCGCTTTGGCAGAGCTGAAACAGGCGGCCGAGCTGCTGCCCAACCAGGCGCTGCTGATCAACACCCTGACGCTGCTGGAAGCCAAGGACAGTTCGGAAATCGAGAATATCGTGACCACCAGCGACAAGCTGTTCCGCTACGCCGGCGAAGAGAGCCAGGCCGACCCCGCCACCAGGGAAGCCCTGCGCTGCCGCACCGCCCTCTACGAGGGTTCCGGGCACTGAACCATCGCCCACTGAATACCTCCACCGCAGTGGCCGTCTGCTCCACCATCAAGGGCACACAGATGGATATCCGCCGGGTTCCCGGCACCACCATCGCCAATACGGCCAACGGCGAGATCATCTACACACCGCCCGCCGGCGAAGCTCTGATCCGCGATCTCCTCGGCAACTGGGAGCAGTTTATGCACAGCGAATCCTCAAAACTGGATCCGCTGGTCACCATGGCCGTAGCCCACTACCAGTTCGAAGCCATACACCCCTTTATCGACGGCAACGGCCGCACCGGGTGCTGAATACCCTCTACCTGATCGAAAAGGAGCTGCTGACCCAGCCAATCCTGATCTACAGCCACGAACTGGTGCAGATCCTTTTCGAGCAGCCCTACTGCCGCATCCACAACCTGGTGGACGTCGGCATCGCCCAGCGCCAGACCGCCTCCAGCTACCTGAAAAAACTCGCCGAAATCGGCGTGCTCAACGAGATCCAGGCCGGCAAGGAAAAACTGTTCGTGCACCCGAAACTGATGCAATTGGTCACCACCGACAACGACCACTTCAACCAATACAATACCCCATAGTCCCCCCGGGACCGCGGAGCTCTTTGCCCGGAGTGCGTTGAAGACGAACCAGCTCCGCCCCTGGGAACGCTGAGCTCCAGCTCGGCACCGCCTGCAAAGCAGTCGCAAAAAAACGAAACACTGAGACAGGGGGTGAGCTTGGGACCATCGCCCACAGTACTGCGCGCCATGACTCCGGAGGAGGTTGCCGAGCTGGAGCTCGGCGCTCCCAGGTTGGAACCTTCAGCACGCTTTTGGTAAAGAGCTCCGCGGCCCGGAGGTGAGTTCTAGGCAGGCTCGGCCGCTGCGGCGCCCTTGCCCGCGGGAATAACCCGCCGACCATAGGCCGCCAGCAGGAAGCCGATCGGAAACATCAGCACGCCGTAGACGGCGGAGGGAATCGACATCTCGCTGGAGTGCAGCAACGTCAGTGTCACCATCAGGCCGAGGGTGCCGTTCTTGACGCCCAGTTCGGTGGCCACCGCCAGCGCTTCGCGCCGGGACAGGCCGGTGGCGCGGCTGGAGAGCAGCCCCAGCGCTATGCCCAGCAGGTTGAGCAGTACCGCCGAGGGCCCGGCCTGAATCAGCAAATCCAAGAAGCGGTCTCGAATCCCATAAATGACTGCCGCCACCAGCACCGCCAGCACCAGGCCGCCAAAAATACTCACCAGCCCCTCGGCGCGGCTCGCCAGTTGGGGCAGAAAAGCGCGCATTACCATGCCGATGGCCACCGGTAGCAGAACTATTGCGGACAGCATGGCGACGGTCCTACCGAACGGCAGTACGATTTCCTGCTGGGTACCAAAGTAAGTCTGCAGTGCGTAATTGGTGAAGAACGGCAGGGTCAGAATAGTGATCATGCTCGCGGAAACCGTCAGCACTATCGACAGCGCCACATTCCCGCGCGCCAGCAAGGTGAACAGATTGGAGGTGGTGCCGCCGGGACAGGCGGCGATAACCACCAGCCCGACTGCTATGGCCGGCGGCAGGCCCAGCGCCCAGCAGAGGGCGAAGGCGACCAGCGGCATCACCAGGATTTGCGCAATGGTTCCAACGATCAGCCCGGTTGGTTTCACCGTCACCTGGTGAAAATCCCGGGCGGTCAGGGTCATGCCGATACCGGTCATGATGATAAACAGGGAGATCGGCAGGCCGATCGAGATCAATGGTCCTGATTCCACACCGGCCTCCTTTAAGGCATTATTTTAGTAACTACTCACTCACAGGAAACCTGCATTGGATTAAGGGAATCACCCTGTAGGAGCGGGCCATGCCCGCGATCGGCCTCTGTTCGCGGGCATGGCCCGCTCCTACAGGGGTGAGCAGTTACTTTTTTATTCGCAATGAAAGTTAGCACAGCTCGGCGGAAAGCGCCGCGGCAGCTGCCCCACTCGTCGAGGCGACCAATGGCTCGAGCGGATTCAGTCCCGAACCACTGGACCAACCTAATTTGGTCGGTGAATACTCCCTCCATTGTCAGGGATTGGAACCTGCCCTGGCTCCCCGATGAACGCCGGGAGCAGCTGTCGGCCTTTTTCTCCCGGGAGGAAATCCGCAACAGACTGCAGCGGGAGCTGGAGACCTTTGTCGCAAGCGGGCCGAGCAAGCGCCTGGGTGTGTATTTTGAAAACCTCTGGAGCTTTGCCTTCACCCACCACCCCCACTACGAATTACGTCAGCGCAATCTGCCTTTGCGCCACAGCGGCCGCACCCTGGGCGAACTGGACTTTGTGGTGCGGCACCTGCCCACCGACAGCACCGAGCACTGGGAGCTGGCGATAAAGTTTTATCTGCAGGTGGATAATGACCGCTGGGTTGGCCCGGGCCTGCACGACCGGCTGGATATCAAACTGGCGCGGATGCGCGATCACCAGCTGCCGGTGATCGAACAGCCGGCGGCGAAAAAAATCCTGCAGCAGCAGGGCATTCTGATCGAGCGCCAGTGGACACTGATGCCCGGCCGTCTGTTTCGCCGCCTTGGTGACAGGAACCAGCCGCTGGACGCAGACATCAATCCCACCAGCCATTGGTGGGCGGCGCCGAGCGAGTTCCGGCAACGTTTTGTCACCGAAGCCTACCACTGGGTGACACTGCCCAAACAGGGCTGGCTGGCGGATCGGGGCTACCGGGTTTTGCAATCCCGCTCCTGCGCGGCGCTCGCGGAAATACTCGAAAGCGAAGGACTGCACAGACCGCTCTGCGTCGCAGGGCTCATCGGTGGCCGGGAGCGGACCCGCGGCTTTATCGTGCCCGACGGCTGGTATCAATCCGCACTGGATACCCTTCGATAGCCCGTCGGGAGGATTGACAGCTACCCCTTTATCTTTATAATTTTCAGAAATTTCTGAAACTTAAGAAACCCATGAAGCTGACCAGCCAGGCCCAGGCCTTCGTATTGCATTTTGGAGAGATGGGCAGCCGCTGGGGCTTCAACCGTACCGTCGGGCAGATGCTGGCGCTGCTGACCATCCAATCCGAGCCTCTGAACGCAGACCAGCTGGCCCAGGCGCTGAAGATCAGCCGCGGCAATGTGAGCATGGGACTGAAGGAACTGCAGGCATGGCGCCTGGTGGAACTGCATCACTTACCCGGGGACCGGAAAGACTACTTTACCGCCGCCGGCTCCATCTGGGATATGGCGCGCACCGTGTTCGAGGAGCGGCGCAAGCGCGAGCTGGACCCTACCCTGTCACTGTTGCGCCAGCTGCTGCTGAACGACCCTCAAGACGAGCAGGAAGCCCGGGCGCAGGAAAAGATGCAAGAGGTGTACGACCTGCTGGAACTGTTGGACCGGTTTGCCAACACTTTGAGCAGGCTGGAGCAGAAGGACCTGCTAAAACTGATGAGGCTGGGATCCGGGCTCAGCAAGCTGCTTGCGCTCAAAGGTAGAAAGAGCTGAGGGGTAGATCCTGGGTCCCCTCTCCCCCGGCCCCTCTCCCCAGAAGGGAGAGGGGAGCACACAAGTCCCGACCACGATACCGCAGAGGTCTTTATGCTGGACACCCTGATACTGTCGAGAATTCAGTTCGCAGCCAATATCAGCTTCCATATTCTCTTCCCCGCCATCACCATCGCCCTGGGCTGGTTTCTTTTCTTTTTCAAATTGCGCTTCGACCAGACGGACAATCCGGTGTGGATGCGCGCCTACCGCTTCTGGGTGAAGGTATTCGCGCTCAACTTCGCCCTGGGCGTAGTCAGCGGCATCACCATGTCCTTTCAGTTCGGCACCAACTGGCCGGGCTACATGGAAACCGTGGGCAATATCGCTGGGCCGCTGCTGGGTTACGAGGTGCTGACGGCGTTTTTCCTGGAGGCGACCTTCCTGGGGATTATGCTCTTTGGGATGAACCGGGTGCCGAGCAAGGTGCACACCTTTTCCGCACTGATCGTGGCCATAGGCACCACCCTGTCCGCCTTCTGGATTCTGGCGCTCAACTCCTGGATGCAGACACCGGCCGGCTTTGAGATGCGCGATGGCGTAGCCCATGCCGCAAACTGGCTGGCAGTGATCTTCAATCCGTCTTTCCCCTACCGGCTGACCCATATGTTGCTGGCCTCCGGCCTCACCGCGTCCTTTTTTGTCGCCGGGCTCTCCGCCTACCGCATCCTCAAGGGCGACGAGAAACGGGCGCCGCGCCTGGCGCTGAAAACCGGATTGATAGTAGCGGCAATCCTCGCCCCCATTCAGGTATTTGTCGGCGACCTGCACGGGCTCAACACCCTGGAACACCAGCCGCAAAAAATCGCCGCCATGGAGGGGATCTGGGAAACGGAAACGAGCGTCCCCCTGCTCCTGTTTGCGGTACCGGACGAGGAGACCAGGAGCAACCATTTCGAAATAGCCCTTCCAAAAATGGCCAGCCTGATCCTGACCCATACCCTCGATGGCGAAGTCCAGGGGCTCAATGATTTCGAAGACAACCACCCGCCGGTGGCGCCACTCTTCTACGGCTTTCGCATTATGGTCGGCGTCGGCGTGCTGATGCTGCTGACGGCATGGACCGGCTGTTGGCTTCTGTACCGGCGCGGGGAACTGCCCCGCTGGATGCTCAAGGTGGTGGTGGCGATGACCTTCTCCGGTTGGCTGGCCACCCTCGCCGGCTGGTATGTCACCGAGATAGGGCGCCAGCCCTGGCTGGTGACCGGAGTGCTCAGAACCGCCGACGCGATAACGCCGGTGCCGCCATCCAACGTGGGCTTTTCCCTGGCTCTCTACCTGACAGTCTACGTGGTGCTGATGTGGGCCTATATCCACACCCTGCGGGTGATGGCCCTGAAATCGGTGGAAGTCGAGGAATTCGAAACGGCGGAGCCTATCCGCGGTGGCAACCTCACCAACCTGCCGCAATCCGCTGGAGACAACACACAATGAACGAACTCACTGCAAGCGAATGGCTGCCGGTTGTTTTTATCGGCTTGATGGGGCTGGCGATATTGCTCTACGCGGTGCTCGACGGCTACGACCTGGGCGTGGGAATTCTGCTGCCCATGGGGGAGGAAGACGAGGCGCAGCGGGACACCATGATCGCCTCCATCGGCCCCTTCTGGGACGCCAACGAGACCTGGCTGGTGCTGGCGATCGGACTGCTGCTGATCGCCTTCCCCATCGCGCACAGTTTTATCCTGACCCACCTGTATATTCCGGTGGCGATCATGCTGCTGGGGTTGATACTGCGCGGGGTCGCGTTCGACTTCCGCGCCAAGGCGGCAGTGAACCACAAGCTCGCCTGGGACCGCACTTTCAAGATCGGCTCGCTGCTCACCACCCTGACCCAGGGCTATATGCTCGGCCAATATGTGATGGGCTTCGAGCCCGGCTGGCCGTCGCAGCTGTTTTCCGCGCTGAGCGCGCTGGGTGTGACCGCGGCCTATAGCTATATCGGTTCCGCGTGGCTGATTATGAAAACCGAGGGCAAACTGCAGAGCCGCGCGATTCGCTGGACACACCTCGCCGGGCGCGCGGCCTTTGTCGGTGTGGTTGCGGTCTCCCTGGTCAACCCGATGGTCAACCCCGGCGTATTCGACCGCTGGTTCACTTTTCCGCTGGTGATGTTTGTGCTGCTGATTCCGATGCTGTGCTTTTTCGCCTTCGGCGCCAACGAGATTCTGCTCCGGCGCCTGCCGAAGGTGGATGACCGGCACTGCTGGATTCCCTTTGTGAATGTGCTGCTGATTTTTCTTCTGTCTTTCACGGCCCTGGCGTTCAGTTTCTTCCCGGAAATCGTGCCGGGTAAAATCACCATCTGGGAGGCCGCCAGCGCCACCGAATCGCTGATATTTATCCTGGTGGGCGCGGTGATCGTGGTGCCCCTGATACTGGCCTATACCATCTATGCGTATAGGGTGTTCCACGGCAAGGCGACCGAGTTGCACTATCACTGAGCTCAGTGGTCCGAACTAAGCAGGGGACAACGATACCCTTAGGATGGGCAAAGCGCAGCGTGCCCATCACTGGCCGCCTGATGGGCACGCTGCGCTTTGCCCATCCTACGACTTCGGTGCGCCTGGGACCCACTCTAAATGAGAAGAATTATCACTTAGCTTAGTGTGAAGGTTTGCCTGCCCCGACTGACGCCTGATTGCGTCGACAGGCGGGCGACCCCTCGGGCACACTACCATTGACTGGCGGCCCCCATTTCCAGCCAAAGGAGATGCCTCCATGCCGACGATAACTGCCCACACCCTCGAACACGACTTCCCCGAGTATATTGAGACCATCAAACGCCTGGCTGCCGAGGACTTGGGGTTCAGAATCGACAGACGGGAGTACGAGCGGCTCGACAAGGAAATCCGCGGCCTGCAGGAGAGTGGCATCGGCACCGACGACGAGCACTACAACAGCCTCAAGAAACGGCGCGCCTACCTGAAGCAGCACCTGTACCACCTTATCGCCAATGGCGCCGCGGGCCAGCCAGCTATCTGAGAGACAGGTTCTGCCCGCCCCTGGGCCGGCTCAGCACCGCTGTAGGAGCGGCCGCTGGCCGCGAACGGGTTCGCAGCCCGTCGCCGGCAGCCACTCTTAGAGCCTGTTTGCGATCTACGGTGCTGCACGTCCAGCGCGGGGTCGGGAGGGGTGCCTCTTTCCGGGACACGCTGTGAATACATCCCTGTACGCTCGTAATCGGCATCCCTGCCTCATACGGTCCCGAAAAGAGGCACCCCTCCCGACCTGGAGAGTTCTTCGCGAGATTCTAAACAGGCTCTTACAGGGGCAGAGGTAAAAAGGCGTTACGCCTTTTCCTTCACCAGCGCCTCGTCCATTTCCGTGGCGCGGCGGAAGGCATCGCGGTCGGCGGCGCGGGCGGCGTAGTCGACTAGCTCCGGGCGCTTCTCCAGGGTGCCGAAACTGATCCCCCAGTTGACCTGCGCCCCCACATACACGTCCGCTGCGGTAAAGCGTTCGCCGGTCACATAGGCGTTGGTCTTGAACCAGTGGCTCAGGTTGTCGACCACGGCGGCGTAGCTGCCATAGCCCGCCATCATCTGCTTTTCCGGCTCAGGCTCCACACCGAATACCTTGAGGTCGGTGATCGCGGCTTCCATGGGACCGGCGACAAAAAACAGCCAGCGGTAATAACTGGCGCGCTCCTCCGGCCGCGGCGCCAGGCCTGCCTCGGGGAAAGTTTCCGCCAGGTAGGCGCAGATAGCAGCCCCCTCGGTTACCACCTGGTCCCCGTGGCGAATAGCGGGCACCTTGCCCATGGGGTTAATGGCCAGATACTCCGGTGATTTCATGCTGCCGCCGTACTCCAGTATTTCCGTGCTGTAGGGCACCCCCGCTTCTTCCAGCATCCAGCGCGCGATGCGGCCACGGGACTGGGGGTTGGTGTAAAGAACGAGTTCCTTGGTCATTGGGCTTTCCTCCATTGATGAATTGCTGATGCTAACAGCAGGCACCAGTAAAACATGCGGACTATTACCGGTAATAGCTGCGCGACGGGCAACCCGTCGCAAAAACCCATCCCGCTGTCGACAACGACGGCGCGGTTCAGCACACTGTGCTCACATCCTGCAACAGGGGTCTTCGATGAAACTCTACTTCACCCACGCCTCCCCCTACGCCCGCAGCGCTCGTATCGCACTGCGCGAGCACGGCCTGGAAGAAAAACTGCGCGAAGAGGTATCCCATCCCTTCGACAACGCCGGCGAATTTATTGCCAGCAACCCGCTGGGCAAAGTGCCCTGCCTGATCGCGGACAGCGGCCGGCCGATTATGGACAGCGAGGTGATCTGCGCTTATCTCGATAGGGAACTGGGAGACGGCCGGCTGGGACAGCCGATGGAGAAGGACTGGGAACTGAAAACTTTCTACTCCGTCTGTTCCGGCCTGATCGATACGTTGGTGCTGTTGCGGGTGGAAAAAGGGCGGGACCAACAGGGGCTGAAATCCGACTTCTGGTGGCAGCGGTACCAGGCCGCCACCGCGCGCACTCTCGATTACCTGGCGGAACATCTCGATCTACTGCCAGAGCAACTGACTCTGGCCCATATCAATCTGGCCTGCGCGCTGGCTTATGCGGATTTCCGCCACCCGGAGATCGACTGGCGCAGCGGGCATCCGCGACTGGCGGAGCTTTCGGACAAGCTGGAGAGTCGCGACAGTTTTGTCGCGACCAGGTTGCGGGAATAAACCCTTCTTTTGTAGGAGCGGCCCATGGCCGCGATTGATGCTGGGGCCTTCCCGAAATTCAATCGCGGCCATGGGCGGATGGCCGCCCCGCCGCTCCTACATTGACGATATAGAGGTCACAAGAGGTAATAAACCGCGACTAACCGCTATGCCGCTGCCGCCATTTGGCAAATTTTTTCAACACCTTGTGCGGGTGTTTGGTGTACCAGCCGTAGCCCAGATTGCGCTCCAGGGACAGCTCCCGGACATCGTAATACACCTTGCCGTCGCGATCGCCGAACACCGGCCTGTTGTCGCCGCCGGGTTCGTAAAAGCGCGCCCACAGGGGGTTGGCATCCGCATCCGGCACCAGCTCCCGGTAGTCGTGCTGCCCCTTTTCCCAGCGGTAACCGAGAATCTGGTTTTCCGCGAACCACTGGTGCGCGCTCTCTATGACCTTCCTGACATCGTCGGTCGGTTCTTTCAGCTCCATCAGAAATAGCACCAGCTCCGCGCTCTCCGCGGTCGACAGGGCCACCGGCTCGAAGGCCCGGGCGGCCGCGGGTGCCAGTGTCTGCGGATCAAGCTGGGCGCCCCAGATGGTGGCGCGGCCATCGCTGACAACCTGGGCGTCCACGATCATCTGCAGGCCCCGCTGCAGGCTGTCCGCGGCGCGCTCCCGCAGGGGCGCGGGCAGGAAGTCCAGCCCCTCCTCCCCCCGCGCGGCGGCGCTGACGATTTTCAGCAGGTCGCACACCACCTTGTCGTTGAAGGTGATCAGGTCGTGGTACTTGCCCCGCAGTGGAAAGGACTGGGGCCAGCCGCCGCTGGGGTATTGCGCCAGCAGTATCAATTGCAGCGCCCGCTCGGCGGCTTTCGCGTAGCGCTCGTCTCCGGTCGCTTTGAAGGCGCTGGCCATCACCCAGAACTGGGTGCTGGTGGCATTGTTGTCGAAGGTGGGAATATAGTTCTTCTCGGTGCCGTAGGCCTGGCCCGGCCTGCGCGGCTCGGTGCTCATATCGGTGCGCTTGGACCAGCCGCCGGACGGGGTCTGGTAGCTGAGCACGATATCCGCAATGCGCCGCCCCTCTGCGGTGCGGTAGAAGTCCACCTTCTGCTTCGGGTCGAAGCCGAAGTACTTGGCCTTAATGGCCGCTGCCGGCTTCTGCAGCCCGGCGCGGCGCAATTCTGATGCCATCTGCTGCTGGTCCATCTCGCGCAGCTGCCGGGACAGTTCCCGATAGTCGGCCATGGTTTCGGCGGGCCGACGTTCGTCCGGGGTTTTCGCATTGCAGGCGACGGTTGCCAGCACCAGTAATCCGACCGACAGAAGCCTGTACGTTTTCATGGTTCGGGTTCTTATCTCTTCTCGCGGGGTTTATCGCTGCGCCGCAGGGGGCACGGTATTGTCAGGCAACATTATTGCACTGGTCAGGCCAATGTTTCCAGCGCAAATTCCGTCTGGGGCCCAATCCCACCTATTGGCGAGCCAGGATTCTGCCCCCGGGCGCCGTCTGCCAGAGCCCCGCTTCCGCCCAATTCGCGTGATCCGAAGTGATACTGCCCAGGCCGTCCACCTGCAGTGCTATCTCGCGTGCTCCGCGCAGCGGCAGCAGCACCTGCCGCGGGGGCTGCCAGCCGACGGCGCCACTGGACCAGACGGTGCGGTCGTCCAGAAGGACACTGAAGCGCACACTGCCGCTCTCGCCGGCGCGGTCCAGCCCGTAGTAGCTGTGGAAGAAGTTTGCCCCCTCCGGAATGCGGTAGGCTACTTTCGAGAAGGCGTGTACCCCGAGCCCCTTGTCAAAATTCCGGCCGTAGATGTTCAGCGGATCGTTATTGACGCTGGCGTCGCGGCTCAAACGCCCCCAGTCCTGGTGGAAGTACGACTCCTTGATATCGCTGAGGTAGACACGCCCCAGGCGGTCGAACTCCACCCGGTTGAGGCTGTGGAGCTGGTAAACCTGCACAGTCATAAAACCGCCCACCACTGCGGCGGCTATGGCACCTCCGTGAGGTATCTTCACGGAGGTGGGCAGGCGGAGCCCCAGCCCCAGAGTTGCCAGGGCAAACAAGGTGAGAACAACTACCAGCCAGGAGAGCTGCCGCCAGATGGCATCGCCCTCCAGGGGCAATACCAGCAGTATGTTGCAGGCGCCAGCGTCGCATAAACAGCCCCGCCAGCACCGGCAGGATGACGATGGCCTGGAATTTCCACAGCAGCGCCAACGCGAATGCGGCACCGGCAATAAAAAAACGCGCGCGAAAGGCGTACACCAGGGACAGCCACATGGGCAGGAAGGGCAAAAGATCCACCTGCCCCCACACTGGACCATCCAGCAGCAGCGCCGGACTCGCCACCACAGCCCAAAACACCGGACTCTTCAACGGCTGTACATTTCTCTCGCACAGCGAGCGCTCCACCCGGTGACAGAGCCACAGCTGTGTGACCAAAACCGGCAGCAATACAAAAAACTTCAGCTATACGGGGGAAACCGGTGGATATTCAAATCCGGCAAAGTCGAATATTTTTGCCAGCAGCCAGAACCAGTGCAGTAGCAGGGGTGGGTAATTGGCCTGGGCATGTTGGTAGCCCTGGGCCATCTGCTGCATCCAACTGGTCCAATACCCCAGGTCGCTGCCGTGGCCGTTCCAGTAGAGAGCACAGATGAAAAACAGGGAGCCGAGAGGCAGGGCCCAGCCCCGGGATAGCGGTGAATATTCCATTTCGTTTTGCTTATTGTTTTAAGCCTGGGGAAAAGCCTTGCGGGCTCGTTCCATTCCTAGAACGGGGATGTTATCACGACAGTTTGTTTGCGCTAACACTTCATCAGTCAAAGAAAGGGATATGACGCCAGGCAAAAAAAAGCCACCGGTTTCCCGGTGGCTTTCGCTAAGATCCCACACCGCGCAACTTGACCAGTTCGTTCATCAGGCCGTCCAGGCCACCGTAAACGGAGATCCGGTCGATCTTGCCGGTCACGCGCTCCAGCGCTTCCAGTTCTTTCAGCCGCACCAGGGTCGGATTGTTGTCCATCATCTTCGCGGTGTTGTGCAGCGCTCGCATCGCCTGGGTTTCCTCGCGGCGGCGGATCAGGTTGGCCTCCGCCTCCTTTTCCGCCTCCACCACCCGGTTCAGGATCAGCTTCATTTCACCGGGCAGGATGATGTCCTTGACTCCGACGTCGACCAGCTCGATACCCGAGGCCTGCAGGCCCCCGGCAACCGCCTGGCGGATCTCGCTGTTGAGCGCGTCCTTGTTCTCTAGCAGTGTATCCAGCGGGCGGGTACCCACCGCCTCGCGCAACGCCAGTTGCAAAACGCGGTAGATATGCGCGCTGTAGTCACTCAGGGTTTCCACGGCGGTGCGCGTATCCACCACCCGGTAGCCGGCGGACAGGTTTACCCGCAGGGAAACCCGATCGCGGGTCAGGATTTCCTGGCCATTGACCTCCATCGCCTGCAGGCGCAGATCCACCAGCTTCACCGACAGGTTGCGGCCGTGCTTCCAGAACGCGTAGCTGCCGGGCTCCAGCATCTTTTCCAGCTTGCCGTTGACCTGCAGCAGGCCCAGATGGCGGTCGGGAACCTCCACGTAGTGCAGCAGCTCCTGCGCCTTGCGCAGCAGGCGCATCGGCAATCCCTTGCCCAGTAATGCGACCAGGTGGGGAGCGACTGCCGCCTCGGCATCGATATCGATCGATTCCACGCGCATCGCATCGATTCCCTTCCACAGGGTCAGGGCGCTGGCCGGGCCCAGCAGTTCCGCCAGTTTGCCGTCCCGGTACACCAGCGCCACCTCCCGGTCGCCGGTCTCGTAATGGGCCAGGTGTTCCGCCAGCGATGCGTACTCGCGCAACAGGTATTTGATATTCGGCCGCGACATCACCAGTTCGGTGGCATCGTAGTGCTCGACCGCAACGTTCCCGCCGAACAAATTGATCCGGTGGCGGCCGGGCATCAGCAGCGACTGGTAGCGTCCGCGCCGGAATAACAGCGCGCGCTGGTTGTCCGCTACATCGATAGTCTTCCAAAGTTTCATAACATCTCTCCTTGAAGATCGCGCCTCCGGTAAGCCCGAAAGCAAAAATAAAGAGGGAGCCACCTGCCCGCGGCGGGGCCGCCGGTTTGTGCCAACCGGGCGAACGACAGCACTCCCCGGTGCTGTCTCTCGGGCATCGGCCGTCGCACATCGCACACCTCCTGTGTGTACCGCCTCCTGGCGCGCTGTGTTTCCGGCTTACTCGCGTCGCGCGGCGGGCAGACCCGCCGGCGGCGACGTCGTGGGCAGCGCATCGCGCAAACTGCGCGCGATGCAGTGGCCCCCTGGGTGGATATTCTGCATGCGTGACAGGCATGTGGGGATTCGAACCCCGGCCTCCCGGCCTTCCCGAAGAGTCGATTTGGAGTCGACGTGGCTGCTATCGCGGGAGTCGAACCCGCGACCAACGAATACAAATTCGCTGCTCTACCTCTGAGCTAGATAGCAAGGTGCCTATCGCATCGGCCGCGATCGGTACACGGCCAGCCAGGGGCCGCCGCGCCAGCCTGGAGTTGGACCCAGTGCCGCTGTTCGCGCCGATTGTCGATAAACGCGGTAACGGGCGGTTCCCCGCCCAAAAATCAAAAAACCCCGATCGGATCACCGAACGGGGTTCAGAAAAACCACACAACCGGCGACCTGCGCCGGTCACCCAGCGCGCTATAGAAAATAGTTATCAAATTCCCGGTACGGATTTTCTGTCACCGGGAGCTGCCTTCTCACAGGCAACACAAATCCACAGTGGGCAAAATCACTGCCCGCGGGCTCTGTGTACGGATAAAGATCGTTACACCACACGGTTGCACTCCGGATTTTGGGCAAAAAAAAGCCCGGAAATTGACTTTCCGGGCTTTTGGAATCCACTTGGGTTTCCCATCTCCGGAAAGGCCAACGCCTTCCCGAGAGAAAGCGCACTAAACGAAATCTTTTCGCACAGGCCACTGCGCCGCGAAATATTCGCAGCAAAGCGCTGTATTTGGTTTTCCTAGCATCAATGGCATTTCAGTGCTCAAAAATAATCTGTTCGTTGAGAGGGCGCGCATATTACGCTCCTCCATCAGACTGTCAATAGTTTTTTAAAAACACCTGAAAAAAATTCTTTGTGACAACAGGGAGAGATTTTTTTGGCTGGCTGCAGAAGATCTCAAGTCTCGTCCTCATGTTCAGATCGCCATCCACAGCGCCACACCACCGACAACCAGCAGGGCGACCGCCCAAATCAAATCAAAATTGATCCACTTTTGCCGCAGTACACTCAGGCCAAGCTTGCGGTAAACAATCCAGGCGACGGCCCCCATCACCAGCAACATCGACAGGGTATGGGCACCCACCGCCAACAACATGGCCCCTCCCTCGGGCATCGCCGGATGCCCGCCGGCATGATGGGATTTCTGTTCCGCCGCCACCCCCAGCAGCGCGGGAATGACCATCAGACCGGCGCCATGGGCCGTAGCCATCAGAAATGACCACAACAACAGGTCGCGCATCCCCACCTTCATGCCGACCCAACGCGGGTGGCGATAGTAGTTGAACAGTTTGTAGATGCCGAATCCCAACAGCAGTACAGCGGTTAGCCACTGCAATCTGTGGAATGAGATCACCTGCAGTCCCGCAAGCACGATCAACACTACGGCGACAATCGCCGCGGCGTGTCCGATCGCAATGGGAAACAGTGATATCCAGATGACCCGCCCGCTGTGTTGCTGCAATCCCAGCGACAGGGCAAACAGCCAGCCCATTCCCGGGTTGAGCCCGTGAAAGGCGCCGAGGGCAATCATGACCAGCCAGGGGCTGAGTCCCTCAGGAAGGGAAACAGTATGAGTCGGTAGAAGCGTCTCCACCTTCCAGCCTTACCTGGTGTACGCGGGTTTTCCCGAAGTCGATGAAAAAATCGGGATCCAGTTCCATCCCTCCAGATGGATCGACATTCACCTTGACCATCCAGCCCGTCATCTTGTCGGGATAAAACTGGTCGTCCCAGGTGCTGTAGAGCGAATTGGTGAAATAGACCCGGCGCCCGTCGCGGCTGATCTCCACCATCTGCGGCGCACCGAGCAATTGCCTGTCCGCTTTGGGGTGCCCCTTCCTGGCGACGATTCCACCGATCTCCACCTTACCCGTGAGCCGGGGATTGAAAGGATCGGACACATCGTACTGGTGCAGCTCACCGGTGCCCCAGCAGGACACGTAGAGGAAGCGGTCGTCGAGGGAGAGATCGATATCCGACACCAGCGGCGGCACCGCCTTGAACGGCTTCAGCGCTTCGGGCAGGGGTTCCTCATCCGCCGGCACCGCGGGAATGGAAATGGTTTTCTTCATTTTCCACTCACCGCCCTCGCGATACCAGGTCCATACGGATGCGGACAGATCCTCGGTACTGATGACGACTCCGGCAAAACCGTAGTCCTTGGTCGGGTCGTGGGCCGGGCGCAGTTCCAGCAGCATCTGGTGTTCGGCGCCTATATCGATGCTCTGGGCAAGGCGTCTTTTACGCAGGTCCCAGAAATGGATGCGGTGGCCGTACTTGTTCGCCAGCAGATCCTCCGGCACCAGGCCGTTTTCAAACTGCGATGGCTTTCCCCACTCGCTGCTGATCAGCACATCTTCCGCCAAGTGCCACCAAAAGTCGTAGGCCAGTTCCTGATCGCCGCGGTGCAGCTCCCAGGGGCCGACAACACTGAAGCTGAAATGGTCCAGCATGAAAATACCGCCGGGACCTTCGTCCCCCTTGGCCGAGCCCATGGCGGAGATGTAAATCGCGTCCGGCCCGCAGTGCACTGTGTGCGGACGGCTGTAACCGGACTTGCCGATGACCTCCTCCGGCTCCAGGGTTTTTACAATGTGCGGCTGCCGGGGATCCGGCTTGGTGTCGATGATATAGATACGCGAACTGCGCAGCCCGGGCACCACCAGGTAGCGCCGCTCCAGGTGCGGATGCGGCGCAAACGGACATAGTGCCGAACTACAGGCGTTCCAGCCGAAATGATGCAGTTCGTCGCCGACATAGGGCAACTCCAGCTCGCCAACCACCTGACTGTAGGTCGCGGAATCCGGGTCCAGGTCGACCACACAGATGGCGTCGGGTTTTTCTCCACCGTCCGGATTAAGCGCCGCCACATAGGCGTGGCGCTCGGGCGGCGCCTGCATTGCCATTTTGGCCGAGGGATAGAACGACGGGTCGGGTTTCCACAGCGCCATGGAGACAAACCTCCCTGAGAAATTTGAGATAGCGAAAAATAGCGGTGAGGTTTGCAGTATAGGAACAGCTGATGATCGCTGATCGCGAGGAGAAGTCGATAGCGGGAATTGCGACGCCTTTCTTTCCGCCGAAAATTTGCAGAAGGGGCAATCAAGACTACAAAGGGCAGGCGGAATAAAATCCCGCCGTCTATAAAAATCCGGGCACAGACCTCAATGGCACTAAGTTAAGGACTCGGGCGGTCCTGCTACCGGGGGCTTTTTGCGGGACCGTTGGAGGCATGGATGCCACGCCGAGCGTACATGGAGGTATTCGCAGCGTGTCTCGCAAAAGCCATCGGCAGCAGGGTCGCCCAGTTGATTGATTACTGTGCTGCACCCTTCAGCTGCCGATCGAAGAAACTCTTGATCATGCTGTACTGGTGGATACCCGTCTGCTTGCCGCGCAGGCTGTGTTTCTTACCCGGGTAGGTCATCAATTCAAATTGTATGCCCTTGTCCTGCATCACCTTGATCAACTTGGTGGTATTGGTAAACAGCACATTGTCGTCCGCCATGCCGTGGTAGATCAGCAGTGAGCCCTTGAGGCCATCCACATAGGGAAATACCGAGGAGGCCTCATAGGCTTCGCCGTCCCTGTTGGGATTGCCCATATAGCGCTCCGTGTAGTGGGTGTCGTACAGGGACCAGTCGGTAACCGGCGCTCCGGACACCCCGGCCTTGAAATAGTCGCCGGCCTTGAACATGGTCATCAGCGCCATATAACCGCCGTAGCTGTGGCCATAGACACCGATGCGCTCCGCGTCCACATAGGGCAGTGTGCGCAGAAATTTAACTCCGGTGACCTGGTCTTCCACTTCCACCGATCCCATGCGTTTGAAGATGGGATCTTCAAACATTTTGCCGCGATTGGCGGAACCGCGATTGTCCAGGGTGAACACGATATAGCCCTGTTGCGCCATATATTGGTTAAAAGGCTTGTCCCAACTGTTGGTCACCAGCTGCACGTGGGGGCCGCCGTAGAGATAGACCATCACCGGGTATCGTTTTTTCGGGTCGAAGCCGCTGGGTTTGTACATGCGGTAGTAGAGCTTGTGGCCCTCGGGCGCATCGACAGAACCAAACTCGGGGCGGATCCAGTCCTTTTTGTATGGGAACAGCGGGTGGCCTTCCTTCACAGCGTTCTCTTCCAACCAGGTGATGCGCTCACCGCTGGCCCTGTGCAAGCTCACTTGGGGTGGGGTATCGATGCTGGAAAAGTCGTCCAGATAGCCGGAGCCATCCTGGGCAAACTCGATGCGGTGCATGCCGCGGCGGCTGGAGATCTTCTGCGGCTTCTCCGGCGTCTCGGTATGCAGGGCCGCCGCGTAGAGGTGCCGTTCCAGCGGCGTATCCATACGCCCGGTAAAGTAAACCCGGCCGTTCTTTTCGTCGACGGCGGCGAGAGCGTCGACACTCCACTCGCCCGCGCTCAGGGGGCGGATCAGTTTGCCGTCGAGATTGTACAGGTACAGATGTTTGTAGCCGCTGCGCTCGGAGGCCCAGACAAAGCGGTCGCTGTCTTCCAGGAATTTCAGGTCACTGTGCAGGTTGATCCAGGTATCGCTGTTTTCCTTAACCAGGGTGCGGGTTTTGTTGCCGACGATATCCACCAGGCGCAATTCCAGGGTCTGCTGGTCGCGGCTCTGCCACTGGTAGCTGAGCAGGTTGTCCCGCGCCCAATCCACGCGCGGAATATAGATGTCTTCGTCTTTGCCCAGATCCAGCCAGCGGGTCTCACCGGAGTCGATATCCAGCACTCCCAGTTTGATTTTCACGTTGGGGCGGCCGGCGGCGGGATAGCGCTGCCGGATCATGTCGATGCGGTCCGCATAGATTTCGCTGCGGGTCACTTCGTCCACCGGTGACTCGTCCACCTGCAGGTAGGCGATATGGCGGTCGTCCGGCGACCACCAGTAGCCGGTCATGCGGTCCATTTCCTCCTGGGCGACGAATTCCGCCATGCCGTTTTTGAGCGGCCCCTCGCCGTCGCGGGTTAGCTGGCGTTCTCTGCCAGTTTTCAGGTCGACGATAAAAATATCCTGGTCGCGGATAAAGGAAACATAGCTGCTCTTGGGCGACACACGAACGTCGGTTTCGAAGGCCTCGGTTTCCGTCAGCCGCCGCACGGATTTTTTTCCCAGATCGTAATAATAGATATCGCCGGCGAGGGGGAACAGCAGCGATTTACCGTCGTCGGACCAGGTGTACTCCATGATGCCGCTGCCGTAGATACGCTGGCGTTCACGGCGGGCCTTCTCTTCATCGGAGAGCACCTCCTCTCCCCGGTGGAGGGAATCGGAATCCACCAGCATGCGGGTCTCGCCGTCGTCGATATGGTATTCCCAGAGGTCATAGCGGTTGTAATCGGTTTCCCGCCCCTTGAGGAAAGTGACCCGGCTGCCGTCCGGAGAGTATTCCAGGGCGCGGGGCGAGGTACCGCTCAGGGCGGGATCGGAGAATATTCTCTCGATGGTGAGCTGTTCGGCAGAAGAAAAACCGGCAAAAGTGCAGCCCAGTAGAAACAGAAGCTTTCTTCTCATGGGGAATCTCGTTTTACGGTGAACGGGGGTTGAGTGTTTCGAGAGATTCTAATCCGGAGGCAAGGACGGTGCCAGCCGAGAAGGTGGCTGACGGGGCCGACATAGGGAAAGTACTAATAAGGCGGAAGGGAAGGATATACCCTTCCCTTCCGACCCGGTAGTAAGTGGGCGAACACAAGATTCGCCCCTACGGCGGCCATGGTGGCAATTGGTAAAAAATTCCCTTTCTGGGAGATTACTCTCACTGGGTTGAAATAATTTTTTATTCAACCCGCCAAAGGGAAATCTTGAAGCCCACTTAACCCCTGAGCAGGAAATCCGCATGAAAGCGCAGGTGCTGTTCGATAAAGCTGGCGATAAAGTAGTAGCTGTGATCGTAACCGGCGTGGTGCTCGACCTTCAGCGGATAGCCACTGGCTTCCGCTGCGCTCTGCAGCGCGTGGGGTTTCAATTGCTCTTCCAGAAATTCGTCCGCATTCCCCTGGGAAACCAGCATGGGAATCCGCTCCCCGGCGCGGCTTAGCAGCACCGTCGCGTCGTACTCTTCCCACAGGGATTTGTCCGCTCCCAGGTAGGCGGCAAAAGCCTTTTCTCCCCAGGGGCAGGCGATGGGATTGCAGATGGGGCTGAACGCCGAAATCGATGTGTAGCGCTCCATATTTTTCAGACCGATCACCAGCGCACCGTGCCCCCCCATGGAGTGGCCGGCGAGGGCGCGGCGGTCGTTCACCGGAAAGTGCTGTTCCACCAGTTCGGGCAGTTCTTTCAGTACATAGTCGTACATGCGGTAGTGATGCTTCCAGGGCTCCTGGGTGGCGTTGACATAAAAACCCGCACCCTGCCCCAGATCGTATCCCGGATCGTCCGGCACATCCTCGCCCCGGGGGCTGGTATCCGGGGCCACGAGCACAATGCCCAGTTCCGCAGCCATACGCTGAGCGCCGGCCTTCTGCATAAAGTTTTCATCGGTGCAGGTGAGGCCGGACAGCCAGTAGAGCACCGGGAAATTGGTATCCTTCTCGATCTGCGGCGGCAGGTAGACCGCAAAGCGCATATCGCACTGCAGGGTTTCCGAGTGGTGACAGAATTGTTTTTGCCAGCCGTCGAAAGATTTGGTGCTGCTGACAGCTTCGAGTTTCATCTGCGTCCTTCCTTATGAATCGTAGTGAATCACGCTGCGGATACTTTTTCCCTCGTGCATCAGTTCGAAGGCTTGGTTAATTTCCTCCAGGGGCATGGTGTGGGTGATAAAGTCGTCCAGCTTGAATTCCCCCGCCAGGTAGCGCTCCACATAGCCCGGCAGTTCCGAGCGCCCTTTTACACCGCCGAAAGCGGTGCCGCGCCACACGCGACCGGTTACCAGTTGAAACGGGCGGGTGCAGATTTCCTGGCCGGCACCGGCCACGCCGATAATCACCGACTCCCCCCAACCCTTGTGGCAGCATTCCAGCGCCGCGCGCATTACGTTTACGTTGCCGATACATTCGAAGGAGTAGTCCACGCCGCCGTCGGTCAGTTCGACGATCACTTCCTGAATCGGCTTGTCGTACTGCTTGGGGTTGATGCAGTCGGTGGCGCCGAGTTTGCGCGCCAGATCGAACTTGGATTCGTTGATGTCGATACCGATAATCCGCCCGGCGCCGGCCATCGTTGCCCCGATCACCGCGGATAGACCGATGCCGCCGAGGCCGAATATCGCAACCGTCGCCCCCGGCTCCACCTTCGCGGTATTCATCACCGCGCCCATGCCCGTGGTGACGCCGCAGCCCAGCAGGCACACTTCCTTCAGCGGCGCCTGGGGATTCACCTTGGCCAGGGCAATTTCCGGCAACACCGTGTATTCGGAAAATGTGGATGTGCCCATGTAGTGATAGATGGGCTGGCCGTTGATGGAAAAGCGCGTGGTGCCGTCGGGCATCAGCCCCTTGCCCTGGGTTTCGCGGATTTTCTGGCACAGGTTGGTTTTGCCGGACTTGCAGAATTTGCACTCGCCGCACTCGGGCGTGTACAGCGGAATCACATGGTCCCCCACCTGCACGCTGGTGACCCCCTCACCCACGGACTCCACGATACCGCCGCCCTCGTGGCCGAGAATGGCCGGGAAGATTCCCTCGGGGTCCTCGCCGGACAGGGTAAAGGCATCGGTGTGGCACACGCCGGTGGCCACCAGTTTGATGCGCACCTCGCCCTTCTGCGGCGGCATCACCTCGACGGTTTCGATGGAGAGCGGCTGACCGGCCTCCCAGGCCACAGCGGCCTTGCATCTGATCACCTGATCCTTCATGGAAGCTCCTTACACGTACCTTATGGCCTTTTTCGGCCACCATACCAGATTAACAATTGTTAACGCATCTTAACCCAACACCCCGCGCCGGCTGTGGTCTGATAGACAAATCCATGGAACGACGGGAATAAATAATGAGAACTCTTCTACTGGTCGCCTGCGCGGCGCTCGCCGCCGGCTGCAGCTCGGCTCCGAAGATGCCACCGGTATTTTCCGAATCCCTGATCACCGATATCAGCGAACAAGGCAACCGTTTCTTTACCTACAAGGCGACCCTGAGCATGGAGCAGCAGGGACGCGGCGGGCCCGGAGGCGGTATGGGCGGCGGCCCGGGCAGAGGCCGGGGCGGCACACCGGGCGGCATGGGCGGCGGCCCCGGCGGTACGATGGGCGGCACACCGGGCGGCGGAATGCAAAACAGGATGCGCGGCAACCCGGAAGAGACGGCAAAGGAGCGGCTGGAGGAAATCCTCGCAGAAACCCGCTACTGCCCCAACGGCTGGTTTGTGATCGAAGAGACTTTCGATAGGGGCTCTGCAGAAATTCGCGGTGAATGCAGGGCTGTTTCAAGCAAGAAGGAGACAATCAATGGGTGAAGAAAGCACCTCCATGGACCTGAGCCGCCGCCGCGCACTGGCCGCCCTGGGCGGCCTGACTGGCGCCGCAGTACTCGTTGCCTGTGGCAACAGCAGCTCATCCGGGAGCGACAGCGGCTCCACGGAATCCAGCAGCAGTTCAAGCAGCAGTAGCAGCTCGAGCAGCAGCGGCGGTACCAGCGGCACAGGTTCCTGTACGCTGATTCCCGAGGAGACCGAAGGCCCCTACCCGCTGCAGGCGGTGCTGAGCAATTCCGCCATGGTGCGCTCGGATATCACCGAGGGCAAAACCGGGGCGCCCCTCAGCCTGGCGCTGCAACTGGTGGATGTAAACAACAACTGCGCGCCCATCACCAATGCCTCCGTCTACATATGGCACTGCGACAAGGACGGCCTCTACTCCGGCTATTCACAGCCGGGTGGCGACACCCGCGGCGAGACCTTCATGCGCGGCATCCAGGATGTGGACAGCGAAGGCATGGTACTGTTCGAGACCATCTACCCCGGTTGGTATTCCGGGCGCATCACCCATATCCACTTCCAGGTGTTTCTGTACAGCAGCTCCACGGCAACAGCCACCTCGCAGATCGCCTTTCCCCAGGATATTACCCGCGAGGTCTACGATTCCGAACTCTACGCGGGCCGGGGGCAAAACACCTCGGTAACCAGTTTCTCCGAAGACAATGTGTTCAGCGACGGCACTGGCTACCAGATGGCGGAAATAGAGGGGGATTCGGAGAACGGTTATGTGGCGACACTGACCGTGGGTATAGCGGTTACTTAGTTGGCCCGAACCTTGCCTGCTTGTATCGGTAAAGAGGTAACTGCAACCAGGTAAAGGGGAGCCGAGCGATGAAAAACAACCACTGGCTGATGACTTCCGATGCTCTGACCATCCTGCGCCGGCTGCGCAGGCGACTGCAGGCGGAATTTGATATCTGCCTGCGCTTTTCCGATGACAACCTGGAGCAACAACTGGGACGGGCAAAGGCGAAATCCGCGGACAGTGAAACCCGGCAGTTGATCGGTAAGCTCGAGGAAATTCGAGGCAGGCCCTTCCTCACCGGGGATGAGGCCCCGCCCCGCCTGTACCGAGGGCAACTAATACTGAACGAGCCGCGCCAAAAGAATATCTACGAACTGATCTACGGCGAAGAGCTGGCGCGGCACGATTCGTCTCGACGACACAGGTCTTCACCCGTAAAAATGTACCGGGGCCAGAGGGTGTACCAGGACCCCCGTGGATGGCGCAAGGCCAAAACTTAATGGCACCAGGTTAGGCCTGAGCGGCCCCGCTACTTATTCCCGGCCTCAGAAGCGCAAGTTGGGGCTATCTGGCCCCACGAAACTCTCTAGGGCCTGTTCATATCCTTACAGATGACGGGTTTCCGCCGGCTCGCACCACCAGTTGTCGTTGCGGCCATCGAAATATTTTATCGGCGCCTCGATCAGCTCCCGCGGTTCCACATCGTCCAGCGCGGCGAGGTTGATGGAGACATAATCGCCGCCGATCTCTTCCACATATCCCCGCCCGAAGGGCCTGATGCCGCATCGTTTGCAGAACAAATGGTGCCCCACCCTGCCGCCGAACTGGTAGTCGCTGAGTGATGCCTCCCCCTGCAGCAGGCGAAAATCTCCCGGCGCGACGATGGCACCCCAGCCCCGCTGTTTGGTGCAGATGGAACAGTTGCACTTGCCGGTTCCGGCACTCAGATCCAGATCCACTTCAAATTGCACTTCACCGCAATGACAGCTGCCCGAGTAGGTCTTTTTCATCGTTGGGTCTCCCTGGCTCAAGGATGGAATCAATGACGGGCACACTGTAGCGGCCATTTAGGATATATTCGGCCCTAAAAGACGGAAAAAAATCTCCCAGAGGCGCAACAAAAACCCATGTCAAACCCCACCACCCGCGTACTCTACCTGCTGGAACTACTGCAGAGCCGCGGCCAGCTCAGCGGTCGCGAGCTGGCGGATCAACTGGGCGTGGACGGGCGCACCCTGCGCCGCTATATCACCACCCTCGAAGACCTGGGCATTCCCATCGTCGCGGAACGGGGCCGCTACGGCGGCTACTCGCTGGTGGCCGGCTTCAAGCTGCCGCCGATGATGTTCACCAACGAGGAGACCCTGGCCATTTCCCTGGGGCTGCTGGCGGCGCGCGAGCTGGGCGCCCGCGAGGCGGCGCCGGCGGCGGAAAGCGCGCAGGCGAAACTGGAAAGGGTGATGCCGCAGAATCTCAAACAGCGCCTGCGCGCCCTGAGAGAGACGGTCACCCTGGACTTCTCCCCCCAGGCCATCGCCGACAGCGAACTGGTCGCCACCCTCGCCGCCGCGACCCAGTCGCTGCACAGCGTGCAGTTCAGTTATCTGGACAACCGCGAACAGCAAACCCGGCGCAACTTCAACCCCTACGGCCTGGTGTTCCGCCGCGGCCGCTGGTATGCCGTGGGCCACTGCCACCTGCGCGACGCCATCCGCTCCTTCCGCCTGGACCGCATGGGGAAACTGCAGCCCCTGCAAATGCCCTTTCAGCGGCCGCGGGATTTCGACGCCGCCGACTACCTGAAGCGGAGCCTGGCGGAAATCCCCCGCGCAATCCCGGTGGAACTGCTGCTGCGCACCGATCTGCCCACCGCCAGCGCCGAACTGGACGGCCATATGGGGATACTCACCCCCATGGACGACGGCGTGCTGCTGCAAACGCGCACCGGCTGCCTCAAATGGTTTGCGCGCCAGCTGACCAGGCTGCCATTCGAGTTTTCCATCCAGCGGCCACAGGAACTGAAAGAGGAGCTGGGCGCGCTGGCGCGGGAGCTGCTCGCGATCGCCGGGGAAGCTTGAGGCGGCGGCTATACTCGCTGTTGTTACCAACGGGCACATGGAAGTCGCCTTGCGCCACACCGCTCTGCTCCTGCTGATCACCTGCCTGAGCGCCTGTTCCGGGCAGGCGGTCTTTCCCGATCCCCCGCCCAGGGCCGGCAGCTACCATTTGGACCCGCCCGCGGACGCGCCCCTGGCGCGGATCACCGGGCGCCTCACGGCCGTACACCGGGGCCTGAGTGGAGTCTACCCGGTGACCTCGGCGCAGAACGCGCTGGCGGTGCGCCTGGCAGCGATTCGCTCCGCGCGGAGCTCCATCGATATCCAGTATTTTATTTTCCGCCGCGACGAAACCGGCCTGCTGCTCACCCGCGAACTGATCGAGGCCGCCAATCGCGGGGTGCGCGTCCGCTTCCTGCTGGACGATTTCACCACCGGCGACGCGGACAGGGTGCTGGCGTTGCTCGACCTCCATCCCAATATTCAGATCCGCCTGTTCAATCCCTTTCCCCACAAAGGGCCGCGCGCACTGGAACTGCTGGCGGATTTCCCCCGCCTGCACCGGCGCATGCACAACAAATCCCTCACCGCGGACAACCGAATCAGTTTTATCGGTGGGCGCAACCTCAGCAACCAGTATTTCGGCATTGATAAGACCATCACCTTCGGCGACCTGGACCTGCTCGCCATCGGTCCGGTGGTATCGGACATCTCCCGCCAGTTCGACCTCTACTGGAACAGCCGCTACAGCTTTCCGGTCAGCTCGGTGATCGACTACCGGCCGACACTCGCCCAGCAGCAGGATTTCGTGGACGAATTGAACACGAACGCGCAGCAACTGCTGGCCAGCGACTACGGCAGGAGCCTGGAACGCTCACCGGTGATTCGCACCCTGAGTGAGGACGACGGGCTCTGGTATTGGGGGAAAACGCTGGCCGTCTACGATCCACCAGACAAGATAACGCTGGCGCCTCCGGAAGCCGGCCGCTACGCCGAGCGGGACTTGCTGTGGCGCATCAACGCCGCGAAACAGCAGCTGATCATCATCAGCCCCTATGTACTGCCCGGCCCCGATTACCTGGGACAATTGATCGCGGCGGCACAGCGGGGAGTGGAAATTCATATCCTTACCGCGTCGCTGTCGTCCAGCGATATGGTGTTGGTACATGGCGCCTACCGCAAATACCGCAAGCCGCTGCTGGAGGCGGGCATCCATCTGTACGAGATGTCCAACGCACGCAAGTATAAGCTGGACAACTGGCAGCAGGGCTCCCGCTCCCTGCTGCACGCCAAGGCGTTCGCAGTGGACAAGCAGACGCTCTACGTGGGGTCGCTCAACCTGGACCCGCGCTCCATCTACCTGAACACGGAACTGGGCCTGCTGATTGAATCACCGCAGCTGACGGGCAAAGTAGCGGAAAATTTTATCGAAAATATTCCCCACCACGCCTACCGGCTGGAACTGCGCAATGGCAGGATCTACTGGCACCGGGGGGACGGCGAGGTACTGTCCCGCGATCCCGGTGCCAGCTTGTTGCAGAGATTGGGTTCGAGAATCGGCAGCTGGCTGCCGATCGAACATCTTCTTTAGCGGTACTAGTGGTGCGCCGAAACCGAGGAGGCGAACTCGGCGGCCTGCTGGGGAGGCGCTGAGTGGGTAATATCTCCCAAGCTCAGTATACCCACCATGCGCTTCTCGCTGTTCATCACCGGCATGCGACGCAACTGGTTTTCCTCCATCTTCTGGAGAGCGGCATCCAGGTCGTCGTCCTCCCAGCACCAAGCGACTCCCTCGGTCATCACATCCCGGGCGGTCAACGAGGACAGATCACGCCCCTCCGCCACACCGCGGCAGCAGATATCGCGGTCGGTCACCATGCCGATGAGCTTGTCATTTTCACCGATCGGCACTGAGCCGATATCCTCGTCACGCAGGATCTTTGCCACTTCTGGCAAGGATGAGTCCGGAGAACACCAAGTGCACCCTTTGTGCATTGCTTGCTTGACTTTCATCACATACCTCCTACTTCAGTTATATAACCCGCAGTGTAGGGTCGGTGGCGAGCATCGCCACCTCCCCGCGGGAACACTCCCTTCCGCACCCGTCAGTGGATTTCAATGCGGTGACTGCGCGGTACCGCTTCTTCGCGCTTGGGTGCCTTCAGGGTCAGGACACCGTCTTTGAAACTTGCATCGATCTCGTCCTCACTGACATCGGAGCCGAGATTGAAGCTGCGCATGAATTTGCCGTAACGCCGCTCCTGGCGAATCACCCGGCCTTCCTTTTCCTCTTTCTCCTCGCGATGCACCTCGGCCTCCAGGGTGAGCACACCGTTTTCCAGGGTCACATTGATATCGTCGCGACTAACGCCGGGAAGTTCGGCGCTGATTTCGTAATTCTTCTTCGTCTCACGCACGTCGATACGCGGAGAGAAAAAGCCTTCCTTGCCTTCACCTATGGTGCGCACAGGGGACATAAACTGCTCGAAAATGTTGTCCAGGTCGAATAGCGATCCGCGTGGTACAAGGCTCATGTTGTAGATCTCCTACTAGTAAATGAAAAAAACCCGCACCGCGGCTCCGGCACGATTCCCCGGAAACCACGATTTAGTGTTTCGTCAATAAGTCTAGAGAAAGGGACGCCACTCGGTAGCGGGAAGATGAAAAAATTTCCTGGAGTATCTGCGCAGCGGGCGACTACGGCCGATGCCAGTTCACAGACTATTGCCTTATAAAAAACTGGCTCCTGATAACTCCCGGCTCACAGCCATTAATGGCTCCCCGGCAACAACGGTTTCAACTAGCCCGGATATTGCTGAGCGTGCAGAGATCAAGCGAGGGCGCGGCCAGCGATGGTGGGTAGCAAATTGTCACCCCGGGAATTGTTTGAAAATCATAGCGTTATACAAAAAAAAGAGCGGCGTGGTGCAATATCCGGGCTAGCATTAAGGGGAGAACAACCGAGGAAATTCTCATGGCACTTGCATGGGTAATCGTGGCCAATCAGTCCCGCGCACGCCTGTTTGAAGCCCAGAAGCGGGCCGGCGCCCTCACCGAACTGGAGACACTGATCCACCCGGAGACACGCCTCAAGGGCCGGGACATCGAGAGCGACGCCCCCGGGCGCGCCTTCGACAGCGGCGGCGAGGGGCGCCATGCCATGGGCAACTCCCCAGAACTGCACCGTCGCGCGGGGCAAACCTTCGCCCGCGAGATCGCCCACGCCCTGGAGCGGGGGCGGCAGGAGGGGCGCTACGAAAAGCTCTACATAGTGGCGGAACCGCAAATGGTGGGCAGCCTGCGCGATGCTCTCAAGCCGCCCACCCTGGCCACCATCGCCGGCGAAACCGGCAAGAACCTGGTGAGCTGCGAGGCGGAGGAGATCCGCGCGCAGTTGCCGACTTGGCTCTGACCGTTCCGCAAATATTGATTTGTACCCCGCGGATTGTAAATATGTCCCAACTATCGACTACAAGAATTACGGGACACGGCAATGCTGAGACTCTTCGAGATCAGGCGGGGCGCTATCGCCGAGCAGCCCGCCGACACGGGTGCCACTGAAAAGCAGCTCGCGGAGGCCGTATGGGTCGACCTGCAGGAGCCCCAGGAGGAAGAGCGCAAACTGTTGGAACAGCTATTGCGCACCGAGCTGCCGGAGTCTGAGGATGTGGAGGAGATCGAGGCATCGGCACGCTACTACATAGACCATGCCGGCGTTCACATACACTCCCTGTTCCTGACCCAGAGCGAGGGCCGCCACAATACCGCCAGTGTGGCCTTCATTCTGCAGCCACAGCGACTGCTCACCGTGCGCGACAGCGACCTGGCGGACTTCCGACTGCTGCGCATGCGCGCGCGGCGCGGCCAGGTGGAGGCGCACAGTGCCCAGGAGCTGTGCGTACTGGTGTTCGAGCAGAAAGTGGAAAACCTGGCGGACGCCCTGGAGGATATCCACCTCAAGTTGGGCGAGGTCAGCCACCTGGTGCTGGAGGACGAGGCCGCGGAACTGGAGGATGCCATCGATCAACTGGCCAAGCTGGAGGACAGCAACGGCAAGGTGCGCCTGTGCCTGATGGACACCCGCCGCTCCATCACCTTTTTACAGCGCCATATCAAGATCGACAACGAACTGCAGGAGACGGTGCGGGACATCATCCGCGATATCGACACCTTGATGGCCCACACTACCTTCCTGTTCGACAAGATCAACTTTCTGATGGACTCCACCCAGGGGTTTATCAATATCGAACAGACCAACATCATCAAGATGTTTTCCATCGCCGCGGTGGTCTTTCTGCCCCCCACTACCGTGGCCAGCATCTACGGAATGAACTTCGAATTTATGCCGGAGCTGAAATGGCTGCTGGGTTATCCTTTCGCTCTGGTACTGATCGTGCTGTCCGGGATAGCGCCCTACTGGTATTTCAAGAAAAAGGGGTGGTTGTGATGGAGGCGGCATAGAAGTCGTCATACTGGCGCAGGAACGTCATGCCGGACTTGATCCGGTACCGGCATCCAGTTCAGTTGTAGGATGGGCACAAATCGGCAGGATTGCCGATTTGGACGCCGCAGGCGCCCGCGAAGCGGGCGAGCGCCATGGATGGCGCGAGTCAACGGAGCGCAGCGACGTGCCCATCTTTCCGGCCTTGATGGGCACGCTACGCTTTGCCCATCCTACAAAAACTGTCCTGCCAATCCTTAACTTAGTGTTCGGCCTGTAAGAGGTCGATCACAGATTGGCGATCTCGACCATCATCGCCGTGTACATCTTCAGATTGAGGCGGAACTGCTCCTCGGTGAGGAACTCGTGCTCGGAGTGGCCGCTGTAAGCCACCCCCGGCATGGAGGGGCCGAAACTCACCGCGTTGGGCAGCAGCTTGGCATTGGTGGAGCCGCCGATGGCGACGGGGCCGGCGTCCTCCATGCCCGTATAGTGGCGAAACACCGTCAGCAACGGCTCCACATGGGGAGCGTTTTCCACCCGGTAAGGTTCTCCCAGGTCCACCTCCACTTTACCCAGCGCGATATCGCGGCGCTTCTGCCATTCACCCAATGCCTTGTGGATTTCACGGTCCAGCTGTCCGGCGCTTTTGCCGGTGGGGCGGCGCAGGTTGAGATGGGTGATCAATCCGCTGTCGTCCTTCTTGACCATGGTAACCGCCGCGGTCATCGGCCCCATAAAATCGTCCGTATAGGCGATATCGCCGAATTGCTCCGCGACGATGCCGGTACCCACCAGATCGTTCAGGTAGTGCACGGTGGTGCCGGCGGCATTGGCGGGCCACTCGTACACTTTTAGCGCGTCGGCGAGAAAGGCGATGGCGTTGATGCCGTGCTCCGGCTCGGAACTGTGGGTGGCCTTGCCCCGCGCGGTGATCTCCAGCGCGGCGTCCCGCGGCTCAAAGGTGTAGCGGACCTGCGGCTGCCCATCCGCACGGGCGCGTATTGCCCGCACCAGCTCTGGAGTGGCGTTGATCACCCTGGCGTGGGCCTCGTCCGGCACCTGGCTTCGGAAATAGCCGCCGTAGAATTCGTCCAGGTAGGGGCGGTCACTGTGCTCCACGGTTTTTGGCGCCGCGGTGACGCGCACCTCGCTCCAGCCTTTTTCCGCGGTCACCACCGGGTAGCTGGCATCGATGGTGATGTTGTACTCGGGCATGTCGTAATCCTTCAGGAAGGCCTTCAACGGCTCCCAGTCGGACTCCTCCGCCAGGTAAACCAGCAGTTCGATACGCCGCTTCATCGGCACGCCCCGGTCCTTGATCGCCTTCATCGCGTAGAGCGCGGTGGCGATGGGACCCTTGTCGTCCTCGGTGCCGCGGCCGATCAGTTTGCCCGGTTCGCTCTCGCGGTCGAGTTCGAAAGGGCTCCTGGCCCATTTGGAGGGATCCGCCGGCTGCACGTCGCCGTGGGTGACGATGCCGATTTTCCGCTCCCCTTCACCCAGGGCGACCACCACCACATGGCCGTGATCCTGATACTCCAGGCCCAACTCCCCCGCCTTGTCGCGCAGGGCCCGCTTGAAGCCGGTAAATTCCCGGTTTTTCTCAAACGCCAGGTCCTCCCGGGCGACGGTCTGGAAACGCACCAGTTCCGCCAGGGTCCCGGTCATCGCCGGCTCGTACTTTCGCACTGCGTAGTCGGCGGTATCGCGGGCCTCCCGGGACACATCGGCCGCGGCGGCCCCAGTGGCCAGAGACGCGATCAACAACAGCAAAAACCGCGAGACAGGGGAATAGCGTTTCACAGCCGGCTCCTTTTTCAAATTATTGAAATCGGATTCTACTCGCCACCTGTGGATAAATCCTGCGCCGGCAACACTGGTCGTCGCGGTTCCATGGCCCTCCGTCTCAACTGCTAAAATAAGCATGAAAAGCGCCACGCCGGGAAACCGCCAATGGGACAGACAACTTTCCACCGCAGACAGTGGCTGAGCATACAACAGGCGGTAAACCACCTGAGCGCCGTGGCGGAGGAACCGCTGACCAGCGCGGATCTCGCCGACCTGGCCGAGGACTATCAACTGGATCTCTACTGGTACCGCCCCGGCCAATTGCTCACTTATACCGACGGCCGCGGTACCCGCGAACTGGATAAGCCCCTGCGCCTGTGCCCGGAAAACCACAGCGACTGGCAGGCGATCGCAGGCATTTTGCGCCACCGCCCCGCCCTGCCCGCCTACGAACAGGACACCCCACTGCTGGAAGATGCGGAGGGCAACCGCCTGCGTATCACCTTCGAGCGGAGTCAGCGCCCCGAGCCTTTCAGCAGTCGTTGGTATCCCACTTTTGCCGAGCTGGTGGTGAAGCGCAGCCAGTTGGAACAACTGGAGCCGCAGATATTCTCCCCCCAGGAAACGGATAGTGAACTTAAACCACACCTGCTGCTCAATATGATCTGGGAGCTGGAACAACTGGCCTTGGACGGCTCGAAGCCGGGGCTCTCCCCCGCCCGGTTGGCAAGGGAACTGGCGCGCCGCAACGGGGATATCGACCGCAGTGCCGCGGAACGGGTACTGGCGGCGGCGGAGCGGGAGGGGGCGCGGCAGGCGTACTGATCCGCTTTTCCCTTGGTGGGAACGGCTCCCGGGACCGCGGAGCTCCGGCTCCGCACGCGGGCCGAAGGCTCGCCCCTCTCCCCCAGCCCCTCTCCCGCGGGCGGGAGAGGGGAGCAGGTACAAAAATCGGCTATCCTGCCAATTTTTGATTCGCCACTTCCTTGTGGCTCACCCTCCGGGCGCCTTCGGCGCCGAAATTGGCTATCCTGCCAATTTTTCGATAGGTTCGTTCAGGTTTTTTTACTGTTCCATTGCTTCGGAGTTTTTATAATGGGCGCTTCCGGACAATAGGGGGAATGTCGTGCCAGCCAAAAACAGCAACACGGAATACGGGTGGGTGGCCATTGCCCTGCACTGGTCGATGGCTCCCGCCATTATCGGGATGTTCGCCCTGGGCTGGTGGATGCGCCAACTATCCTACTACGACCCCTGGTACCGCCAGGGTCCGGAACTGCACAAGGGCATAGGCATCATCCTGCTGGGGCTGCTGCTGGTGCGCCTGGCCTGGAAATTCATGAACCCCAGTCCGGCGGCGGAGGCCGGAACCCCACGCTGGCAGGAAACACTGGCGCGCCTGGCTCACAGTGTCATCTATCTGTTGCTGCTGGCGATCATGTTATCCGGTTACCTGATTTCCACCGCCGACGGCCGTCCCATCGACGTGTTCGGCCTGTTCGAAGTGCCGGCGACGATCCGCGGCATCGAGAGTCAGGAGGACATTGCCGGGCTGGTGCACGAGGTGCTCGCCTGGAGCCTGATGGCCCTGGTGGCCCTGCACGCGCTGGCGGCACTGAAACACCACTTTATCGACCGCGACGCCACCCTGCGCAAAATGCTTGGGCGCGGTGCCGCAATCACCAACTCCAACCCCAACCCCGCAACCGCAAAATAAAGGGAGCAACCAATGAAAAAACTCACCGCACTGCTGTTTGCCGCGCTGATCGGCACGACCGCCCAGGCCGCGGATTACAAGATCGATACCAGCGGCGCCCATGCATTTGTCCAGTTCCGCATCAAGCACCTGGGTTACAGCTGGCTGTACGGCCGCTTCGACAAATTCGACGGCTCCTTCTCCTACGACGAAGAAAACCCGCAATCCTCTTCCGTAGAGGTGAAAATCGATACCACCAGCCTCGACAGCAACCACGCCGAACGCGACAAGCACCTGCGCGGCTCCGATTTCCTCAACGTCGCCAAATTCCCCACCGCGACCTTCAAGAGCACCGCCTTTAAGCCCCTGGGCGACGGCAAGGCCGAACTGACCGGCGACCTGACCCTGCGCGGCGTCACCAAGGAAATCACCATCGATGTGACCAACATCGGCGGCGGCAAGGACCCCTGGGGCGGCGAGCGCCAGGGTTTCAGCGGCACCACAGAGTTCAAGCTGAAGGACTTCGGTATCGACTATGATCTGGGACCGGCGTCACAGACCGTGGAAATGATTTTGGATGTGGAAGGCGTTAAGATTTAATAATGAATGCGGAATGATGAATGCGGAATGTGGTCAACTCCTTGATTCCGCATTCCGCATTCCGCATTCCGCATTCCGCATTCCGCATTCCGCATTCCGCATTCCGCATTCATGAAGTGCGTCCCTGCACTTCACCCGCTTCGCGGGCAGCCTTCGGCTGTGCAAATCTGCTCCCGGCAGATTTGTCCACCCTAGGCCCCGACGCTCGATAATTTCGCCGGAGCGGACAGGCCGCAGAGCCGACCCACGCCGTATACCAACCAGGCGCTCACCACCGCCGGCAAAACTTCGAAGATGGTCGCATTGAGCCCGGACATGCGCCAGCCAATGGCCACCGCGCTAGCCACCAGTACCATCGCGATGGTCAGCGACTCCCGGGGTCGCCCGCCCAGCGCATAGACCACCAATAGACCACCAAAGGCAGAGCCCAGCACGCCCCAGGCGAACAGCACCAGGTTGAATACATTCTCCTTGGCGAACAGGGCGATCAGCAGAGAAGCCCCCACCACCACCAGTGTGGCGACGCGGGCGGTGCTGTAGCCGTGCCAGCGCGAGGGCATCAGGTCCCGGGACAGACAGGCGCTACAGCTTAGTATCAGCGAATCCACAGTGGAAATGGTGGCCGCAAAGAGCCCCGCCAACACCAGGCCGGTGGCCGCCGGATGCAGCAGCACCTCCGCCATCACCGGCAGGGCCAGTTCCGCGTCCAGCTCACCGCCACTCATCACCAGGGACGGGCCCACCGCGCCCAGGTCCATCAGCAGGCGCGCCATCATGCCCACACCCACCGCCAGGATGTAGAAGGCCACGAACCAAAGATAGTAGTAGATGCGCGCCCGGCGAATGCTTTTCACATCATTGCAGGCCATAAAGCGCACCATCACATGGGGCTGACCGATCACCGCCGCCCCGGCAAAGGTCCAGCCAATCAGGAACAGCAGGGCACCGTTCCAACCGCTGACAGCGGATTCGACGGGGAAAAACTGAAAGAAACTGGGCGAAACCTCGTGCAGACCGGTCCAGGCCGGCTGCCAACCACCGACGGTGGACACCGCCGCAACCAGCATCACCGCCATTGCGACGATCATCACCACCGATTGTGCGGCGTCGGTCCACACCGAGGCCCGCAAGCCGCCGGAAAAACCGTAACAGAGCACCATCACCGCGCCGATAACCGCGCCGGTGCGCAGATCCCAGCCAAACAGGGCCTGCAGGGCCTTGCCGCCGGCCTTAAACTGGGCGGCAGCGTAAACGCCCAGCAAAGCCACGGCGATCAGTGCGGTCACCACCTTGAGGAGCTGGAAATTTTCCCCGCCCCAGCGGGACAACAGCTCAGGGATGGTGAGGGTGCCGCGCTGCTCGGTCATTTGCCGCACCTTGCGCGTCACCATGGTAGCGGCCATCCAGTCCCCCAGAATCCAACCCACCATCATGGTGAACGCCGGCAAACCGGTGGCGTAGGTGTAGCCGATCACCCCGATGAACATAAAGCCGGAATTATTGGTGGCCACCGCGGAAAGACCGGTGAGCGAAGGCGGCACGGAACTGCCGGCGAGCAGGTAGTCGGACTGTTTCTTGGAGCGGACCAGCACCGACGAAAAGCCAATCAGGAGAAACATCAACAGGAAACCGAGAAAACTGGCAAGCAGCATGGGATAGCGACCCCGCAGGTTAAACCTTCCTCCGCCCCCCGGAAACACAGGGGCCGGGCAAAGGCTTTAATTATTTTTTAGAAACCTCGTATCTCCGCGTCAGGATACCAGCTAAGGAACCGCTGAATACGGCGAAGGCCGGAGCCCAGAGAAATCGCCGTGTTCTGGATTCCGGCCTTCGCCGGAATGACGATATTCAGAGGCTTCCCAAGACGTGGAATATCTCAAGCCGCGCATATTGCATCGCCGTGTTCATAAACCTCCACCAGCGCGTGGTGCAGGCTTTTCACTGCGACTTCATAATCGCTTTCATTCACCACAAACTGCATATCCACCTGGCGCATGGACTGGTGCACCGCAAGGATACTGATACCGGATTGCGCCAGCGCCGCCACCGCGCGCGAGAGCATACCGGGCACCTTCATATCGCTGCCGATTGCGGAGACCACTGCCACCTTGCGCACCTGGATATCGCAGTCCGGATACTGCTCGCAGATAGCGCTGCGAATACGCTTTACAGTTTTCAGGTTGTTGGCCAGAAAATGCGTAATGGTATTGGCGTTGGTGTCCTTGGTAACCACGCTGCCTTTAAAGCGCCCGATGATTTCGTTGATGGTGCGATCATAGGCCGTCATACTGCCCATCATGTCCTGGTCGAAACATTCCACCGCATAGATATTCTTGCGCCCGGCAATAATCTCCACGCAGGGGGTTTCGCTGACATAGTCGCCGGTCACCAGGGTGCCGCGGTGTTCCGGCTCAAAGGTGTTCATCACCCGCAGCGGGATTTCCTGCTGACGCAGCCCTTTGGCAGCGCGGGGGTGGATGGCTTCCATACCCAGGTTGGCCAGTTGGTCCGCCACGTCGTAGTTGGTGCGGCCGATGGGCACCGCCTGATTTTCCCCCACCAGGCGCGGGTCGGCGCTACTCAGGTGGTATTCCTTGTGAATGATCGCCTCGCGCGCACCGGTGATCACCGCGATGCGGCTGAAGGTCATCTCGCTGTAGCCGCGGGCGAAGGTTTTCATCAGTCCCTCGCGCGTATGTGCATAGCCGGTGACAATGGGCAGTTCCCTGGCGAGATCGATATCGCGGAAGGCGCGCTCGATGCGCTCGTCCAGGGTCAAGTGATCGCTGTCCCGCCAGCCGGTGAGGTCGACGAAGCGCGCCTCGATGCCCTCCTGGCGCAACAGCTGTGCCGTGTTCCAGGCGCTGTGCGTCTCACCCAGGCTGGCGAGCATCTCGCTGACGGTATCAAGATGGCCCTCGAGGGCAAAGTGACCGTGCTGGCAGAGCCGCTCCAGATCCGCAAGGCAGCGCTGCGTGTCTTCCAGGCGCTCGCCGATAAACTCATTGGCCTTGTCGCGCAGCGCCGGATCTTCAAACAGCGCGGCGTTGATTTCGCCCATGCGCTCGCGCAGGCCGTGCACGGCTTCCGACCAGCTGCGCTCCTCCTCGGCACCGGCAAACAGGGCGAAGACACCCGGGCGCCCGGATTTCTTGTGTTCCAGCAGCATGTCGGTGATGCCGCCGTAGGCGGAGACCACGAAGATACGCTGGTAAACCCCCTCGCGATCCGCCCGGCCGTTCTTGAGAATGATGTTGTCGCGAACTGCGGCATAGTCACTCATGGACGTGCCGCCGATTTTTTCCACCGTGTGTAGTTTCATGGTTTCCCTGTCGATGTCGTTTCGAACTCTATTGTCGAACCGCGCCGCCAGCGGGCGACCCGGCCTATACAACATCTGTCATTTTTTGTCGGAGATTTCTTCTGCTTCCAGTTCGTAGGCGCCGCTGGCATTGTGTACTTCCTTGCCGTGCAACGGCGGGTTGAAGACACAGGCCATCTTCATTTCCGTTTTGGCGCGCAGGATATGCTTGTCGTTTTTATCCAGGATATAGATAGTGCCCGGCTGGATGGGGTAGACCACACCATCCGCCACCGTCTCCACCTCGCCCTCGCCGGAAATGCAGTACACCGATTCCAGGTGGTTCTGGTAATGCAGGTTCAGCTCGGCACCTTCATAAATGGTGGTGATATGGAAGGAGAACCCCATATTGTCGTTTTTCAGCAGCAGCCGCGTGCTCTCCCAACCTTCGGAAACCACACGGCGGGCTGTTTTTTCTGCGTCCTGTAAATTCCTGACAATCATTACTACTCTCTCACAAGCTCAAAAAGTTATTAAAAGGCCCAATAAGCACGGCCAGCGCACCTATTGGTCCAATAAATTCTAGCGAGGGTTTATCGCCCTTCCGAATCAGGCTGCGCCGGCCAGTGTGTCTTTTTTCTCACTGTTTTCGTCGCCGTCCTCGGCAAAGAAATCGTGCTCCTCCGGTACGTCCTGGCCTTTCAGTACCTTGGCCACCGCCGCCTCGACAATATCCAGCGCCTTTTTCAGGTTGTCGTCACTGATCGTCAGCGGGCACAGGGTTTTCACCACGTGGTCGTCGGCGCCGCTGGTCTCGATCACCAGTCCGTGCCGGAAGGCTTCACGGGTGATCTGTCCGGCCAGGTCGCCGTTCACGCAGTTTAGCCCGCGGAACATGCCGCGACCGCGGGTGGTGAGATTGCCGTCGCCGTAGTTGTCCACGATTTTTTCCAGGCGTTCACCGATGTAGTCGCCCTTGCGGAGCACTTCCGCAGCGAACTTGTCGTCGCTCCAGTAGTGATCAATCGCCGCCGTGGCGGTGACAAAGGCCAGGTTGTTGCCGCGGAAGGTGCCGTTGTGCTCGCCCGGTTTCCACTGGTCCAGCTCCGGCCGCATCAACACGACTGCGAAGGGCAGGCCGTAGCCGCTGAGGGATTTGGACAGGGTGACAATATCCGGCACTACCCCCGACTCCTCGAAGCTGAAGTAACTACCGGTACGGCCGCAGCCCGCCTGGATATCGTCGATGATCAGCAGCACGTCGTGTTTCTTGCACACTTCGGAAAGATTGCGCAACCAGGTGGTGGTGGCCGCGTTGATACCGCCCTCGCCCTGCACGGTTTCGACAATCACCGCCGCCGGGTGGTCAACGCCGCTGGAGGAGTCGGACAACACCTTGTCCAGGTAGGCAGTGGTGTCGATGTCGTCGCCCAGGTAACCGTCGTAGGGCATGCGGGTCACACCGGCCATGCTCACGCCGGCGGCGCCGCGGTGGTGGGAGTTGCCGGTGGCGGCCAGGGACCCGGCGGTAACGCCGTGGAAGCCGTTGGTAAAGGAGATGATGTTCTCGCGCCCCTTGTACTTGCGCGCGATTTTCATCGCCGCCTCCACCGCGTTGGTGCCGGTGGGGCCGGTGAACTGCATGACGTAGCTCAGGCCGCGGGGCTGCAGGATCTTCTCGTAGAAGATCTCCAGGAAATCGCGCTTGGCCGCAGTGTGCAGGTCCAGGCCGTGGGTGATGCCGTCGCGCTCGATATATTCCAGCAGCGCCTTCTTGAATACCGGGTTGTTGTGGCCGTAGTTGAGCGTGCCGGCACCGGCGAGGAAATCCAGGTACTGGTTACCCTCCTCGTCGTACAGGTACTCGCCCTGGGCGCGGTTGAAAATGCGCGGAAAGGCGCGCGCGTAACTCTGTACTTCCGATTCGATCTCGTCAAAAACTTTCATGATGGCAATCCTTGTTGGTGAGTTTGGAGGATTGAATAGGTAAAGGGGCAGGGGGTCACCCGGCGCCCTTGGCCGCGCCGGTGAATGGGCCTATGCGCAGCAGGGTTTCGCTGTCGTGACGGCCGCGGAAATGGCGATCGCGATCGAACAGCACGGACTCCTCGCAGCCGGCGTCGAGTTTGCGCGCCAGGCCGCGGAACAGCGCCCAGGAAGCGCGGTTGTCGGGGGTGATGGTGGTTTCCAGGAAGCGCACTTCGGCGCAGCAGGGGCGGCCCAGGATCTCCCGGACCATACGGCCGGCGAGACCAAGCCCGCGAGCCTCGGCGGCGACCGCCACCTGCCAGATAAACAGGGTGTCCGGGCGTTCGGGCACCCGGTAGCCGGAGACGAAACCGACCAGCTTGCCATCCAGCTCAGCGGCGACGCTGGTGTCGGCGAAATGGCTGGCCTGCAGCAGGTTGCAGTAGATGGAATTTTCATCCAGGGGTGGGCAGCGGCCGATAAGCGCGTGAACCGCGGCGCCGTCTTCACTGAGGGGCCGGCGCAGCAGGAGCTCTGCCCCTTTGGCGCTGCGCCGCGCCTGGACCTCTCCTTCCGTGGCTTCTCCTTCAGCCCGTTCTTCCCTCGCCTGGCTGGTGGCTGTTGTTTGGCTGATGGCTCTCGTTTGGCCGATAGCTCTCGCTTTGCTGTTGGCGCTCAAATCGATACCTTTAGTTGTCAAATGTTTATTTAAAGGCCAAAAAGTAGATTTTTCCGTCCAAATCCCACTTTTTAGGTCATATTTGGCCTTTAATGCATAAAACTATTTACTACTCTAAATAATTTTTTGCATAGTACTCTAACTAACGACCAAATCGCAAGACGGAGTTCCATGCAAACTGATCACAAGTCACGCAGATTGACCCCATCGGGCAACGCCGCGGAAAGCAGCGCCCATGGGCGGACGCGGGACGAGACAATTGACAATCGCGACCAGGCCCCTAAAGTCGGCCACAGGCGATTCTCCCGCCGCGACCTGCAGAGCCTGCTTTTAATGGACAAGATTGAAGAAGTACTGATTACCCTGCGTCGGCTGATTCGCGCCACCGACCTCCACTCCAAGCAACTGGTGAAAACCGCCGGCCTCACCGCCCCGCAATTGCTGCTGCTGCAGGCGATCCGCGAGAAGGGCCAGGTCACCATCGGCGCCCTGGCCAAGGAAATCAGCCTCAGCCAGGCGACGGTCACTACCATTCTAGACCGCCTGGAGAAGCGCGAACTGGTGTACCGGGAGCGCTCTTCGGAGGACAAGCGCAAGGTCCACGCCTATCTCACCGATAAGGGCGCGGATATCATCCGCGACGCCCCCACCCCCTTGCAGGAGCACTTCGTGCGCCAGTTTCGCGACCTGCGCGACTGGGAGCAGTCGATGATCATCTCGTCGCTGCAGCGGGTGGCACTGATGATGGACGCGGAACATATCGACGCCTCGCCGGTGCTGGATGTCGGCGACCTGGACCGCAAGGACAGCCGCCAGTTGCCGTCGGAAAAGGAAGAAGCCGACGACGGAAATTAACTCCCATTCCAGACAATTGACTGCCCGGACAATGGCCGGTCCCGACAAAGGGAATATTCGATATTGCACACAATGATTTGCGCGCCAGCGCAAGTTTCCGGCAAAATTCCCCCGCTCTGCACTCAATCGTTGCAATCGACCGGAACTTCGGTATAAATGGGCGAACAACACTAAAAGTGGCCGCCAACTATAGAGTTAGCGCTCACTATTCAAGACAGGGCGCAATAACAACACCAAAGCGCTGCTAACTACGCTTCACTGCATGGGGCCTGGGCAGTGGTTTAGCGCGCGCGGAAGACGCCTGGCGAAAAACAACCGATAGCCACTATCGGCTCCCGACGGTTAGCCTGCGGCAACCGCCCGCCTCCCGCCATTGCACCACCTGTCTGTTTCGATAAAAAAACTGGGGCGAAGGGACCGACAACATGGCATGCCTGCAACACCCTGACAGGGAGCAGCCCGTTTACCTGATGGCGCACCACACCATCGGCCGGCGCCAGGGCGCCGTGGACACACGGATCACCAGCGCGGAAATTTCCGGCATCCACGCCGCCATTCAGTGGACCGGCACCCACTGGAATATTCGCGACCTGAGCCGCAACGGCACCTGGGTCAATGACCAGCAGTTGGTTCCGGCAAAAAATTACCAGCTCCAACTGGGGGACAAAATCACCTTCGGCCGCGCCGACAATCCACTGTGGACAGTGGAAAACCTGGACGCGCCCGAAAACCTGCTGATCGACCTGCGCACCGGCGAAGCGCAATACCTGGAGCGGTATCACCTGTTGCCCGACGAGCGGGACCCGCTGGCCACCCTGCATCTGAACCCCGTCACCGGCCAGTGGCTGTACGAACTCACCGGCAATTCCAACGGCAACGAAAACGCCCGCGTCGTCAAACACGGCGACCGCATCGACTGCGGCCGCCACGGCTGGCAACTGTTTCTCGCCGACAATCAGGGCACCACCAAGGAACTGTCCCTGGAGCAGTTGTCGATCGCGGACTTCAAACTGCGCTTCATCTCCAGCTACCACGAAGAACACGTGCAGATGCAGCTGATCCGCGAGAAAGTGAAAGTCCCGCTGCCCGGCCGCTCCCACCACTACCTGCTCCTCTATCTGGCCCGCGCGCGCATCAGGGACATAAAAAGGGGGCTGGACCCGGAATTCCAGGGTTGGATTCCCATCCAGGTGGCCACCCAGGAACTGGGCCTCACCCCAAACAGCATGAATATGCAGCTCTTCCGCGCGCGTAAGCAGATCGCCGAATCCCTGCCGGACGCCATCGACACCTCGTCCCTGGTAGAGCGGCGGGCCTGGGAAATCCGCCTGGGCTGCGACCAGTTCGAGATCTATAAGGGGTCCCAACTGGAAGCTCACACGAGCGGGGCGGAGACAGTCAATGAACAGTGAACAGCATGAACAGTAAGAGTAACTCTATCGATAACTGATCATTGGTCACTGACAACCGCCATGCCAACAGAACAACCACCTTTCTACATCGGACGCTACTTGGTCACCGGCCGTCTCGGCTCCGGCGGCATGGGTGTGGTCTACCTGGCCACGGACGAACGCCTGGGCCGCCAGGTGGCCATCAAGCGCCTGGTGAAGAATCCCAGCAGCAGCTCCGCGCACCTCAGGATTCGCCAGGAAGCCCTGCTGCTGGCGCAGCTCAACCACAGCAACATCGTGCAGATCTACGATGTGGTGGAAGAGCGGAACGACGTGGCGCTGGTGATGGAGTATGTGGACGGCTGCTCGCTCACCTACTGGCAGCGCGAGCGCAATCCGGGCCTGATCCAGAAAGTCCGGCTGCTCAAGCAGATCTGCAACGGCCTCTCCCGGGCCCACAGTATCGGCATCATTCACCGCGACCTGAAAGCCGACAACATCCTGATCGACAGCGACAATACCGCCAAGATCGGCGACTTCGGCATCGCCAAGAACTGGCGCGAAACCAGCGACCTCACCCGCGAACAGCACATCGCCGGCAGCTGGGGCGCCATGTCGCCGGAACAGGCCCAGGGCAAACCGCTGGACAACCGCAGCGACCTCTTCTCCCTGGGTGTGCTCGCCTACCAGCTGCTGTGCGAACAGAACCCCTTCGGCGACTGCGAAAGCCCCTATGTGCTCGTCGACCGCATCGTCAACAGCCAGCATCCGCCGGCATCGAAACTCAATCCCGAACTGCCGGCGGCCCTGAGCCAACTGCTGGATCGGCTGCTGGCCAAGGACCAGACCCAACGCCCCCTGAATGCCGCCTCGGTGGCTGCGGAGCTGGAGGCCATTGCAGTGAGCCTGGAAAACCGCAGATCCGGTTTCAGTGGCAGCCGTACGGTGACCATTACCGCGGAAGATTACCACCGCCGCCGGCAACGCAAGCCCGTCACCGGCAGGGCCTGGATCGGTATCGCGGCGGCCGTCGCCGGCCTGCTGCTTACCGCCGCCGCACTCGCCCTTCTGCTGCCGAAGGTCTCTTCAACCAGCGACGGAAAATATATAGCCCTGATATCCCCGGCAGCCATGCCCGAACAGAGCCGGGAAGCGCGCCTATTGGTGCAGAGCGCCCTCAACGCCATCAAACACGGGCTCTCCAACCGGGACGGTCTCTACCTGGTGCCCTATTCGGAATCCCAGGCATTGCGCGGCCAGCCCCTGGAGCGCCAGGCCCAGGCGCTCAACGCACAATTGCTGCTCAACCCGGACATCTCCTGCGGCCCCACCCTGTGCGATCTCTCCCTGGAGCTGATCGACAGCGAAGGGCTGTTTGTCGTGGCTCACCGCAGTCTTTCGCTGAACCTGAACGGCATCAAGGGAGGCTTCGAGCAGACGTTGCAACAGGTCAACTACCTGCTGCCCAAATTCCCACCCCGCGAGAGGGATCCGAACCTCAGCATCGGGGAAGAGGACTACCGCCGCTACCTGGAACTGGAAACGAACAGTTTCGATTACCGCACCGCCGAAGTCACCGAGGAAACCCTGGATGCCCTGGAAGAGCTGCGGGAAAAGGCCCCGCTCTTCCCCCCCATCTATGAGCTCTACGGCAAGCTGGCCTACGACCACCGCTATACCAATCGCAACACGGACTCCATCGAGCGGTTGGACAAGTTCCTCGCCAAGGCGCCGGCGCAAATCGCCGGCACAGCGGAAGTACTTGGGGCACGGCTGTTCCTGGCCAATGCGCGCTACGACTGGCAGGAAGCCGGGCAGGTCCTGGCACAGCTGAAAATGATCATGCCGGACCCGGCCCGCTACTACTATATGGAAGCCGTCTACCACCACCTTCGCGGCGACTACGACCAGGCGCTGAATGCCGTGGACAAGGCCCTGGCCATGCGTACCAGCACCACCCACCTGATGCAGAAGGCAGTGACCCTCAGCTACGCCGGAGAAATGGAGGCGGCCAAACCCTACCTGCAACGAGTCCTGGAAACCGACAACAACTACACCGACGCGACCTCCCTGCTCGCCGCCAACGAACTGGACATGGGCCGCACGGGAGAGACCATCCGCCTGCTCGGCACCGTCAGCCCCGACCGCCTGAGCGCCCTGGACCTCTACAACCTGTGCACTGCTCACTACCTGGAAAAAAACTACGTCGAGGCCGACCACTGCTTCGACGAACTCTACATCGCCCTCCCCAGCGACGTGGAACCGCTGCTCTACCGCGCGGAAATAGCCCGGGAACTACAGCAACCCGAAAAAGCCCGACAGCTGAGCGAGCGCGTCGTGGAACTGAACAGGGACCGCGAGGGCTGGGACAACCAGCTGATATTGGCGCTGGCCTACGCCCAATTAGGACAACCGGAACGCGCGGTGGAAACCCTGTTCAAGATCCGCCGCGACGCCCCGGACGATATCTACGTCAATCACATACGCGCACAGATTTACATCACCACGGAGGACCTGGTCTCCACCAAGGCCCATATCCGTAAAACCCTGGAATTGGGGCAGTCGCCCATCTGGTACCACACCAGCCGCTTCGCGAAGGTCTGTACCCATAGCGGCTTTGCCGATCTGTACAAGGAATACCCGGCCCTCTGCCCAGGGGGAATACAAAACACCCAGGTAGCGAGACAATAGAAAAATCCGACTGTAGGAGCCTGCTGGCACGCGATCAAATCGCCCGAAGCGATTCGGCGCAGCGAAGTCTGACCGAAGGACCGAGCACAGGCATGCGCTCGGCAAATGCAAAAATCCGGGCAAAGTGCGACAATACGCGCCAGCCTGCAGACACCCATAAGGCCAACACCGTAGGATGGGCAAAGGAGCGCAGCGACGTGCCCATCAACCCCCGAAAAAAGAATAAACACCCATGGAAACCGCCGAACCGGAACAGATACAGTTAGGCCGCTACCGGCTGGGCCGCACCCTTGGTGCCGGCGGCATGGGCGTGGTCTACCTGGCGCAGGACACCAAACTGGACCGCCCGGTGGCCATCAAGAAGCTTCGCCGCGACGCCACCAGCGCGTCTGCCCGCGGCCGCATCCAGTCCGAGGCCCAACTGCTGGCCAAGCTCAACCACAGCAATATCGTCCAGCTTTACGACGTACTGGAGGAAGACGACGGCATCGCCCTGGTGATGGAATACGTGGAAGGCACCACCCTGCGCGAGTGGATGCGCGAGCGTATCGCACCGCTGCGGGAAAAGATCGGCCTGCTGATGCAGATCTGCAACGGCCTGGGCGAAGCCCACGCCCTGGGCATCATCCACCGCGACCTCAAGCCCGACAATATCCTGATCACCAATAACGGCGTAGCCAAGATCACCGACTTCGGCATCGCCAAATCCCAGGACCAGCAGGATCTCAACCTCACCAAGGAAGATCACGTGGCCGGCACCCTGGGCGCCATGTCCCCGGAACAGATCCAGGGCAAACCCCTGGACCTGCGCAGCGACCTGTTCAGCCTGGGCACCATCGCCTACGAACTCCTGTGCGGCACCAAACCCTTCGACGCCGGCGAGGGGAACTTCCTGGCCCTGGCCGGCCGGGTGATCAACGAACCCCATACCGCACCACAACAGGCCTGGTCGAAAATCCCCGAGCCACTGGCCGTGCTGCTGGACAAACTGTTACACAAGGACCCCACCCAGCGGCCGGAGAGTGCACAGCTGGTTTACGATGCCCTGGAATTTATGTACCGCGTGGGAGAACCGGATGCGGATACTGAGGAGTTCTCTGCCACTATCACCCAGCTGCTCAGCAAGCCGCGCAATAATCACTGGCGTAAGGTTGCCGCGTTTGCCGTGGCGGTTGTTGTAATCGCGGGTGGTGTTTGGGGCTGGAGCTATCTGAATCGGCTGGAGCCGCAGTATATTGCCGTGCTGCCCGCGCAGATTGAGGGGGAGGCGCCGGAGCTTACTGATACCTTGGTGCGGCAGGCGCTGTCCGGCGCCGTGGGACATCTGAAAAGCAGTGCCTTGGTGGCTTTTACCCCTAAGCCCGAGGACGACCTGGAAGCACAGATCAAATCCCTGCGGGAGAAGGGCGTAACCGACGTGCTGGTTTCCTATCTGCACTGCGCGCGGACCCGCTGTGAAATCGAAATACAGCGGTTGGGCGCAGCCGACGATCTGATCAGGAACCAGACCAGTTTTGCATTTTTGCCACAGAAGCGGCAGGAGTCTGAGTATCAGATCAGCGAGGCCAGTGCGCATTTGTTTGAGCAGGCCTATCTCAAGCATGAGACTGAACAAGGTTTGATGAGTGATAAGGATTATCGACGCTATCTGGAGATAGTGGCACGAGCGGACAGTAAGGATCTAGAAGAGAACGATCTTAAAGTAATGGAGGAGTTGGTGTTGCGGTATCTGGATAACGCCAACCTCTACCGAGCGTATACCAGTGTAGCAACAAACCTCTATGTTACTTCAGATAATTTTAATTATATCCAGTCCGGACTAACGGTACTGGAGCGCGCCAAGCTTCGCAATATAGATGAGACCACCACTCTCGAACTGGAGCTTTGGCTGCGCAGCTATGATAACGATCGAGCAGCATTTAACAGACTCCTAAGCAGGCTGCTAGAACTGGATTACCCTCCAGCACAATTGCTCAACAAGTATGCACGCTTTTTGTATATGCAAGGAGAATACAAGGACGGAATTCAATATGCCCATAAGGCAGCAAAACTAAATCCATCCGCAGAAAATTTCTATCTAGTTGCGATGAATCAATTCGGCAGCGGCGATTACCAGCAGGCAGAGCAGACCCTAAATAGTGTCATTACACGCTTCCCTGAACACTGGGCATCTTATGCCACTCTGGGAGCAATCAATATCGAAATGGGAAAATATGTGGCCGCAGAATCAGCCATAAACAGTATTCCGCTTCATCTACGCAACTGGAGAACGCATTCTAATCTGGGGGTAGCTTATTTTCTACAAGAACAATATGATTTGGCTCTAAGCTCATATACTAACGCAATGCAAATGGCACCCAACAACCTATTACCGATATATAACCTCGCCGAGGTACATTTAATGAAAGGAGATAAAGAAAAAGCTGAGAAGTATTTCCGTAAAATAGAAAAATTAACAGCTGAAAAATACGGCATTAGAGAGAGAAGCTACCGCTCAGTTGCTCAAGCTTACTTGGGTAACATTTCGGAAGCAATCACTCTAGCTCATCAACTTAGCCGAGAGGCACCAGATGATACATACGTGAAATACTATTCTGCTCAAATTTATATACTGGCAGGAGAATTTCGCTCAGCCAGTTACCATATTGAACAGCTGTTAGTGCAAGGAATGGGAGCAGATTGGTTTTCCCTACCGGTCTTTCACCAACTGTGCCCCCATCCAGAAATATCCAAAAAGGTGGTTGAAGCTCTCTGCCACTAATTCCTATTGGGGCTCAATTTCCACTCTTGGATCTGCAGATTTAAACTTCCTACCATTATATCTCGCCACCCAACAATACTTGTACTCGCGGCGGCACCCATCCTCCTTATGCTTGGGATCCAGGTCCACATACAAAACCTGCGCATTATCCTCATCAATAAAGGCCTGAAACTCACAACGGCAACGGCGCTGCGTCGGCCGCTCACAGAACTGGATACCGGGCAGGCGCCTGCGCCCGCAAGACTTCCAGTCCCACTCCCAACCAGCTCCCTCAAGGGTAAACTTCAACTCCGCACAGCCATAGCCATGCCCTGATCCCTCAATACTCTTGAACACCGCCACAATATCGTCGATCAGATTTCCGCCGGCATCCTCGATCGCCCAGACCTTCCCCTCATCCGCCACTGGCTTGACGGTAAACTCATAGGTTACCAGTTCCCCACTATTTACATCGATGGTTTTTGTTTGTGCTGGATTCAGCATTGGGTATTCCTCCCTAGTATCAATATTATTTTCGCGCACTGGGAGCGCGCTTGTGTTTATTGTGCCCTGTCAAAGGGCAAAACGACAGGACCACCGCTTTGGACAGCCGGAGGCTACCCAAAGGGTGAGCGCACGGATGGCCCGAATCACAAAACGGCACGACCGTCGTTTTGGACAGCCGAAGGCTGCCCGCAGGGTGAGGGCCATGGATGGTCCGAATCAAAAACAGCCGGCAGCAACCGTGTCACTGCCGGCTCAAAATGATGGTCCCAACCATCAGACGGTTACAACAACACTATCAAGAGCGAAGGGAGCATCCGTGCCCCGCGGCCAGGCCCATTCCCAAGCTGGGCAGACGTACTCTGTGTATACCCAGCCGGCCTGGCAATTCAGCTGGCGCTGAAGGGCTTCCTACCCGAGCCGCGCCGCGTACGGCACGGCATCCAGTCCATCGGATGCGGTTGAGGAGTGCCCATAGACCGGCCGTCTGCACACCACGGCGGCGCTATGGCCCTCAACCCGGAGCGCTACTTTACGGATAAACCGATAACAGGTCGATCACACGCCATTACACGCCATTACAGGTTTGGCGTCTTTTTAACCACTCACAGCCGGCGAACAATCTTTTGTAGGATGGGCAAAGCGAAGCGTGCCCATCAGTGGCCCCAACCCAGGACGATCGACACGCTTTCGCTTTACCCCTTAACAAGGAGCCGCTTGTATATCGCCCGCGCACTGCTGCAGGGTGCCGAACTGGTGTGCTGGACAAAGAGCTGCCCGAAAACCCTGCGCCTGGGATGGCTGGGAAAAGAGGCGCGTGCGCACCCTGCCGGTGATTTACGTATCCCTGATTAACAGGGGCCACTGGGATCATTTCACAGTTTCGTTTTTTGACGGCCGGCAGGGGTGACTCGGCCGGGCAAAGCGGGTAGTCTTTTGTGGTGAGTGCGCCGGCAACCCCTTTTTTCAGGGAACGCGGGCAGCTCAGGTATCTATCCAAACCAAAAACGAAAGGAGAGACGTTATGAAAGCCAAGTCTCAAGTGAAAGCCGGCCCGAGAGTAGAAGTAGATCCGCTATAAGCTCAGCCACTGCACAACCACTGAAACTCAAATCTCATAGAAAAGGAAAATTGCCATGAAAGCCAAATCTCAGGTAAAAGCTGGCCCAGAAGTAGCAATAGAGCCGGGCTAAGCACCGCTCCAGACCGGCTATTGAAGGGCGATCCGGCAGTTGCCGGATCGCCTCAACCCCGTCCTCCACATCTCCCCAGACTTTCCGACATTTTACCCCTTCCCCACAAGGCCGAATGCTATTGCTGCTTCCATCCCACCGAAATAGCGCCCAAACAAAAGCGGCCGCGCCCCACCAGTAAACCGTTAACGCGCTGGGGTCAGCAGATTCATGTCACTGGATACGATCACCTGCTTGCAAGATTCTGGACACCCACCAAACAAAAAGCATATGGAAGATTCTGGACACCCACCAAAGATTCTGGACACCCACCAAACAAAAGAAGATTCTGGACACCCACCAAACACTGGACACCCACCAAACAAAAAAGATTCTGGACACCCACCAAACAAAAAGCATATGGCGCCAGCCCTATTGCAGCCTGTCCAGATCTGCGCAAAATACTGGTTATCCATCCAACTACATAGATAGCCACCTATGGGACTCCCGCGCAAAGCACTGATATCCCTTGAAGCCACTCCTTACTACCACTGCATCTCCCGCTGCGTGCGCCCGCCTTTCTGTGCGGGCGAGACGAGCGTACCGGGCAATGCTTCGAGCACCGTCGTCAATGGATCGAAGACAAGATGCTGGAATTGTCCCGGATATTCGCCTTGGACATCGGTGCCTATGCGGTGATGAGCAATCACTACCATGTGGTACTCCACGTGGACGCGGCGCAGGCTGCCGCCTGGGAGCTGCGCGAGGTCGTGGAGCGTTGGCACCAGCTGTGCAAGGGTTCTCCGCTCTCCAATCGCTTCGCCCGCAATGAGGCCCTGGATGCGGCTGAACTGGCAAGGCTTGCCGAGTTGGCGGAGGTCTGGCGGGCACGGCTCATGGATATCAGCTGGTTTATGCGCATGCTGAACGAGACCATCGCCCGCGAGGCCAATCGGGAGGACCAGTGCACCGGCCGCTTTTGGGAAGGCCGCTTCAAGTCCCAGGCACTGCTGGACGAGGGGGCTCTGGCTGCCTGCCTGGCCTATGTCGATCTCAACCCGATTCGCGCGAAGATGGCCGAATCGCCGGAGACATCGGACCACACTTCCGTCCAGCGGCGCATCAAGGCCGCAAAAATTCGCCGGCAACCGCAGGCCCTGTTTCCGTTTGTTGGCAACCCCCGAGAGCCCATGCCAGCAGGGCTACCCTTCAGGCTACAAGACTATCTGGAGCTAGTGGATTGGACCGGGCGATGTCTGCGTGAAGACAAGCGCGGGGCCATCTCCGAACAGCTGCCGCCGATTCTCGATAGATTGCAAATAGATCCCCGGCACTGGCTCTATCTCAGCCGTAATTTTGAGAGCCGTTTCAAAACGCTGGTGGGCTCCGCCCATGCCCTTCGCCGCGCCTGTGCACAGCTCGGCAAGTGTTGGGCACAGGGAGTCCGAGACTGCGAACGCTATCTCTCTCCACCCACCGTTCCCTGAGCTTTTGCTTTTCCTGTAAAGAACGTCTTCGCAGGTTTACGCGAGGCTTAGCGGCATCTCGGCGATGCTATTTGACACCGCTGCGCAAAACCTGTCCGGCCCGCCGTCCAATCACCAATCCCATGATTCTCGGAACCTGGACAACGGTAGCTTCCAACCTATTTCCCGAACTGTGAGACGAACCCTTGGTATCCGAGACGGACTGTGGGTATTCGGTGAGGTGAACTTCGGTGGATGGTGAGTGTGCTGTGAACTGCTTGCGAATTATCAGTTTTGCCACTCCGCTTCAAAACCCGATCTTTGCCAGCGCAGCACCCTATCAGCTTCTCACTCGGCTTCGGCTATAAAGAGAAAAGGCAGGACAGCCGTTTTGTACAGCCGGAGGCTGCCCGCAGGTGAGGGCCAGGGATGGCCCGAATGAAAAATGCCGGCAACACAAATCACTGCCGGCTCAAAATGATGGTCCCAACCATCGGACGGTTACAACAACACTATCAAGAGCGAAGGGAGCATCCGTGCTCCGCGGCCAGGCCCATTCCCAAGCTGGGCAGACGTAGGCTCTGTGTATACCCAGCCGGCCTGGCAATTCAGCTGGCGCTGAATGGCTTCCTACCCGGGCCGCGCCTGTGCGGCACGACATCCGGTCCATCGGATGCGGTATCGAGGAGAGTCCATCCATAGACCGGTCGCCTGAACAACTGAGCGACGCTGTGCTCCTCAACCCGGGCGCTACTCTACGGATAAACCGATAACAGGTCGATCACACGCCATTACACGCCATTACACGTTTGACGAATTTTCAACCACCCCCTTCTCTGTAGGAGCGGCCCATGGCCGCGATCAGCCTCCCCAACACCCACAACCTTCCATTCTGAGACCAAGTTTAGCCACAAACTTTGCCTTACCATCGCCATCAAACAGAGCAACCATAAGACACGGACATGTCGTACTTGAACATTGAGAATCGGCAGGGGGTACGCTATCGCGTAAGAGAAGGATGGTACTATCCGCCGCATCTCCCTCAGGGCTTCACTGAGCATTTTGTCGACCTGCCATTGCTGCAGAGTTTCGACGATGCGGTGCTTGAGCAGGTCTGCCAAAAGTTTCTCGGCTTCGCCCAAGCGCTCCCCGATCCTACCAATCCCCATTACCGACGCCAGTTTGAAAGTACCCTCCCGTTCGATCCCTACGCGGGTGCGCCGGCCTTTTTCAGCGACCCGGGGAAAAGAATCTACCTCGCCCTGGCCCAACAGCGCCTGATCATCGAGGAAAATCCCCCCGGCGAAGACGAACTGGCGGAACAGCAATCCCAGTTGCTGCAAAAGATACGCATGGCCCTCCGACAGATCATCGCCCAGGAAAGGGCCGAGGCCGCCCAACATGCGCAGAGGCTGGCCCAGGAATCCCGCGTCAACCGCGCCCTCATCTACACCGGCGCCTTTTTCAACGGCCTCTGGAACGCCGGCGTCGACCTCGCCAAGTGGGCCAAGGAAGTCAATGACGTCATCAACCCCACCCAGCGCCTTCTGCGCAGCATGCACGCCAGCCACCGTGCCCTGCAGCGCAGCCGGGAAAACGGCGAGAACATCCTCACTGCCTATGTCGATGAACACCTGAAGGGAGAAAAGCGCGAGCTGGTGCAAGCTCTGGGCTTCGATCCCACCGCCATTACCCAGGAACAATTCGATCAGGCAATGGAAATCGCCGATCTGGTTTGGGAAAGTCCGGCCCTGCGGGCGGAACTCATCCGTTTTGCCAAGGACTACGTCAACGCCCAGCACGCCATAGAGCTCACCAACCTCTCCGGCAGCGCCGCCTTCGAGATCCTGTTCACCATTGTCCTGGCCGCCGTCACCGCCGGCGCCGGCCTCGCAGCCAGCGCCGCCAGCCAGGCCAGGCACCTTGCCAAGTTCCGCAAGGTGGGTGACTTGTTGATGGAGTTTGCGAAGCAGGTCAAGAAGGCCAAGCAACTATTGCGCCGGAGTACGACCAGAGGAGACAGTGGGCCAAGCCGTTCATTTGATGACCTCCCTGTTGACGAGGTTGTAGATAGCAAAAAAATCGTTGATGAACCGAATCATCCAGCTAGAATAGAGGAAACTGCAGAAGCTGCGGGTAATCTTGCATTTCCAACGACAGATGCAGTGCCCGTTGACGGAGCCCGGGCCATTGATCTAGGGCAAAGTTATGAAGCTGGAGTCAGAGAGCTATATGGTGAAGTGCCATTTAACCAACGACAATATGAAGCTTTTGTAGATGGAGACTGGGTCTCAGGAGTTGCGGATAATGTTGTAACTATTGATGGTAAAAATACAGCAATAGAAGCAAAGTTTGTTGACAATTGAGCCGAATCACTGAGAAATCCTACCAGCTCCAATGGGGCCAAGCCTTGGGCATTGTCCGAACAACAACAAATGCTTGATCAAGCCAGAAAATACAGTGCAGCGTTTGATAATGTTGTCTACCATACAAACAGTGTTGAACTCGCAACATATTACTCAAATGTATTCTCTAAGGCTGGGATCAACAACTTTAAGTTTGTTATCACGCCGGTAACACGATAGCGGATTTTACATATGCAAAGCAAAATGGAAAAAATTCTAGGTTTAGGCTCCATGGACAAAGAAAGAAATATACCTGGAACGTCTATTACAGAAGGAAGGGAGTACAAATATATAAGCTGCAACAACAAAATAGATATATCAGCTTTATTTAAGAAAGTCGTTCGGGAAATAACCCCTCCGATTGCTAAAAGCGGCGGTGTAATAAATGAAGGCTGCAGAATAACCTTACCTTCTGGAGAGTGTTACTTTGCTGTTTCTTACAAAGGCGACATTAGTGGGTGGCGCCAACAGATTGAACGAGGAGCTGACGCTTTAGGATTGTTAGTAGCAGAAATTTCTCAAGATAAGCTCATACTTAGTGACGGCAATAAAGTTTTATTATCAGAATGCAAAATCCAATTTGGGTAGTGTTCAGAATTCTGTGTCATTTCTTTACCATACGCAAAAAAGAGATGACTCATGACCAAACCTACATTCGACATGGATGCCGCTGTCAAGGCGCTGCGTGAGGGCAAAGACCTCAGCGGCAAAGACGGCATCCTGACCCCACTGATCAAACAACTCACCGAAGCTGCCATGAAGGCGGAGCTGGAGGAGCACCTCGCCAGCGAGGACAAGCCCAACCGCAAGAATGGCACCACGTCCAAAACTATGAAAAGTCCCGCTGGCAGCTTCGAGCTGCAGGCGCCGCGGGATCGGGCTGGCACCTTCGAGCCGCAGATCGTCAAGAAGCACCAGACCCAGCTTACCGACGAACTAGAGCGCAAGATTATCGCCCTATTTGCTCTGGGTAACAGCTACCAGGACATCCGTACACACATTGCCGAAATCTACGGAATGGAACTCTCCAACGGCACCATCAACGCAATCACAGACAAGCTGCTGCCCGAGCTTCAGGCATGGCGTGAGCGCGATCTGGAGGCCGTCTATCCCATCGTCTGGCTGGACGCCATCCATTACAAAATCAGGGAAAATGGCCGCTATGTCAGCAAGGCCATCTACACCATTCTTGGCCTGAACATCGAAGGCAAGAAAGAGCTGCTGGGGCTCTATCTGTCCGACCAGGAGGGCGCCCATCACTGGCTGAGCGTACTTACCGACCTCCATAACCGCGGGGTCAAGGACATCCTGATTGCCTGTGTAGACGGCCTGAAGGGCTTCCCTGAAGCCATCGAGAGCATCTATCCCAACACCGAGATCCAGCACTGCATCATCCATCAGATCCGCAACTCGATGAAATACGTCGCCTCAAAAAATCAGAAGGTCTTCATGGCCGACCTCAAGTGCATTTACAAAGCGGCAACGCTCACTGCCGCCGAGAGCGCCCTGGACGAGTTGGAGGCCAAGTGGGGCGATAAGTACCCAATGGTGATCAAGTCCTGGCGCAGCAAGTGGCCGACCCTGTCGGCCTACTTCAAATACCCGGATTACGTGCGTACGGCGATTTACACCACCAACGCCGTCGAGGCTGTCCACCGCCAGTTCCGCAAGCTGACTAAGACCAAAGGCGGCTTTGCCAATGAGAACAGCTTACTCAAGCTGCTCTATGCCGGTATACTGAAAGCCTCCGAGCGATGGACGCATCCGATTCAGAACTGGAACCTGACGCTATCACAGCTGACGATCCACTTCCCGGACCGCCTGGAGAAATACATCAGCCTGTGAGACTATTTGGCTGACACAGAGTTTTGAACACCCTCCCAATTTGATTAAGTCTTCACCCGCTATTAAAAGCTTAGCTACTTCTCTCTTTTTGGGCCAAGGAAGTCAACAACGTCATCAACCTCACCCAGCACCTTCTGCGCAGCATGCACGCCAGCCACCGTGCCCTGCAGCGCAACCGGAAAAACGGCGAGAACATCCTCACCGCCTATCTCGATGAACACCTGAAGGGGGAAAAGCGCGAGCTGGTGCAAGCTCTGGGTAGGAGCCGCCATAACCGCCTGGACATCGCCTTCAAGGTCGGAGAGGACTTCAGGGGAGAGGTTCCGGCTCTGCTGGTGATGAACGAGCGGAAAGTCTTTGACATGCTCGACTCCGACCTGAACCAGGACGGCGAGTTTCTACCCCGTGACTTACCGATGGCAGAACAGGATATATCTTCAATCCGCGCAGGCGCCCTACTCCGCCAGGTCCTTGGCTTATCCGGAAGTAAAAAGGCCGGCAGCAACCGAGTTACTGCCGGCTCAAAATGATGGTCTCAACCATCGGACGGTTACAACAACACTATCAAGAGCGAAGGGAGCATCCTGCCCCGCGGCCAGGCCCATTCCCATACTGGGCAGACGTAGGCTCTGTGTATACCCAGCCGGCCTGGCAATTCAGCTGACGCTGAATGGCTTCCTGCCCGAACCGCGCCTGTGCGGCACGGCATCCGGTCCGTCGGATCAGTGTCGAAGAGTGTCTGTCCCTAGACCGGCCGCCTGAACAATCGAGCGACGCTGTGCTCTTCAACCCGGTCGCTACTCTACGGATAAACCGATAACAGGTCGATCACACGCCATTACGCGCCATTACAGGTTTGGCGCCTTTTTAATCACTCAAAGCCAGCGATCGATCTTTTGTAGGATGGGCAAAGCGAAATGTGCCCATCAATGGCCCCGCCACAGGATGATCGACACGCTTCGCCCTGCCCAGCCTACCAAGGAGCCCCCTGTATATCGCCCGCGCGCTGCGGGGCGCCGAACTGGCGGTGCTGAGCTACCCGGAAACCCTGCGCCTGGCGATGATTGGATTAACCAAGCACGCGCGCACCCGCCAGTGATTGCGTATCCCAGATTGACAGGGTGACTCGGCCGGGCAAAGCGGGTAATCTTTTGCGGTGAGCACGCCAGCAACCTCAGTTTTCAGGGATCGCGGGCAGCTCAGGTATCTATCATCCAAACCAAAAATAATAGAAAAGACGCCATGAAAGCCAAATCTCAAGTAAAAGCCGGCCCCCAACTGCGAATCCACGGTACACCGTAACTCAGATAAATGGAGAAATGCTATGAAAATTAAATCCCAGGTGAAATCCGGCCCGGAACTGGACATCCACGATAAACCGTGAACTATATAAAAGGAGAAATGCCATGAAAGCCAAATCCCAGGTGAAAGCCGGCCCGGAACTGGACATCCACGGTTGACTTCTCAAACCGTAAACCAGATAAGAGGAGAAATGCCGTGGAAACCAAATCTCAGGTAAAAGCCGGCCCAGAACTAAAGATCAAAACTTGATCTCTCAAACTGCAACCCATATAAAAGGAGAAATGCTATGAAAACCAAGTCCCAGGTAAAATCCGGCCCGGAACTGGAGATCCACGGTTAACCCCTCAAACCACAAATAACAGGAGAGGCGCTAATGAAAGCAAAATCCCAGGTAAAAGCCGGCCCAGAGCTGCAGATTCAAGATTGACCTATCAAATCGCAAACCAGACAAAAGGAGAAATTCCGTGAATGCCAAGTCTCAGGTGACAGCAGGCCCTGAATTGAAGGTCCGAGATTGATCTCTAGAACTGCAAACCAGCTAAAAGGAAAAATCCCGTGAAAACCAAATCCCAGGTAAAAGCTGGCCCGGAACTGGAAGTCCGAGATGATTGATCTCTGACGCCACAAATCAGATAAAGGAGAAATGTCGTGAAAACAAAATCTCAAGTAACAGCCGGCCCCGAACTGCGAATCCACGATACACCGTAACTCAGATAAATGGAGAAATACTATGAAAATTAAATCCCAGGTGAAATCCGGCCCGGATCTGGACATCCACGATAAACCGTGAACCAGATAAAAGGAAAAATGTCATGAAAATCAAGTCCCAAGTAAAAGCCGGCCCCGAATTGGACATCCACGTTTGATTCATCAAATCTCGAACTGGGTAAAAGGAGAGATGCCGTGAAAACCAATTCTCAAGTGAAAGCAGGCCCGGAACTGGAAGTCCAACAAAAATGACCTTCCGATCCGCAAACCAGACAAAAGGAAAGACGTTATGAAAATCAAATCCCAGGTAAAAGCCGGCCCAAAACTTGACGTCCAAACCGGCTATTGAAAGGTAGCCCGGCAGTTGCCGGGTCACAGCCTCCATTCTTACACCGCCATAGACTTTCCAGCATATTTGCCTCTTTCCCTACAAGGTCGACCGCTATTACTCCTCCCATTCCACCGAAATAGCGCCCAAGTAAAAATCGGGCATGACTGTGATCGGCCTGGCTGACGTAGCGAACACCGATCGCGGCCATGGGCCACTCCTACAGGGCCCGGAGCCCAAAACAGCAACCGGAATCCCTGCGGCCCCGACGGGAAGTAGTAGACAACAACTGGCGTAAGCCCTGCACAGGACGTGCCCATCTTTCGGGCGTGGATGCCACGACTTATGACGAGTTCGGTGGGATATAGAGTCGGTGCAAAGTCGGACACTTATTCTGGAGTCTTGCACTGATCGGATGAGGAAGGTTGAGGAAGCCCTTGGCTAGTCGGAAATAAAAAAGCCGGCAGCAAGCAATCTACTGCCGGCACAGTTGATGGTCCCAACCATCGGACGGTTACAACAACACTATCAAGAGCGAAGGGAGCATCCGTGCCCCGCGGCCAGGCCCGTTCCCAAGCTGGGCAGACGTAGGCTCTGTGCATACCCAGCCGGCCTGGCAATTCAGCTGGCGCTGAACGGCTTCCTGCCCGAGCCGCGCCGCACTCGGCACGGTATCCGGTCCATCGGATAAAGCGCTGAGGAGTGTCCATCCATAGACGGCCCTTAACAACCGGGTGGCAACGCCGCTCCTCAACCCTGGGCGCTACTCTACGGATAAACCGATAACAGGTCGATCACACGCCATTACACGTCATTACAGGTTTGGCGAGTTTTCAACCAGAACCTGTCATTTAATCTCTCTGTAGGAGCGGCCGCTGGCCGCGATCGACCTCACTTCCGTAGTGCTGCCGATCGCGGCCATGGGCCGCTCCTACAGATTCGTCCATCAGTGCTATTATTCCGCCGGGCAATGGTAAAAAATCCCCCTCTCACTTAGAATCCGGTCCTTTGATGAGCACAGCGAAGCCTGCCCCAATGGCCCTCGCCATCCGGGGCTCGGAAACGCCGCGCATAACCGCAAAGTAATTAAAGAACGCACGCCCCATGATTGGCAGGCCCCAAAAGATACACAGTTCCGTTTTTGACGGTCGACAGGGAGTGACTCAGCAGGCCAAAGCGGTTAGTCTTTTGCTATGAGTACGCCAGCGACTCTGTTTTTCAGGGGTTCTTGCGGCTCGGGTGTGTATCCAAACCACAAACCAACCCAATAAAAGGAGGGACGCCATGAAAGCCAAGTCTCAGGTAAAAGCCGGCCCGGAGCTGGACATTCAACTTTGACATCTCAACCGCAAACCAGATAAAGGGGGAGTGTCGTGAAAACCAAATCTCAGGTAAAAGGCGGTCCGCAACTGGAAATCCAAGACGATTAACTCTCAAGTCACAAACCAGATAAAAGGAGAACGCTATGAAAGCCAAATCCCAGGTAAAAGCCGGCCCGGAACTGCAGATCCACGGTTAACCTATCAAACCTCAAACCAAGAATAACCGGAGGGGTGCGAATGAAAGCCAAGTCTCAAGTGAAAGCAGGCCCGGAACTAAAGGTCCACGATAAACCGTAAACCAGATGTAACTACTCACCCCCTGTAGGAGCCTGCTTGCAGGCGAATAGGAACGGAGCTCCGTAGCCGTTCGCCTGCAAGCAGGCTCCTACAAGGTGCTTTCCTTAAATCAATGCGAGTTCGCCATGGGGGAGTAGTTACAGCCAGATAAAGGAGAAACGCCATGAAAACCAAATCCCAGGTAAAAGCCGGACCGGAACTGAACGTCAATAATTGACTTCTCGAACCGCAAACCAGACAAAAGGAAAAACCCCATGAAAGCCAAATCTCAGATAAAAGCCGGACGTAGATTCCCACTTTCCCAATTCCCGCCGAAGCCATAACGGCAACTCTCGAAGCTTTCTGCTTCTTGTAGGAGCGGCCCATGGCCGCGATCGGTCTGGCTTACGTAGCACACATCGATCGCGGCCATGGGCCGCTCCTACAGTTTCTTCCATCAGTGCTTTTATTGCGCCGGGCATTGGTAAAAAATCCCCCTCTCACTTAGAATCCGGTCCTTTGCCGGCGCTTCCGGCGAATCGACGAAGAATAAAAACGCCGCTTCACTATGGAACTCCAGCAGTACCCGGATGAGTACGCCCTTTCTACACACCACCCGCGCCCTTAAGGCCGACGGCACCCGTCTACAGGCGGTGGCCGCTGCTATCGGCCTGCTGCTGTTCGCAGCCTGGGGACTGTGGTTTTTTACTGCGGGAATCACCGTCTATAAGGTCAGCGGCGAAGCCAGGCTGCAGCAGTTCGGCAATACCGTCCAGCTCAGCGCTCCGCAATCGGGGCGGGTAGTCGCGATACACCGGCAACTGGGCGATACCGTGGCCGATGGCGATGCCCTGCTGCAGCTCGACACCTCGGCGCTGGACCTGGGCATCGCCGGTGAAAACCGGGTGGCCCAGAGCCTGGAGCAACAACTGGAATCCCTTCGGCGCGAACAGGAACTGGTGGACAACAACTTCCAGCGCGACAGCGCCGCACAGCGGGAGCAGCTCGCGCTGTTGCGCGAGCGCCATGCGCTGCTGGAGAGCAACCTGGAAATCCAGGCGAATATCACCGCCCGCTACGAGAGCCTGGCGGCCAAACAGCAAGGGGCACAGCTCGATTACCTGACTGCCAAGCGCAGCCAGCAGCAGATGGCTGCGGATACCCTGGAAACAGAGGCGGAGCTGAAAGCGGCGGAGGAGCGGCTGGTGCAACTGGACGCGGACCATCGACAGTCCCGGGCGGAACTGGCCCGGCGCCTGGCGGCCACGGAACAGGAACTGGCGCAGGCGGACACCCGGATGCGCCAGCAGACGCTGACCGCGGATCAATACCACCTCCGCGCGCCCATCGGTGGCGTGGTGGCCTCCCTGGCGGATATTAACGTGGGTCAAATGCTCGAGGCCGGCGCAGTGGTTGCCAGTATCCAGGCTCCGGGAGAAATCCGTGTACAGGCGCAGTTCGAGCCCGCCGCGGCACTGGGGCATATCCGCCCGGGGCAGCGGGCCCGGGTGCGCCTGGACGGTTTCGCCTGGACCCGCTACGGCGAACTCTCCGCGCGGGTGGAGCGGGTGGCCGCGGCGGTGCAGGACGGCCGCGTGCTGGTGCAACTGGTGATCGACGGGGACGCCCCGCCCGGGCTGCCGGTGCAACACCACCTGCCGGCGGTGGTGGAAATCGTCACCGCCCGCAAGGCCCCTTACCAATTGCTGTTGCAGCGGGCCGGGGAGTGGATGGCCGGCGAAGGCGGCAATCCACCGGCCGCCGGAGCGCTGTAGATGAGCAAACCCCGCCGGCTGGCGCCGGAGGTCATCCAGACTTCCAATATGGACTGCGGCCCCGCGGCCCTCAAATGCCTGCTGGAGGGCTTCGGCGTCAACGCCCACTATGGCCGCCTGCGCGACGCCTGCCAGACGGATGTGGACGGCACCTCCATCGACACCCTGGAGGAAATCGCCGTGCAGTTGGGGCTGGACGCCGAACAGCTGGTGGTGCCCGCCGACCACCTGCTGCTCGACGATATCCACTACCTGCCCGCCCTGGTGGTGGTGCGCCTACCCAACGGCAACACCCATTTCGTGGTGGCCTGGCGCCGCCACGGCAACCTGGTGCAGGTGATGGACCCGGCCAGCGGCAGGCGCTGGCTCGGCGCCCGCCGCTTCCTGAACGAACTCTACACCCACACCATGGAGGTGCCCGCAGCGGACTGGCGCGAGTGGGCCGGCGGCGAGGAATTTGTCACCCCGCTGCGCGAGCGGATGCGCAGGCTCAAAATCCCCCCGGACCTCGAACAGGAACTGTGCCGCCGGGCCCTGGCCGACGAACACTGGCAGCCCCTGGCCTTCCTGGACGCCGCGGTGCGCATGCTTGCCTCCCTGACCGGCTCCGGCGCGCTGAAGCGCGGCCGGGAGGCGGGCCAACTGCTGGATGGCCTGGTGCGGCAGTTTGCCGAAGACAGCACCCGCGCAGTTCAACTGGTGCCGGAAAACTACTGGTGCGTGCGCCCCCAGACACCGCCCGGCGAACAGGCGGCTGAAAACGAGGACAGCGAGCCGACCCTCGCCTTCCGCGGCGCCGTGCTGGTGCGGGTCAAGGGCCACCTGGGCCGCGAACGGGCGCAGGCGGAATCCGAGGATTTGCGCAAAGCCCTCGACGAAAAGCCGCTGCGCCCGCTGCACCAGCTCTGGCAACTGCTGCGCGACGACGGCCTGCTGGCCCCCGCGGTAGTGGCGCTGACCATGCTCGCCTCGGTGCTGGGGCTGATGGCGGAAGTGCTGCTGTTCCGCGGGCTGATCGATATCCACGGCGAACTGGCCACCGCTCCCCAGCGGCTGGCCGCTATCGGCCTGGCACTGGCCTTCACCCTCACCCTGCTGCTGGTGCAATATCCCGCGGCCAGGGTGCAGCTGGTCCTGGGCAGGCACCTGGAGAGCCGCTTCCGCATGCGCCTGCTGGAAAAGCTGCCGCGGATACCCGACCACTTCTTCCACAGCCGCCCCGTCTCGGATACCGGCGAGCGCAGCCACCGGGTGTTCGCCCTGCGCGACCTGCCGGTGCTCGGCGGGAGCATATTGCACAAAACGTTCTCCCTGGCCGCCACCGCCGCCGGCATTATCTGGCTGGCCCCTTTCGCCGCGCCGCTAGTGCTGCTGATGACCGCGGTGCAGGTGGCGATTCCACTGGTATTCCAACCCGCGCTCAGGGACCGGGACATGCGCGTGCAGACCCACGCCGGCGCCCTGGGCCGCTTCTATATGGATGCACTGCAGGGGATGGTGCCTATCCGCACCCACGGGGCGGAAACCGCCGTGCGGCGCGAGCACGAACAACTGCTCACCGAGTGGGCCCGCGCCGGCCGCTCCTTCCTGCGCTTCCAGCTCTCCGGCCAGGCGGTACAGCTACTGGTGAACACCGTGCTTTCGGCGGTGCTGGTGCTGGGTTGCGTTTCCACCGGCGGCGCCGGGCCCTATCTGCTGCTGCTCGTCTACTGGATACTCGCCCTGCCGCCACTGGGCGAGGAGGTGGCGGCGCTGATGCGCGAGTACCCGCGGCAGCGCAACACCCTGCTGCGCGCGCTGGAACCGCTGCAGGCCGCTGGCGAAGAAGAACCGGAAGCGGTCAAGGGTGACGGAGAGGGTACAGAAGAGGAGCGCTGGGATGGACCCGCGGAAATCCGCTTTCACAAGGCGAGCGCCCGCGCCGCCGGGCAACTGATCCTGCAGGATGTCGATCTGCATATCGCACCCGGGGAACACCTGGCCGTCGTCGGCGAGTCCGGTGCGGGCAAGTCCAGCCTGGTGGGCCTGCTACTGGGCTGGCACCGCACGGCGGGCGGCCGCGTCCTGGTGAACGGCGGGGAGCTGCGGGGCGAACGGCTGGCGCAGTTTCGCCGGCACTGCGCCTGGGTGGACCCGGCGGTGCAACTGTGGAACCGCAGCCTGCTGGACAACCTGCGCTACGGCGGCGATGGCACCGCGCCCCTCTACCCGGTGTTGCGGCAGGCGGACCTGCTGGAGCTGGTGGCCAATCTCCCCGAGGGACTGCAAAGCGGCCTGGGCGAAAGCGGCGCGCTGGTCTCCGGCGGCGAGGGCCAGCGGGTGCGCCTGGGCCGCGCCCTGGGTAGGGAAGACCCCTGCTGCGCCATTCTTGACGAACCCTTCCGCGGCCTGGACCGCCACCAGCGCCGACGCCTGCTGGGCAATGTGCGCCGCTTCTGGCAACACTCCACCCTGATCTGCATCACCCACGATATCGCCGAGACCCAGCACTTCTCCCGGGTATTGGTGGTCGCCGACGGCCGCATCGTCGAGGACGGCCCGCCGGCGGAACTGGCCGCCCGGGAGGATTCCAGATACGCCCGCCTGCTGGCCGCGGAACAGCAGATGTGGCGCAGTTGCTGGGAGAGCGGAGACTGGCGGCAGCTGCGCATGGAAAACGGCCGCCTGGAGGAAACGGCGCCCGCGCCGGCTGCGCCGCGGGAGGAGATTCACCATGGCGACTGAACCCGGCAATACCCTGCGGCAACTGTGCTGGCCGGAGGACCAGTTGGAGGCGGCCCTGCAGGCCCTGGCGCACAGGGCCGGGCTGGACAGCGGGGAAACCGCCCCGGAAGAGCCTGGCGGGAGCGCCCCGACTGCCGATATCGACGGCCGTATCCAGCAGGGCGCGCAGCGCATCGGCCTGGAGGTGGAGGCGGTCAGCGCCGGCTACACCGAGCTGTCGCAACTGCTGACCTCCGCGGCTCCCGCACTGGTGCGCCTGCGCTTTGCCGGGGAGGACCGCTTTCTGGCCCTTTGCGACGGCGGGCGCCGACGGCTGCGGCTGCTCACCCCGCAACTGGAAACCCGCCGGGCTTGCACCCGCGACGTGATTGCGCAACTGACCGGCGATCTGGAGAAGCCCCAGCGCCAACGCATCCGGCAACTGCTGGAGAACGCCGGCATCGCCGAGGGACGCCGCGCCGGGGCCGCGCGGGCGCTGCTCGACGAGAGCCTGGCCCACGAATCCATCGGTGCCTGCTGGCTGTTGCGCCAGCCCCCCGGTTTACCCCTCTGGCGACAGATGCGCCAAAAGGGGCTGCACTGGAAACTGGCCGGACTGATCGCCTCCCATGCCTGCCAGTACCTGCTGTTCCTGCTGGGCTGGTGGCTGATCGGCGTCGCGGTGCTGGCAGGCAGGGCGGACCCGGGCTGGTTTGCCGCCTGGGTGCTGTTGCTGTTCACCCAGATTCCCTTCGCCCTGCTCACCACCCGCCTGCAGGGCATCGTCTCCGTGGAGACCGGCACCTTGATCAAAAAGCGGCTGCTCGCCGCCGCCCTGCGCATGGCACCGGGGAAAATCCGCCATATGGGCTCGGGGCAAATGCTGAGCCGGGTGTTCGACGCGGAGAATATCGAATCCGACGCGCTGCACGGGGGTTTCCTGATCCTGCTGGCGGTGGTGGAACTGGGCCTGATGGTACCGGTGCTCGCCCTCGCCGCCGGCGGTGCTTTCCACCTGGCGACCCTCGCGGTGTTTTTGCTGTTCGCCGTCGCGCTGTGCCGGCGGCAATTCCTGCTGCGCAGCCGCTGGACCGACCGCCGCCTGTCCCTGACCCACGGCCTGATCGAGAAGATGGTGGGCCACCGCACCCGCCTCGCCCAGCAGCCGCCGTCGGACTGGCACCGGGGCGAGGACCGCGAACTGGGCGGTTACCTGCAGAGCGCCATAGCGTCCGACGATGCCATGACCCGGCTGGTGGCGCTGCTGCCGCGCAGCTGGCTGGTGCTGGGTATCGCCGGGCTCATTCCCGCCTTCGCCGGCGGGGCGCAGGGCGGCGCTCTCGCCGCCAGCCTGGGCGGCATTCTGCTCGGCTACCGCGCGGTACTGAAGGGAATGCACGGCTTCACCAACGCCCTGAACGCGACGATCGCCTGGCGCAACATGCGCGAGCTGTTCGCGCTGGAGATGGCACACGCGAAAACGCAATCCCCCATTCCTTCCGGCCGGCCGCCGGCGGAACGCGGGCAGCCATTGCTGTATGCCCGGGGGCTGCGCTTCAAGTACCCGAACAAGGAACGGCCGGTCCTGCGCGACTGCGGCCTGAGCGTCGCCACCGGCGACCGCATATTGCTGCAGGGCACCTCCGGCTCCGGCAAATCCACCCTCGCCAACCTGATCACCGGCCTGCATACCCCGGACGACGGCCTGCTGCTGTTGCACGGTTACGACAGAAGCAGCCTGGGCGCGCACCAGTGGCGCAGGCTGGTGGCCTCGGCGCCGCAGTTCCACGAAAACCACGTGCTGGGTGAATCCTTTCTGTTCAACCTGCTGATGGGCGATTGCTGGCCGCCGCGCAATGAAAGCGTCCAGCGGGCCTACGTCATCTGCCGAGAGCTGGGCCTGGAGCCGCTGCTGCAAAAAATGCCCGCCGGCATGCTGCAGACCGTGGGCGAAATGGGCTGGCAGCTCTCCCACGGCGAACGCAGCCGTCTGTATATCGCCCGCGCGCTGCTACAAAACGCGGAGCTGGTGGTACTGGACGAAAGCTTCGCCGCGCTGGACCCGGAGAACCTGCGTCTGGCGGTGGACTGTGTTAAAAAACACGCGCGCACCCTGCTGGTGATCGCCCATCCCTGAGGCGCGACTGCGAACCCGGCTTATGCCGGGCAGTACGCGACCCAATAATTGCCGCTCGACTTTGGCTATGAACGACCACGTCAATTACGACAACATCCCCGACGTGCGGGACGGACTCACCCGGAAAGAGCGGGCGATACTATATTGCCTGCAACAAGCCCAAAAGGAATTAAAGGGGAGAAATGTCCCGACCATCATGCTGTACGGACGCGTGGTGGAGCTGGTCGATATCAGCGAGGCGGAATTTCAGGAAATCCTTTCGCGATTTACCGGGCTGACAAAATTGTCGGGCGAATATTGACTTCCCCCTTCACCGATCAGACTCCCACGCGGCTTTGGCTAGCCGGTAGTGATCAGGCCACTGCCGGCACAAGCGATAAGGAACTGCCCCTGAACCGGGAATTCTGTCACTGACGCACCACTCGGCACACGGTAGCATTACCGAACCGGAAACGAGGGAGATCATCGTGAAGCAATATTGGGTAGTGGCAGGGATAATGGCATTGGCGGGCTGCCAGAATATGGATGCCGTGTCCCCCTGGATCGATGTGGGCAATCAGGTGGCCAGGAACGCGGGCTATGATACCGATTCCAGGCTCGCCAGCGGTATCAAGGAAACCCTGCACACCAGTACCGACCGCGCCAGCAGCCGGCTGTCACAGAGGGGTGCATTCAACTTGCAGCTCCCGGCAGCCGCCCGGCCCGTGGCCAACAGCCTGCGCCAGTTCGGGTTTGGCAGCTATGTGGACCAACTGGAAACCGCCATGAACCGCGGCGCGGAGCAGGCGGTGGCCGAAGCCGCACCGGTGTTCAAACAGGCGATTACCAATATGACGGTCAATGATGCCCTGGGCATTATCCGGGGCGGTGACACCGCCGCCACAAACTACTTCCGGGTACAGACCGAAAGCGCGCTGCGCCGGCGCTATCAGCCGATCGTGGAAAGCAACCTGCGCAAGACCGGTTTCTATGACCAGTACAAGAGTATGCTTGCGGTCTACGATAAATTGCCCATCGCCAACAAGCCCGGTATGGATCTGGAACGCCATGTGATCGACAGCAGTATGGCGACGCTTTTCAGCCGTATTGGCGAAGAGGAGGCATTGATCCGGAGAGACCCCGTTGCCCGGGGCAGCGTGCTGATCGGGCAGGTGTTTGGGACGAGATAGAAGGAGTAACTCAGGGTTCTCAATTCGCCTGGCAGACCGCTGGGCGGCACCCCGCCATCCTTGGCGGTCACAGCAGGCTCCTACAGGAGGACTCTGCTTGACGAATAAGCCGCTTCTCCTTGTAGGATGGGCAAAGCGCAGCGTGCCCATCTTCCGGCCCTTGATGGGCACGCTGCGCTTTGCCCATCCTACAAAAATTGCCCTGACCGCCCTTAACTTAGCGCCATTCAACTCCCACCCCACAACGACAAAACGGCAGGGCCGCAGGCGCCCCAATACCTGGAGCGGCCGGACCAGCCGTTTTGCACAGCCGGAGGCTGCCTGTAGGGTGAGCGGTTCGGCGTTCCGAGCCAGGAATGGCGGCTCGAATGACAAAACGGCGGGACAGCCGTTTTGCACAGCCGAAGGCTGCCCGCAGGGTGAGCGGTTCGGCGTTCCGAACCAGGAATGGCGGCCCGAATGACAAAACGGCAGGACGCCGTTTTGCACAGCCGAAGGCTGCCCGGAGGGTGAGGGCCAGGGATGGCCCGAATGACAAAACGGCAGGACAGCCGTTTTGCACAGCCGAAGGCTGCCCGAAAGGTGAGGGCCAGGGATGGCCCGAATGAAAAATGCCGGCAGCGAAAACCCACTGCCGGCAACAAATGATGGTCCCAACCATCAGACGGTTACAACAACACTATCAAGAGCGAAAATGGAGCATCCGTGCCCCGGCCAGGCCCTTCCTCACACTGGGCAGACGTAGGCTCTGTGTATACCCAGCCCGACCTGGCAATCCAGCTAGCGCTGAATGGCTTCCTACCGAGCCGTGCCTCCCTCGGCACGGCGTCCGGTCCTTCGGATCCGGTGTTAAAGAGTGTCTTTCCTTAGACCGATTCCCCCTATAACCACCGGGTAAACCGCCGCTCCTCAACACTGGCGACTACTCTACGGATAAACCGATAACAGGTCGATCACACGCCATTACACGCCATTACAGGTTTGGTTGATTTTTGATCAAGCCAGTAATTAGCTGCGGTCAATTGCGCAGCCGGAGGAGGGGTGCACAAAAAGGTTTCAACTGTTACAGTTAAAACTATAACAATAAACAACCATTTTTGAGGACAAATATGGATAGTAATCTGCAAGATGCAAAAGTTCTCTCCCCCCGGCGCAACAGCAGTAATGCGACGACCACCGCGGAGCTGGCCCGCGAGCAGCTGCAGCATTTTTCCATTGACCCGGGCTCGGAGCACGGCCGTCTGCTGCTTGACACCGCAGAACTGCTCTACCGCGCCCAGGGCAACCTGAGCGAGTTGTGGGCCCAGAGCGCGACCACACTGCAGAAACTGGACCGCTCCGACAAAGTCGCCTGGTTCAACGCCAAACGCTTTATGAGCTTCCAGTTGGCCAAGCTGCTGGACACCCTGCAAAACCCCCTGCGCGCCAGTTTCCAGAGCCTGCAGGGGAGCGGCGATTTCAATGTCGCCACCCGCGGCGGCTACCCGCTGTTCGACAACATCCCGGCGATCTTCTCCGCCACTCCCGTGATCGCGCGCACCGCCACCTATATCTACGCCTGCACCGAGTGGGTGGACGACGCCTTCCGCGGCCGCGAGCCCAGCCACGATATCTACTCGCGCCTGCTCAACCCCACCTCCATCTCCCTGGCCAACGCCATTGTCGACCTGGAGTGTGGGCCCGAGTCGGCGGACTACCTGGCGTGGAATTTCAACTCCGGCATGGCGGCGATCGACGCACTGCTGACCAACCAGCTCTCCCACGGCGATATCCTGATCGTCTCGCGGCATATCTACGGCGGCGTGCACCAGTTGCTGGTGGATCACTACGGGCGCCGGGACAAAATGGCCATTGAGCTGGTGTGGTTCGACGGCACCGGCGCGGGGGAGTTCGAACGGTTGCTGCAGCATACGTTGAAGTCCCACGCCGAGAAGATCAGCGGCGGCGCGCGGGTGCATGCCTACCTGGAATCCCCCTGCAATCCCCACGGCACCATGCTGGACGTGCCGGGCATCTGTGCCGCCGCGCACCGGCACGATATCCTGGTGAGCCTTGATTCCACCCTCGCCACGCCTTTCCTGTACCGGCCGCTGCGCCGCAAAGACAAGGCGGAGCGGCCGGACTTCGTGGTGCACTCCTACACCAAGGATATCGGCGGCACCGGCGGCACCACCGCCGGGGTGGTGATCGGCGAGAATCACCGCATGTTTATCCCCAAGGGCGACAGCGCCAAGGGCGTGAGCTGGGACCGCTGCCTGTTCTGGGACGTCTACTACATCAAGGGCGCCTTCCTGGACGCGGACAAGGCCTGGGAGGTGCACAACGGCATGCGCACCCTGGAGATGCGCATGCTGAAGAAGTGCATCAACACCCTCTGCCTCAGCCACTTCTTCGCCAGTCATCCGGAGATCCGCGTCAACAGCCACGCGCTGGAGGAACACGACAACAGCGACCTGCGCCGGCGGCTGCTGCGCTACGGTCTGCCCACGCCGCTGTTCAGTATCGATATGGAGGCGGCCGGGCTTCCCGACGAGGCCTTCAAGCGCTTCTTCGACGCGTTGGAGCCAGCTTTCGGGCAGATGGTGAGCCTGGGCCAGACCAATACCATGGTCCTCTGCCCGGCGTTCACCTCCCACTCGGAGCTGTCTCCGCAAGCCCTGCGCGCGGCGGATATCCATCCCACCACCATCCGCATTTCCGTGGGCGACGAGAATATGGCCCAGTTGGCGGCACAGTTCATCTCCTGCGCGAAGCTGCACCTGGACCCGGTGCGCCCGGGATTCAGCGAGGGTTTTATGTCGCCGGACGAAGCGGACGGGATGTTTGCGCGCTTCTACCTGGACTGCCATCGCAAGGTGGCGGAGGAGTTTCCGCGGATTGCGGATTATCTGTAGGAAAGCCGCGACAGCTCTCCCCCTGTAGGAGCGGCCCATGGCCGCGATCTGATTGCACTACGAAGTGAGATCGATCGCGGCCATGGGCCGCTCCTACAGGGTCATTGATCATTGGCCGCCGACCACTTACCATCCCACCTTTCTGCCCATAAATTAATCAAAAAAGAGACAGCCCCTGCGCATGCGCCTGCTTACCCTGTTGTTCTGCTGTTTTACCGGTTTCGCCTCGGCGCAAAGTTACGAAAAGCTCTACAGCGACTATCGCGAGAGCCTCTACCAGATCCGCCTGATCGAAAAGTCCTCCAACTCCAAGGCGGCCATCGGTTCCGGCTTCCAGATCTCCGCCGACGGCCTGGTCGCGACCAATTACCATGTGGTGGCGGAGGCGGTGCGCAAGCCGGAGAAATATCGCCTGCAGTACCTGTCGGTGGACGGCAACCGGGGCGAGCTGGAGCTGCTGGATATCGATGTGGTCAACGACCTGGCACTGCTGCGCCAGGACAAGCCCGGGCCGGAACATATCAATCTGTCCCGGCACGCCCCCAGTCACGGAACCACCATCATCTCCCTGGGCAATCCCCTGGATCTGGGCATGACCCTGGTGCCGGGTACCTACAACGGCATTGCCGCCGGCAGTTTCTACGACCGTATTCACTTTTCCGGCTCGATCAATCCCGGCATGAGCGGCGGGCCGGTGATCGATGCCAAAGGTGAGGTGGTGGGGATCAATGTGGCCACCGCCGGCAACCAGATCAGCTTCCTGGTGCCGGTGGATAAGCTGATCGCGCTGCGGGAGCACTACCAGCGGCAGGACGGCCGCCCGGTGGACCTGCAGGCCGCTACCCACCGGCAGTTGCTCGACAACCAGCAGAAAATCATCGACTCCGTACTGGAAGCGGAGTGGAAACTGCGCCCCCTGGGGGATGCCATGGTGGTGGGGGAGATACTCCCCTCCATCCAGTGCTGGGGCAACTCCGAGGAGGACGAGGACAACCCGGTCAAGCGCATCGACAAGGGTTGCACCGGCCAGGACGTGATCTACCTGTCGGAGAATTTCAACACCGGCCGGGTGGAGTACGAGTTTTTCTGGCTGGAGGCGGACGACCTGCTGCCCTCGCGTTTCTACAGCGAATACGAAAGCCAGATGAGCAGCTTTTACCCCGGCAATATGGCCGGCGAGGACGACGTCACCAACTTCCGCTGCCGCCAGGGCTTTACCTCCCAGGAGCGCAAAGTTGGGAAATCCAAGGCCGATAACGACCGGCAGCCGGTGCGGGCCCGCACCAGCTACTGCGTGCGCCGCTACCAGCAGTTCCCGGACCTGTACGATGTTTTCTTCCTGAGCCTTACCGTGGACCAGAAGGACCGCGCCCTGGTCAGCCACTTCACTCTGTCCGGATTTACCGAGACGTCGGCGACCGCCTTTTCCGAGAAGTTCACGAGCGAGATCCAATGGCACTGATTATCGAAGAACTCAACCGTTCCCAGCGGGTACAGGCCCGCTATCGCATGGACGGCGAGCGTTTCACCCTGGGGCGTGCCTACCATAACGATGTCATCCTCGACGACCCCCACGCCGACCCCCGCCACGCGGAGGTGGTGCGCGACGAAGACGGTGGCTACACCCTGCGGGACCTGCACAGCGCGAACGGCAGCCAACTGCTCGGCAACAACCGCGACAAATCGGTCAAGGCGGGTGCCTTCAGCGAGCGCGCTATCGAATCCGGCGACGAGATACAACTGGGCAAGACCCATCTGCGCTTTACCGACAGCGAGGCAAGGGTGGCGCCGGCGCTGCCGCTGCACTCGCTGGAGAGACTGTTCGAGCGGCTCTCGCACCCGGCGGCGGCCTTCGCACTGCTGTTCACCGTGGGCCTGTCCACCCTGGCGATCAGCTACCTGGGCTATGCGCGCAGTTACGAGTGGACTCTGGCGGCGAACCTGGTGGCGGGCAGTGTGGTGGGCCTGCTGGTTTATGCGGCGGCCTGGGCCTTTATCGGCCGGGTGGTGCGCCACGAGACGCGATTCTTTACCCACCTGTCGATCGCCGCCCTAGGAGCCCTGCTGTATGCGACCTGGGAGTGGTTCGGCGGCCTGCTGGATTTCAACTATGCCCTCGGCAATTGGAAGGGCGTGCTCGACCTATTGGTACTGGCACTGCTGCTGCCCGCCATGCTCTGGTGCGCCTGCTTCCTGGCCATGAACCTGTCCCCGCGCTGGCGCTGGGGCGTGGCACTGCTGCTGCCCTGGAGCTTTCTCGGCCTGGGAATGGCCGAGGATATCGGCGGGATGCGCGATTTCAACGCGCTGCCGGAGATCTCCACCGAGATCAAGTACGAAGACATGTTGTGGCGCGAGCCGGTGCCCATGCAGCAGTTTATCGCCGGTTCGCCGGCACTGTTCGATATTCCCCTGGATAAAAAAGCCCGCGATGAGGACGAGGCTGAGGATGAGGTGAAGGACGCGCCGAAACAGCAAACTCCCACCGGGCAGGAGACGGAGACAGAGTCTTGAGCAATCCCTTCTGGAGCCCCGAGCTGGCACAACTGGAACCCTATGTCCCCGGGGAACAGCCCCGCGGCCGGCTGATCAAGCTGAACACCAACGAGAACCCCTACCCGCCCTCGCCCCGCGCGCTGGAGGCGCTGGCGGACGAACAGTTGGCGGAAGCCCTGCGTCGCTACCCGGACCCGGAATCCACCGAGCTGTGCACTGCCATCGCCGGGCAGTACGGCCTCGACAGCGGCCAGGTGTTTGTCGGCAACGGTTCCGATGAAGTGCTGGCGCACAGCTTCTACAGCTTCTTTCGCCGTCCGGAACCACTGCTGTTCCCGGACATCACCTACAGCTTCTACCCGGTCTACTGCCAGCTCTACGGCATCGACTACCGCACGCCGCCGCTGCGGGACGACTTCAGCCTGGCGGTGGAAGACTACGCCGGCCCCGCCGCCGGCGTAATCCTGCCCAACCCCAACGCCCCCACTGGTCGCTACCTGTCGCTGGAGGAGATCGAAAGGTTGCTGCGGCTGCAGTCCCAGCGAGTGGTGGCCATCGACGAAGCCTATATCGACTTCGGCGGCGAGAGCGCGGTGCGCCTGATCGGCGATCACCCAAACCTGCTGGTTATCCGCACCCTGTCCAAATCCCATGCCCTGGCCGGACTGCGCCTGGGTTATGCCCTGGGACAGCGGCACCTGATCGAGGGACTGGAGCGCACCAAGAACTCCTTCAACTCCTACCCCATCGACAGCGTCGCCCAGCGCGTGGCACTCGCGGCGGTGCAGGACAGCGCCTGGCTGGCCGACAGCAGTGCCCGGGTGATCGCCACCCGCGAACGGGTGGTCGCAGCACTGACCGGGCTGGAGTTTGAGGTAGTGCCGTCCAAAGCCAATTTCATCCTTGCGCGGCCGCGGGGCATCGGCGCGGAAGACCTGTACCGCGAACTGCGCCGGCGGGATATCCTGGTGCGCTATTTCAACAAGCCGCGCATCAGTGAGTACCTGCGCATCTCCATCGGCACCGATGGGGAGATGGATGCGCTGCTGGCCGCCTGTGCGGAGATAATAGGCTCACGGACTGGGTAAGCCGGGGCCCTGTTTATCGGGACCCGGAATGATGATGCGCTGTAGGAGCGGGCCATGCCCGCGATCAGGGTTTCCGTTTTTTTCAGACACTGATCGCGGGCATGGCCCACTCCTACAAGATCTCTTCAAATCCCCTACGGCTAACTGCCACAATGTTCGAACGGACTCTCCCAGGAACTGCTTCCGACCGAGCCGCCCCATTTCACACAGTCGTTCGACGCGGACTGCTTGATCGGTCCGGCGTAATAGCTGAAATTGCCGGAGTCGGTCGTCTTGGTGTCGCCCTCGACTTGCAGGGACGCCGACACCGGCGACGGTGAGCCGATATTGGAGGTCTTCATTGTCACCACGCAGTTCTGGCCGCTGTCTCCGTTCCACAGCAGGTAGATTGTTCCGCCGCTGAGCGTGTGCGAGTTGATCACGCTAAAGCCGCTCCCGCACGCATCGTCCGGTGTGTAGGGATTGCTAGCGCCACCATCATCGCCGCCACCGTCACCGCCATTGAGCAGGCTGTGGTAACTAGACCAGTTCCAGTAAATGCCGGGGTCGACATGATCATTACCACTGTAGTGCTGGTGGCCCTTGATGCGAATACTGGTGGGTAGCACCACAACACCTCTATGCGACGGGCCGTCGTAGGCCGACGAACAACTGATACCGCTGTACTTGCTACACAGGTTTCGCACCAGCGCGGCCGACGAACGGTACATGGCGCTGGTATACCAGGCACTATTGTCCGCAAAGGCTTCATGCTCGATACCTATGGTGTAGTCATTGTGGCCGCCGAGGACGTGCCAGGCGCGGTGTGCCTCGCGCACCATTTGAGTCACCTGGCCGTCGGACGAACGGATGACGTAATGCGCGCTGACTCCGGCCACAGGGTTCTTGAACCAGGAAATAGCGCCGGCGTAATTGCCGTCGGTGGTATGAATGGCCACCCCGCTGACCGCACTGTCGCGCCGGGCGGTATAGTTGGATGAATGAGCCGGGTTCCAGATTGCCGGGCCGTAATCGGTGCTTTGTACCGCCAACTCGGTCTCGGCGTCGCGCTTCACGATACCGGTTGTCGGGTCAATGGTGGCACCGCTGGCCTCAATATGGTCGCGGCTCACATCCAGGCGCACGAATGGCGCTCGCATGCTTACCAGCGTGCTGGTGTCAAACGCCTGTTTCCAGGCCACCGGAATTTTCGGCACCACGGCGCCTTTGTTCTTGACGCCGCGGTCCAACGACTGCAGCACATCAAAAGCGAAGCTGTCGCGGGCGAAGTCATCAACTGCAGACTTTTCTTTCTCGGATGGAAAACCGGCAAAACGTGCCAATATCGGCGCCATGTCTTCCGGGGTTTTGATCACCGCGGCTTGCCAGTAAATTTCATCGGCCAACAGCGCCGCGGCGGCGAGAATGTTCATACGCGGGTCGGCGATGATCGCGGCCCGATCGACCAGGAGCAGGCGCGCGGCCTCGCCGACCTGATCGACAAAGCCATCGCCGCCATACAAACCCATCACGCCGTAGGCCGATGGCATACGGTGATGCGGCTCCTGTTTCTCCGCCGGCGCCAGGTGCTGCCATCGGCTTTTGGACCAGGCAATTGCTTCCAGTATGCCGCGTGGAATTTCCGGGTACCGCGCGTAGGCTTCAGCAAAATACTGGGGATAAGCGGCGCGCGCTTCGACGAGTTGCTGTTCCTCGAGCGCCGCCATCTCGGCCAATTCGCGATTCATCTCCTGCGCCGATGCAGCAGCCGTCAATGACATCAAACCGGCCGCCAGCGCTCCCAGCATAGTGTTTCGTAACATGGTGTTCTCCTTTTCCTTATTTTTGGAGACGTGCCGTATTGGCACGGATTGCACGCCGGCCGAGCGCGTTGCAACTGCTTGACCGGCGCCTGCATATTGGCGCGTACGGCGTGACACAGCAGTTTTACTCTCCCAGCGAAGTTGTGACGGATCTGCATTCTCCTGTTTACCGCCTTACTTCTTGACGCAGCCCGCCATCAGCAAGCACACCGTAGAATAATTTATAAATAATAACAATGCCAAAACGGCATAATTTATTCACATTTTGAATATTTTATTCGTTGCGCTGGGGCGGATGGCGGCTATTTCAACCAGACGCACGGCTGCATCGCGGAATTGCGGCAAGGCGCCGAGACAGGGGAATGTCCTCGGAAAATCAAAGCTCGGGCAAAGCAGGAAAATGCCGGGATTTATTGGGTTGACGAGACAGGTATCGGGAACGATTGCCAACACGAGCGGATAAAAAGGAGGCTCTCGCCCCCTTTTACTCCCGATATTTACTGCCAGCTTGGATTTTTATAATCTCCTCCCGGGGAAGCAGGGTACACCGGTATCAATTCCTTTCCGGTTAGCACGTCTTGCTGATCTGAAACGGTGTAGTTGCTTAACGGTTCGCTGTCCGTGGCGACTTTTGCCATCCCGCCTTCTTGCCACGGAAAATTTCTCATCAGTACGGCGTATCCGCCGTCACCGTCCATATCATCCTCCCAGGTTACCGTTATATTGGAACCCTTAAGATCTACTGCGGGCCGATATTGATGTCCGGTACCGTCACTATTAACGGTAAAGTCAGCTTTGTGCTGGGAACCGCTGCTGTTGAACGAGCGTGCGTAAATCTGGTTGTAATCGTTTTCGTCATTATCATCCTCAAACGCAATGACAAAATTACCCACGGCATCCACGCCTACACCCGGGGCCCGCTGTTGGCCGTCGGCGGTGGAATTGACCGTGAAGTCGTGAAGCCGCTCTCTGCCGTCGGCATTAAAGGCCCGGGCGTATATCTGGTAATAGCCGTTGCCATCCTTGTCATCTTCCCAGACCACGATAAAGCGTCCGAAAGAGTCCATGGCTATATCGGGCGCGCTTTGATCACCAGTGGTAACGCTGTTAACGCTAAAATCGCTGATACGTTCGGTGCCCGACGGATTGAAACCACGGCCGAGGATAGTGAAGTTATCATCATTTTCCTGGTCGTCTTCCCAAACAACCACAAATTCTCCATCCTCCCCCATGGCAACAGCAGGGTTATACTGTTGACCGGCAGCTACCGAGTTCACCGTGCGGTCTGAAAACCGCTGACCGCCTTCAGGACTAAAACCTTTCGCCTTGATTTGGAAATAACCATTGCCGTCCCTGTCGTCCTGCCACGCAACAACGAAATTACCACTTGCATCCATGGCCACCGCCGGCGCGCGTTGTTGCCCCGCGGATATACCGCTTACCGCCATGTCGGAAAACCGTTCACTTCCATTTGCATGGAAGCCACGCACATATATTTGATAATTTCCGTTATTGTCCTGGTCATCTTCCCAGACAACAACAAAATTACCGCTCTCATCCGAGGCCACCGAAGGGCTGAGTTGTTGTCCGCCGGCAGCAGAGTTGACGGTAATGTCATTGAACAGAGCATTGCCGTCACTGTCGAAGGCGCGCGCATGGATCTGATAATAACCGTTGTTGTCGCGATCGTCCTGCCACACCACAATTGAATTTCCATTCTCCAGTGAGACTATTTGCGGGCGGACATGGTTCCCCTGAAGACTGGTGTGGGTTTTGCGATCTTTGTATTGCGGATCGCCTATGCTATAGGAATAGCCGGGAATACTTTGCATATCATACGACAGATCAAAATTCATTTGATTGTGTCTGTCGGCAGTGGGGTTGGAAATTCTATTGTAATTCAGGTAAAACTGCGGCCTTCCCCCGGAGAATATACTGGTATTACCAGCTTCCACGCTCAGCGTTTCTACGCTAATTTTATTTTCATCAGGTTTGAACGTGAGCACCCGCAACCAGCCATTGCCGAGGGCGGTCCCATTGCCAAGTACAGGCTCAGATTGAAAGTCAGTTAATATCTCATGAACCACATTGCCGTTCTGACCGACCCTCTTGTTGTAAGATGTGCCTTGAATATGACCGCTGACCATTAAGAAAATATTACTGTGACGCTGCAAGAGCTCTTCCCATAGGTCGATCCCTTCCCGGCCTTCCACATTGTAGTGATCAGCCCAACCCGTTGTGTGATCGCCATAGGAATTTTGATAGCAATGTGTGGCCACAATAACGCGGTGATTGGGGTGCTGTTGAATGACCTTGTTTGCCCAGGTTACCACATCCTTACGCGGCGCAAATTCCAGGCTGACCACCAGGAAATCCATTCCTTTGGCACTGAAATACATATAGTTGTTTTCGTTGGTGGAATTAAATGCACCCCCATACCAGGACTTGCCGGCATATCGCTGTGGGCCAAAGTAATTCACGAACATGGATTGTCTTGCGTGTATTGCCTTGCTCGGATAGAAATCGTGATTGCCCGGGGTCATACTGAACGGTATCTGGGCGTTATCCAGGAGGGCGTGTGCCTGATCCGCAACCTGCCACTGTTCCACGACATCGTGTTGGGTGATGTCGCCCAGGTGCGCGACGAACTGGATATTGCGTGCCTGCTTTTGATTAACGATCCATTGGGTTTGATGCCGGTAAACGCCGTAGGAGGGTTTTTCCGCATAGTTTTGCGTATCCGGAAGCAGCACGATAGAAAAGTCTTCAGCGGCGTGTGCGTTAATCGCGCTTACTGAAAATAACAGCAATGCACAGATACCTGGAAATAAAAATTTAATAGGTTTCATATAGACTTGTCCGCTAGTTATGTGCACGGTGACCTGCGATTCACCTGCGCCCAGACTGAACAATTGACTGCGCGAGGTGCCGAGTTCTGCAAGGATGCGGCGGGGACGATGCCCCGCCTGTTTCTCTGCGCTGCAGGCCTAACTGCCGCAATGCCCGAAGGCGCTCTCCCAGGAACTGCTCCCGACCGAGCCGCCCCATTTCACGCATTGGTTTGACGCCGACTTTTTGACGGGTCCGGCGTAATAGCTAAAACTGCCGGAATCGGTCGCCTTGGTGCTGCCCTCGACTTGCAGGGACGCTGACACCGATGACGGTGAGCCGACCTTGGAGGACTTTATCGTCACCACGCAATTCTGTCCGCTGCTTCCGTTCCACAGCAGGTAGACCCTCCCGCCGGTGAGTCCGTGGGAGTCGATCACGCTGAAGCCGTTCCCGCACACCTCGTCCGGCGTGTAGGGGTTGGCTCCGCTCCCGCAGTTGTTCGAGCTGGTGATGGCCTTCTTCTGGCCCCGAGAAACGGTAACGCCCTCGACGGTCGGCGAAGTGTCCACCGCGCCGTTGGAGAACCTCTGCTCATAGTGCAGGTGCGGCGCTCTGCTGCCGCCGGTCGAGCCAACCGTGCCGATCTGGGTGCCGCGGCTGACTGGCATCGATTGGCCGGGGCTGCGCACCTGTGTCGACAGGTGCGCGTACCGTGTGCGGGTGCCGTCGTCGTGCCGGATCTCGACCCAGCGGCCATAGCTGGTGCTGCCCGCGTTGTAGAAGTAGGCGGTGCCGCCCGCCGTGGCCCGCACGGGCTCACCGTTGATCGCATCGCCGCCGTAGTTCTGCCAGTCGATCGAACCCTTCGGATTGTGGTCGGGATTGCCAATCCAGTTGTTGGCGTTGAAGGTCTTGTTGCAATTGAATGGGCTCTTGTGGGTTGCGGCGGCAGCCGGCAATGACATCAAAACAAAGGTCGCCAACGCTCCCAGCATGGTGGTTCGTAACATGGTGTTCTCCTCTTCCTTATTTTTTGGAGATGTGCCGCACAGGCACCTGCGGATTGCACGCCGGCCGAGCGCATTACAATTGCTCAACCGGCACCTGCGCGGCGCGATGCAGCAATTTTGCTCTCCCGGCGAAGTTGTGGCGGATCTGCATCCCTTTCTGTCTACCACCTTACTTCTTGACGCAGTCAGCCATTTGCAATGACACCGTAGAATAATTTATCCATAACAACAACACCAAAAAGCATAATTTATTCACATTTTGAATACTTTATTCCCGCCCAGAGTGGACTGCCGACGATTTTTTGCACTATTAGTGATCCGCTGTGTCTTTGCCTGCCACCTTTACGGAAGAAGAGCGCCCTGCAAAATCCGTCCGTGAATTGGCGGATGGCGACTATTTCAACTGGCGCGGGGGAAGCGGGTAGGTTTCAGGTGGCAGGGGGGAGTTCGGGGCAAACGGCCCGTTCTACTTGAAAGGCCGTTCTACTTGAAAAAAGGGAGGGCTTATTTTCCAATACCTCTAATTCACCGGCACACGACAACACCCTGTCAGCCCGGTCACACCGTCGGCACCGGAAAGCACCACATCGATCCGACGCGGATAGTCGCGATCGCTCATCCCGTCCGAACAGCGCTGGTTGGAAACCACGGCGGTGATACTGCTACCCTCCCCCGAGGCGATGACAAAGTTCGTACCCGGTCCAACACCGGCGAAGCCGTCCGCTTTAACGAGGCTCATGACACGCTCCTCAGCGCCGGCGGCACTGTAGGTGACCGATTTCCGGTCAATACGGAGACTCCAGAACGGCTCCGTGCCAGCGCACAAGAGCCCCGCAGGGAGCGCCGAGTCACCAATCGGCGACATCTGAATGGGTTCGAGATAATCGGCAGAGGCCCAACCCATGCCCTCGCCGATGATCACCCGGGCCCAGCCCTTGTCGATGTCGAGAACCTCCACGGGCTGCGCGCCCGGTTCGAACTTGCCAACGATCTCCGCGCTTGCGGTCGGCGCCGACCTGATATTGAGAGCGTCGTCCGCCGCCACTCCGGTAACCCGGTAATAGCGTGGATCGGTGTGAACGGGCTGGGCGAAGGCGGCGGTTGCCGCCCAGCATGAGATGAGAACAGCCGGAATGATCGGGGGTAGACGCGACATGACCAAGCCTTCACTTTCAGTGAACAGTCTTTTCACTCTATCACGCTTTTCACAGTCACGATGGGGCCGCAGCTCTAGGCGGAACTGCACCGGCGCGATATCCTGCACCACTTCAACAAACGGCGCATCGGAGTACCTGCGCATCTCCATCGGCATCAACGCAGAGATGGCCGCCTGCACGGAGATACCCGGTTCACCGACAGAGAAAGGGAACCCCCTATAATTATCGGGACTCGAAAGAGACACGAGGTGCGCCGCATGCACCGCCAAACCCGAACGGTGCGCACAGCGCATCCTACGAAGTTGTAGTTTGAGTACCAATGTATCGATCCCTCACTGCTATCCTGTTGACCGCCGCGCTGGCTTCCAGCGCCACCGCCAACCCCTGGGAAAGGGTCTCGCGCCCCTCCTCCCAGGCCTCCGCCAGCATCGGCACCTACACCAACGGCTGCCTGAGCGGCGCCGAACAGATGCCCCTGCGCGGCAAGGGCTTCCAACTGGTGCGCACAGGCCGCGACCGGCACTACGGCCACCCGGCCACCATCCAGTTCCTCAAGGATTTTTCCGCCCGGGTTGCGAACAACGGCTTGGGCCGCCTGCAGATCGGCGATATGTCCATGGCCCGCGGCGGGCCCTTCAGTTCCGGCCACCGCAGCCACCAGATGGGGCTGGATATCGACATCTGGTACTCCCAGGACTGGCGCGCCGCCGAGCGCCCGCTGAGCCCCTGGGAGCGCGACAACATCTCCGCCAAGCCGCTCGCGGATGCCCGCAATCACCGGCTGATCGAAAAGAACTGGGACGACAGGGTTCCGCAAATACTGCGCCTGGCTTCGGAAGACGCGCGGGTGGAGCGCATCTTCGTTCATCCCACCATCAAGCGAAAGCTGTGCAGCATCGCCGGCGATGACAACGAGTGGCTGCGCAAGGTGCGACCCTGGTGGGAACACAACTATCATTTCCATGTGCGTCTGACCTGCCCCGAGGGCGATGAATACTGCAAACCCCAGCGGCCGGTGCGGGGCGATCCCTGTGGCGACGACCTGGACTGGTGGTTCAGCGACGAGTTCTACGCACTGCTGCGGGGCGAGGCGCCGCCGCCGAAAGAGCCGCGAAAAGAACCGGAAAAACCGCCCATGCCTCAGCAGTGCGAGCGCGTGCTTGCGGCCCCCTGAGAAGAAATTGATTTATCATTGGGATGCGCCGCGCGCACCGTTGAGAGCACACGCCAAAACCGTGCGCGGCGCACCCTACGAGACGAGAAAGGTATGAATTCCCCAAACCCCATCAACACCCTGCTGATCTGCGGCGGCGGCGGCAGCGAGCACGAAGTCTCCTTGCGCACCGCAGACTTTATCCAGCATCGCCTGGCCGAGGTGCCGGATATCGCCCTGACTCGTGTAGAGATGGACGCCAACGGGCGCCTCACCGGCAGCGGCGGTGAAGTCTTCCAACTGCGCCAGGACCACCAGTTGTACCGGGAAGACGGCAAAGCCCAACCGGTGCACTATGTGATTCCGTCGATCCACGGCTATCCCGGTGAAACCGGCGACCTGCAGTCCCAACTGGATCTGTTCGGCATTCCCTACTATGGCTGCGGTCCCGAGGCGAGCAAGATCTGCTTCAACAAGATCACCACCAAACTCTGGCTCAGCGCCCTGGGTGTAGACAACACGCCCTACCAGTTCCTGTGCAGCAGTGAGGCGGAGGAGACCGCCAAGGCCGCCATGGCACTGCAGGAGTGGGGGCAGGTGTTCGTCAAGGCCTCCAATCAGGGATCGTCAGTGGGCTGCTACAAGGTGAGCTCGACGGAGGAGCTGGAGCGGGCGCTGGACGAAGCCTTCCGCTACTCCCCCTATGTGCTGGTGGAGAAATGCCTGCGCGTGCGCGAACTCGAAGTCGCGGTCTACCCCTACGACGGCGAACTGGTGATCACCCCGCCGGGGGAAGTGTGCCCGCCGGAGGACGCCTTCTACAGCTATGAGGAGAAATACAACGACGCCAGCCGCGCGGTCACCCATGTGGAGGCACAGGGGTTGAGCGACGCGCAGCTGGGCTGGATCAGGGAGGCCTCCCGCCGCGCTTTTATCGGCCTGCAGTTGAAGGACCTGTCACGCATCGATTTCTTTCTCACCGAGGAAGGCGATATCTATCTCAACGAGGTCAACACCTTTCCCGGCATGACGTCCATTTCCATGTTCCCCAAAATGATGGAGAACACCGGCCACGACTTTTCCCACTACCTGAGCAGTTTGATCCGCAAAGCAGTGAGATCACAGTGATCACCGATCACTGAATATCGATCAGCCCGCCTGCAACCACCCCTCCTGGCGCCGGCGGGAAAACTGCCCGCGTAAAAACTCCATCTGGTCGCCGCGTATCCGCTCGTTGTTGATCAGCGCCAGGTATTCTGCGGCATTGGGGCAGAAGGGCAGTGCCAGCAATTCCAGATCGATCTCCTGCAGCAGCCGGTTGCCCTTGTGCTGGTTGCAGCGCCGGCAGGCTGTCACCACGTTCTCCCAGACATCACGGCCGCCGCGGGATACCGGCTGCACATGGTCGCGGGTCAGCTCCCGCTTGGGAAATCCGTTGCCACAATACAGGCAGGTGTGCAGATCGCGGGAAAAGAGCGCGCTATTGGTCAATGGTGGGCGCCGGCGCGGCCGTGCCATACGCTCGCCGCCGCAGGCGATAATCGCTGCCAGGTCCAGACTGGATCGCTCGCCGAGGCGGTTGATGCCACCGCGCACAGTGAGCACCACCCCACCGAGGGACCAGGTCACCAATTCCCGCACATACAGGCAGGCGGCCTCCTCCCAACTCAACCATTCCAGCGGCTGCCCCGCCAGATTCAGGCGCAGAATTCTCGCTTGCATCGGCTCAACTCCCCTTCTTGAAACTCTGGGGGCGAACTCAGTGTTCGCCCAAAAACAAAGGCCCTGCCGGTAGTCCGGAAGGGCCTTCTGTAGAAATTCACGAGTGTCGAACAGCATACCCGCCAGCGGTGAGGGGGCTGTATCAGGGCAGGTATGTACAGAGCTGACTTACTGAATGCATCATCCTCCACCGGCTCGGTGGAAATATGGCCGGATTGCTCTGATTAAAGCGGAAAATTGTTACATTTTCCAGACAGGAATTGCGCCGGTGATACAGGTAAAAAATAACAAAACGGCGGTTCCGCCGTTTTGTGCAGCCGGAGGCCGCTCGAAGAAAGGATCAGGGAAAAGTCCACAGGGCGCACATCAGCACCTTCAGCTGACCGAAGGGATGAGGTGAATCGTTGCCCAATAAAACACCGTCCGGGCAATCCCGCCCGAACGGTGCGTCTCACAGGATGGTGCCCGTTTCCCTCGGGCGAGCGGCACAATCCTTTTATCCTTTGCCGCGGTTTGCAGTCCCTTTGCATCCCTGCACTTTCATTATGGTCAGGGACGGAAAAAAAAGTAGAGGCAATCGGCTGAATTTCTTGTGCGAGATATCTCACAAGCCTGCGATATATCCCATGGGGGATAAGCGGCGGAGACGGGAGGCGCCTGTTGTGGTAAAACTGGCGCGGCATGGGAAGAGCGACAACTATAGCCACAAATATTACGAGATCAATCTCAAATCGTGAAAAGCCTGTTGAAATATACGCTTATTTTTCTTGTAGCGTTGGGCGCTGGCGTGTCCACCATTATATTCTTCGCGCCGGGCGTCAGCGTGCCCTGGAAACAACTGACGGGGGGCGCTGAAACTGATCCCCAAACGGTGGATAGACGGTTACACACTCCCGCTGGTTTTCGCGTGGAGCTTTTTGCCGACACTGTGCCCAACGCCCGCTGGTTGACCGTCACCCGCCGTGGCGACGTAATCGTTTCCCAGCCCCGACGCGGACAGGTGGGCCTGCTCCGGGCAGACCGCGATGGGGACGGCCGCAGCGACGGCCAACGGGTACTCATCGACGGACTGAGCCGCCCCCACGGCCTGTTCCTGCACGAGGACTGGCTGTATATCGCCGAGAGCAACGGCGTCGGCCGCGTACCCTTCGATCACTCCGACGGCCGCCTGGCCGGCAGCTACCAGAAAATCGTCAGCGGCCTCGGTGACGAGGGCAACCACTGGACCAAGACCATCGCTATGGGGCCGGACGGCTGGGTCTACCTCTCCAGTGGTTCCACCTGCAACGTCTGCGAGGAGAAGGACCCTCAGCGCGCCACCATCATGCGCTTCAAACCCGACGGCAGCGACCTGGAAATCTACGCCACCGGCCTGCGCAACAGTGTGGGCTTCGACTGGTCCCCGATGGACGGAGGTCTCTACGCCACCGACAACGGCCGCGACTGGCTGGGGGACGACTTTCCACCCGACGAACTGAACCTGGTGGAAAAAGGTGTTTTTTACGGCTGGCCCTACGCCAACGGCGACCGGGTGCCGGACCCGCATTTCACCAAAGACGGAGAGGGCAGTGCCGACGCCGGCGAGGAAATCCAGCGCAAGATCGAGAATTCGCGTCCGCCGGTACACAACTTCCCAGCCCACAACGCCGCGCTGGGCATCCGCTTCCTGCGCAGCCCGGCACAGCCCCGGGACTACCGCGATGCGGCGCTGGTGGCCCTGCACGGCTCCTGGAACCGCAGCACCAAGGACGGCTACAAAGTGGTCTCTCTGCACTGGGACGATCGCGGCAATATCGAACAGCGGGATTTCCTCTGGGGCTTCCTGGATCGCGAGCGCGATGAAGTCAGCGGCCGCCCTGTGGCCATCGCCGAGGACGCCAACGGCAATATCTATATCTCCGACGATTACGCCGGCGCCGTCTACCGGGTCACCACCGGGTCGCGAAATGCTTTTGCCGCTGCGGAGCGAAAACCGCGGATAAAAGCTCCCCACAAACCCCTGGCCATCGACAGCGGCGCGGCACAACGGGGCGAGGAACTGTATCAGCAGCACAACTGCGCCCAATGCCACGCCGAGCAGTTGGTGCTGAAAAACCTGGCGAAAAAATACACTCTGCATAGCCTGGCCAACTACTTCGACACCCCCACGCCGCCGATGCCCAATTACGGCTTCAGCAGCGCGCAGAAGCGCGCCCTGGCCCACTATCTGCTTTCCCTGGAGGCGAGCAATTGACCCCTTATGCGCCAGCAGCTAAGGTTGCCGCGCACTGTTAAGCTGGCGAACTTTATTGCCGGGCTAATAATGCGGCACAGGGATGTGCCGCCGCCGGCCGCAGGCCGGCGCGAGCCCCGAAATACCAGCAGATCCGCGCATCTGCGCCAGTATTTCGGGAGCGACGATCAAATAGATCAGGACGATCTATTTGATCATTGGGTGATAAGTTGGAGCTAATGTCCCATGGCGGTAAAAAAGAAGCCGGCAACCTTTGAGCAGGCACTGGAAGAATTGGAAGAACTGGTGGAGCGCCTGGAAGCGGGCGATCTGCCCCTGGAGGAGGCCCTGGCGGATTTCGAGCGCGGGGTAAAGCTCACCCGCGAGTGCCAGCAGAAACTGGCCAGTGCCGAGCAGAAGGTCAAGGTGCTGATGGAAGAGAGCGGCAGCATCCGCGAACTGCCCTTCGACGAGGATACCGCGGGCGAAGAGGAAGAAGCCTGAGTGTCCGGCACATCCTATCCCGCGGAACTGCAGAGCTTCCTGCGCTGGTGCGCCGAACGTGTGGAGACCCGCCTGCAGACGGCGCTGGCACCGGCCACCTCCGGCGCGGAAAAACTCTTCGCCGCCATGGGCTACGCCGCCCTGGGGCCGGGCAAGCGCCTGCGCCCGGCACTGGTCTACGCCTGCGCGGGCACCGTCCGCGCGGATAGCTTCTCCGCAGAAAGCTGCGACGCGGCCGCGGCGGCCCTGGAGTGCATCCACGCCTACTCTCTGGTACACGACGACCTGCCGGCCATGGACGACGACGACCTGCGTCGGGGCCGGCCCACCTGCCATATTCACTTCGACGAAGCCACCGCCATCCTCGCCGGCGACGCCCTGCACACCCTGGCTTTCGAATTGCTGCTACAAAGTGAGGCGGCCGCCGACCTCAAACTGCAGCTGATCCGCGAACTGGCCTGTGCCGCCGGCAGCCGGGGCATGGTGGCGGGCCAGGCCATCGACCTGGACTCGGTGGACAAACACCTCGACCTACCCCGACTCGAACAGATGCACCGCCTCAAGACCGGCGCCCTGATCCGCGCCAGCGCGCGCATCGGCGCCCTGCTCGGCGGTGCCGACGAAGCCCGGCTGGCGGCGGTCAGCCGCTATGCCGAGGCCATCGGCCTGGCGTTCCAGGTACAGGACGACATTCTCGACGTCACCGCCGACACCGCCACCCTGGGCAAGACCCAGGGCGCCGACGCCGCGCGCAACAAGCCCACCTACATCTCCCTGCTGGGGCTGGAAGGCGCGCGCGCCAAGCTGGAGGACCTGCACCGGGAGGCGCTGGAAGCCCTGGCCGAAGTGGACGGTGACAGCGACCTGCTGCGACAGCTGGCGGACTATATCGTCCAGCGCGGTCACTAATTGAATGCGGAATGCGGAATGCGCGCCCTGATATCGCGCTAGCCGGGACGCGCGCCGGCCGCGAACCCGCCTGGTAACCGCCCAAAGTCCAACCGCGGCCAAGAGCCTCTCCCATGGCACTGGGCCAGATCGCGCATTCCGCATTCCGCATTCCGCATTCCGCATTCCACATTGGTTTGCTTCTCCCCGCCACAGGCATACAATCCCCCTCTTACATATCCGTTGCAATTGATACGTTTGATGTTCGACGAAATCCCACGCACACGCCCGCAGACGCCGCTGCTCGACGCCATCGATGAACCGGCGCAGCTGCGCGCCCTGGACGAGCGCCAACTGCCGGAGCTGGCCCGCCAGCTGCGCGAGTACCTGCTGTACTGCGTCGGCCAGACCGGTGGTCACTTCGGCGCCGGCCTGGGGGTCGTGGAACTGACCATCGCCCTGCACTACATCTACAACACCCCGGAAGACCGGCTGGTGTGGGATGTGGGCCACCAGACTTATCCCCACAAGATTCTCACCGGGCGCCGCGAGCAGATGCTCAGCATGCGCCAGCAGGGCGGCCTGTCCGGTTTTCCCAAACGCAGCGAGAGCCCCTACGACACCTTTGGCGTGGGCCATTCCAGCACCTCCATCAGCGCCGCCCTGGGCATGGCACTGGGCTCTGCGGACGACCGCAGGGTCGTCGCGGTGATCGGCGACGGCGCCATGACCGCCGGCATGGCTTTCGAGGCGCTGAACCACGCCGCCCACACCGGCAAAGACATGCTGGTGGTGCTGAACGACAACCGCATGTCCATCTCGAAAAATGTCGGGGGCCTGGCCACCTATTTCGCCAAGATCCTGGCCAGCAAAACCTACCTGTCCATGCGCGAGGGCAGCCGCAAGATACTCTCCGTCATTCCCAAGGCCTGGCAGCTGGCGCGGCGCACCGAGGAGCATGTAAAGGGCATGATCACCCCGGGCACCCTGTTCGAGGAGCTGGGCTTCAACTACGTGGGCCCGCTGGACGGCCACAATGTGCACGACCTGGTGCAGACCCTGCGCAACCTGCGCAGCCAGCGCGGACCGCAGCTTCTGCATATCGTCACCACCAAGGGCAAGGGTTTCGGCCCCGCCGAAGCGGACCCGGTGGGCTACCACGCGCTGAACAAGCTGGAACCGGAGCCCAAGGTACAGGTGGCCCCCTTCCCGAGTGAGGGGGGCGGCGAGCGCAAGCCGCCCAAGTACCAGGAGGTGTTCGGCCGCTGGCTGTGCGACGCCGCCGAGCGGGATGACCGACTGGTGGGCATCACCCCCGCCATGTGCGAGGGCTCGGGCATGGTGGAATTCGCCGAGCGCTTTCCGGAGCGCTTCCACGACGTGGCCATCGCCGAACAGCACGCGGTCACCCTGGCCGCCGGCCTGGCCTGCGAGGGACAGAAACCGGTGGTGGCCATCTATTCCACCTTCCTGCAGCGCGGCTACGACCAACTGGTGCACGATGTGGCCATCCAGAACCTGGACGTCACCTTCGCCATAGATCGCGCCGGCCTGGTGGGCGAGGACGGCCCCACCCACGCCGGCAGTTTCGACCTCACCTATATGCGCTGCCTGCCGAATCTGGTAATCGCCGCTCCCAGCGACGAAAACGAGTGCCGCCAGCTGCTCTATACCGCCTACCGCCACAGCGGTCCGGCGGCGGTGCGCTATCCGCGGGGCACCGGCACCGGGGCGCAGATCGAGGAACAGATGACCGAATTGCCGCTGGGCAAGGGGCAACTGGTGCGCGAGGGTGCCGGCGTGGCCATTCTCAGCTTCGGCACCCTGCTGACCCCGGCGCTGGCCGCGGCGGAGAAGCTCGGCGCCACGGTGGCGGATATGCGCTGGGTCAAGCCGCTGGACGAGCAATTGATCGACGAACTCGCCGCGAGCCACCACCTGCTGGTCACCCTGGAAGAGAACGCCGTGGCCGGCGGCGCCGGCAGCGCGGTGACGGAATACCTGAACCACCGCGGCACCCAGGTACCGGTACTGCAACTGGGCCTGCCGGACAGCACCATTGAACACGGCAAGCACAAGGACCTGCTCGCCGGCATCGGCCTGGACGCGGCGGGCATCGAACGGCAGATCCGCCGGAGGTTGCGGGACTCGGGCCTCGGGGCTCTGGACTCGGGAAACAAAATCCAGAAACTGCTGTAACGCCCTCCCCTGGGAGCGCCGAGCTCCAGCTCGGCAACGGGCCGCAGGCCCGCCCCGGGAACGCGGGCACAGCCCGCACCTCAGTTTTACCAATTACACGGGGAGCACCATGACCAACCTCGCCAAATCCCTATTCTTCTCCACCGCCCTGCTCGCCGCCAGCGCCTCGGCTATGGAGCAGAATGCCTTCGACCAGGCCTTCGACGCCCTGCCGAAGAGCGATGCCAGCGCCCAGCTGAAAGCTCTGCAAGACCTGCGCTACCGCTGGATCATGGAGAGCTTCCCGGAGAACGCCACCTACGAAGGCTACCGGGGCCAGGACAACCGCTGGACCGACGCATCCATGGACAGCATCGAGCGTCGCCGGGAACAGACCCGCCGCCTGCTCGCCGCCAGCCGCCATCTCGACAGCGAAAGCTTACCCGCGGCGGAGCAGTTGGACTACCAACTGCTGTACCAGGACCTGCTGATGGAGGTAAAGGGCTTCCAGTTCCCGGGCCACCTGCTGCCGGTCAGCCATATGGACGGCATCCAGCGCAACGTACCCAGTGTGCTGAACAGCATGGCCAAACGCACCGCCGCCGACTACGAAACCATTCTCACCCGCCTGGAGAAACTGCCGGCGCTGATACAGCAGACCCAGGCGCTGATGCGCGAGGGCCTGGAAAGGAAAATCACCCCGCCGCAGATTACCCTGCGCGACCTGCCCGGCCAGATCCGCGCCCTGGTGCCCGAGGAGCCGAAGGACAGCCCTCTGCTGAAAGCTTTCAACGAAATGCCGGCCGGCATCTCCTCCGCCCAGCAACGCCGCCTGCAACAGCGGGCCCATGCGCTGTACCAGAGAGACCTGGTGCCCGCCTGGCGGAACATGGCGGAATTCGTCGAGCGCGAATATATCCCCGGCGCCAGGGTGGACACCGCTTTCACCAGCATGCCCGACGGCCTGCGCTGGTACGCGCACCAGGTGCGCGAAAACACCACCACCACCCTGAGCCCGGAGGAAATCCACCGCATCGGCCTGGCCGAGGTGAGGCGCATCCGCGGCCAGATGCAGGCGGTCATTGAGAAGACCGGCTTTGACGGCAGTTTCGAGGAATTCACCGAATTCCTGCGCACCGATCCGCAGTTCTACCACACCAGCAAGGAAGAACTGATGCGGGGCTACCGGGATATCGCCAAGCGCATCGACGGCGAGCTGCCGGCCCTGTTTGGCACCCTGCCGCGCCTGCCCTACGGGGTAAAGCCAATCCCCAGCTACTCGGAGAAATCCCAGACCACCGCCTACTACATGCCCGGCTCCAATGAAGCCGGCCGCGCCGGGATCTTCTTTGCCAACACCTACAACCTGCCCAGCCGCCCGAAATGGGAGATGGAAGCACTGACGGTGCACGAGGCTATGCCCGGCCACCACCTGCAGATCGCCCTGGCCCAGGAGCAGGAAGGCCTGCACCCGCTGCGCCGCAACGCCGGCTACACCGCCTACGTGGAGGGCTGGGGCCTCTACTCCGAGAGCCTGGGCAAGGACCTGGGCCTGTACCGGGACCCCTACAGCGAGTTCGGCGCCCTCACCTACGATATGTGGCGCGCGGTGCGCCTGGTGGTGGACACCGGCATGCACCAGCTGGGCTGGAGCCGCGAAGAGGCCATCGAGTTCTTTATGAACAACAGCGCCAAGCCCAGGCACGACATTACCGTGGAAATCGACCGCTACCTGGTGTGGCCGGGGCAGGCCCTGGCCTACAAGCTGGGCCAGCTGAAGATCAAGGAGCTGCGCGCCAAAGCGGAGCAGCAGCTGGGCGAGCGCTTCGATATCCGCGCCTTCCACGACCAGTTGCTGTCGAGCGGCGCAGTGCCACTGAACGTGCTGGAAGCGCGCATGAACGGCTGGATAGAGACGCAGAATGCCAAGGCCGCCGGCACCCCGGCCAAGGCAATTGTGGCAGGCCAGGTCAGCGCAGGCTGACGCGTAGGGGCGAACCTTGTGTGCCTCCTGTTTGCGGGTCGATAAAACTTTGACGCCGATGCGAAGGCCCTGATACCGGTGGATTTTTGCGGGACTGTCTGCGAGAGGGACCTCGCGGACAAGCCTACAGGGATGTATTCACGGCGTGTCCCGCAAAAAGCCACCGGTAGCAGGGCCGCCTCTCAGTTGGCTGCTGGGTTCCAGAGCCCCAGCCGTTACCCCTCCCGAGCCAGCTCGCCGTGCAGCGACTGCCGGCAAGCGCCCAGCGACGGCACCAGGCCCAGTGCCAGGGTACCGAGCAGCACTGCGCCCAGTTGCGCCAATGTCTGGCCTCCCTGAGAGAGACCGTCCAGATAGATCCCGTACTGCGCCGCCAGCGGCCGGGCCAGCCACAGGGCTGTGCCCAGGGCCGCGATTGCGGTGCCAGTCCCCAGCAGCAACACCAGCAGCGCCTCCGCCTGTACCAGTGCGAACAGGTACAGGGGACCCGCACCCACCGCCCGCAGCAAAGCGATTTCCCTGCGCCGCTCGCGCATAGAGGCGAGCAGCATGATACCGAGCCCCAGCAGCGAGGCCAGCACCACCAGCGCCGAGATGGCCAGCAGGATATTCTCCACCCCGCGCAGCTGTTGCCACAGCTCCGCCAGCGCCGCGCCGGGCAGTATCGCCATCAGCGGCTCCCCGCGGAATTCGTTGATCTGCCGCTGCACCTGAAAGGCCGCAACGCGGGAGTCCAGGCCCAGCATAAAGGCGGTGATGCTGCCGGGCGTCAAATCATCTCCGGCAGCGGGGCCGTCCGTTGCGCCGGGCCAGTGCCGGTGAATCGCCTCCACCGCTTCTAGGCTGACATACAGCGCCCGGTCCACCGGCGTACCGGTGGGCTCGAGCACGCCCACCGCGGTAAACGGCCGGTCCCCATGGTCGCTGAATCCGGCCCGGCCCAGGCCGTGGGTGAGCACCAGGGAATCGCCGCGCCGGTAGCCGAGCTGTTCCGCCACCTCCGCTCCCAGTACCGTGTCGTAGAGCCCGGCAAAGGGGCCGCCGCCGGCGAAGGCCAGCGGCCGGCCCCGCCCGTAGCGGTAGCGGGTGAAAAACTCCCGCGAGGTGCCCACCACCCGGTAACCCCTGTGTGAATCCCCCAGGGAAATGGGAATGGTCCAGGCCACCCGCGGGTGCCGTGCTATCTCCCGGTAGCTGTCCCAGGAAATATTGCGGGTGGCACCGCCGATATGGAAAACCGAGTAGAGCAGCAGGTTCAGTTGCCCGCCGCGCGCCCCCGCGATCAGGTCCACACCGGAGACGGTGCGGTTGAAGCTGCTTTTCGCCTGGCTGCGCACCTGCTCCACGCCCAGTAGCACGAACAGGCTGACCGCCACCGAGAGCACCGCCAGCAGCACGCTGCCCCTGCGGTGCGCCAGACTCTGCCAGGCGAGTTTAAGAAACACCGGCCGCCTCCCGCCCCGTCTCCCAGGCGCGATTCAGCTCGCGCATGTCCGCGACCAGCGGAAAGTGCCGCGCCAGCGCGCCGTCGTGGCTGACGAAAATCACCGTGCTGCCAACCCCATCGCAGACCTCCAGCAACAGCTGCACGAAGGCGTCGCGGGCCTCGCTGTCCAGCGCCGAGGTGGGTTCGTCCACCAGCAACAGCTGCGGCCCGTTGACCAGTGCCCGGGCGATCGCCACCCGTTGCTGCTGGCCGACGCTCAACTCGGGAACCTTCCTCGACAGAAGTCCCTCCCCCAGTTTCAGCTGCGCCAGCAGCCCCCGCGCCCGCTCGCGGACATCCCCGGCGGCGCCACCCCCAAAGGTGGCAGCCAGACGGATATTGTCCAGCACGCTCAAGTAGGGAATCAGGTTGAACTGCTGGAACACCACACCGATATAGCGCGCGCGAAAGCGGTCCCGGTCGCGGCCGCCGAGCGACCCCAGCGGCCGCCCCAGCAGTTCCAGCCGCGCCCCCGGCGCCACCAGGATTCCGGCGAGCAGGTTGAGGAGCGTGGATTTGCCGGAACCGGAGGGGCCGCGCAGGAATACCCGGCCGCCCCGCGGCACCGACCAGCGGGGAATATCCAGCACCGCGGGGCCGCCGCCGTAGGCGAAACGCAGTTGTTCGACGGCGACGGCATCCGCCGCCAGTTGCGCGACTGGTGCATTCATCCGACACCTCGGGTTCCGGGAAGAACCAAAGATGATATATCATATCTACATTCCGGCAACCCTATTTCCCAGCACTATGTATGCACCCGGCCTGAAATTCGCCTCCTTGTTGCTAGCCGCCGCCGTGCTGGCGGGCGCCTGCAGCAAGCGGGAGGAAATCACCACTGCGGAACCGGCCGCCGCCGGGGCGGCGCAGCAATCCCGGCCCGCGGACGCGGTCTACCGGGAAGTGGAATGGGCGGACCTGATCCCCGAGGACGACCTGGACGCGCTGCTCAATCCCCCGGACTACCTGGAGAATATCCCCGAGGGCTCCGCGGAGGACGAAATAGCGGGGAAACTGTCCGGCACCGAAAACCGGGCCGCGGAGGACCGCTACCAGCAGGCGCTGGCCTCCACCCGCATCAAGCCGGAATTCGACCGCCAGCGGGTGCGCATCCCCGGTTTTGTGGTGCCGCTGGAGTTCGACGAAGAGCAGACCATCACCAGCTTCTTCCTGGTGCCCTACTTCGGCGCCTGCCTTCACCTGCCGCCACCGCCGCCGAACCAGATCATCCACGCCAGCTTTCCCAAGGGGATGCAGGTGGAGTTTCTGTACGACCCCTTTTACGTGGAGGGGGAGTTGCGTACGTTGCGCAAGGAAAGCGAGCTGGGTACGGCGGCTTACAGTATGACAGTGGAGCGGATTTACGTTTATGAAGACTGAACGTCAGAAATAGCATTCGTAGGCAAAGCGCAGGCAGAAAAACTGCTCCATGCGTTTTCTGCATGCCCGCCATCCCTGGCGGGCTCGTGCCCATCAAAGCCACGAAAGATGGGCACGTCGCTTCGCTCCTTTGCCCATCCTACTGAATTCAGCGACTCGTCATACCGGCGCAGGAACGTCATGTCGGACTTGATCCGGTACCGGTATCCAGTTCAGTGGCCCCTGGGTTCCGGCCTGCGCCGGAACGACGAAAGCGCAATGTAGGGACGAACCTTGTGTTCGCCCTCCGCGGACCTGCGGCCCGCTTGCGGAGCTGGAGCCTTCAGCGCCCCATAAAAACAGCTCCGCGGTCCTGGGTCCCGAAAACTATAACCCCATCTCCCGCACCAGGTGCCCGGCGCCATCCACGTGTTCCATCACCCACAACATATAACTCACGTCCACGTGGATGGCGCGGGTGCTGTCGGTGAAGTCCCAGTCGGCGTTGATGCTGTCGTAGGTGCCGTCGAATACCAGCCCCACCAGTTCACCGCGGCCGTTCATGGTGGGCGAGCCGGAGTTGCCGCCGGTGATATCCACGGTGCTCAGGAAATTCACCGGTACCGAGTCCAGCCGCTCGTCGTAATAGCGGCCGAAGTCCCGCTTGTCGATGGCGCTGAGTAGCGCCTCGGGGGCGTCGAAGGGTTCCTCGCCGGTGTATTTGGTTTTGACACCGCGCAGGGTGGTGAAGGGCACGAAGCTGTCCGCGCCGTCGTTGCCGTCCGCCGCCGCAGTCACGGTACCGGCGGGCGGGGTGTAGCCTTTCACCAGACCGTAGGTGACGCGCAGGGAGCTGTTGGCATCCGGGTAGACCGGTTTGCCCTGCTGGCGGTAGTAGTCGATCAGCAGCGCCATGTACTGCGGGCGCAATTGCGCGAAGCGCCCTTCCATGGATTTTTCCCGCTGCTCCAGAGCGAGCATGTCCTCGTGCACGGCCACCGCCAGTTGGATAAAGGGGTCGTCGCTTTCGGCGAAATCCGCGGGCGCTTTGCCGATCCAGGCGAGGCGCTCGTCCGTTTCCCCGAGGCGGGTGTTCGCGTACATCTTATCGAGCATTGCCTCCAGGTCGGCATCCTCGCCGTCGATTTCCAGGAAATCGTCGAAGCTGGCAATGCGCTGTTCCTCCGGTAGCGCCAGGTAGCGCTCCAGGAAGTAGAGCCATATCTGCCTGTCCACCGCCGGGTGGAAGCTGCGCTCTATGCGCCGCATGCCCTCGGTAAAGCGGGTCAGGTCCCGCTTTTGGTAACCCGGTTCGCGCTCCGCATCCGGCTTTTCACTTTCCACCGCCAGCCGATAGAGCTTGCGTGCCGCGCCCAACATGGCGGAGCGGTCCATGTAGTTGAGCACCAAATCCCGCTCGCGGGTGGATTGCTTTTCCGCTACCAGTGCGTCCAGGTCGTCGATGGTGGATTGGTATTTCTCGCGGCGCTGCCCGTCCGCCTCCACCCAGGACTGCAGGTCTTCCTCCAGCTTGCGCTTACGCTGCAGCAAGTCGCTGCGCCCGTAGCCCTCCATCATGCCGGTGAAGTTCTTGGCGTAATTGTTCAGCCCCGCCACCAGGCTGGCGTATTTCAGTTCCGCGTCCTTGTTGCCGGCGGTGGCCGCGGCGATGGTTTGCGACCACTCCTCCAGCACCCGTTGCATGGTGGGGTAATACCAGTCGAAATTGCTCTCCACCTCCTGCGCGGTGCGATAGCGGTTGGTGCGCCCGGGATAGCCGGCCACCATTACGAAGTCTCCCTCCTCGGGCCCCTTCGCCGCCACCGGCAGGTAATGCTTGGGTTGATAGGGCACATTGTCTTCGGCGTAGTCGGCGGGTTTGCCGTCCTTGCCTACGTAGGCGCGGTAGAAGGCGTAGTCGCCGGTGTGGCGCGGCCACATCCAGTTGTCGATATCGCCGCCGAACTTGCCGATGGAGGACGCGGGTGCGTGTACCAGGCGCACGTCGCGGATTTCCAGTTGCTTGACCAGGTAGTAGTCGAGGCCACCGTAGTAGCTGTACACCTCGCAGCGGTGGCCCGGTTCCTTTTCGCACTCCGCCACCAGCGCCTTCTGCGCATCCTCGATGGCCTTGAAGCGCGCGGCGCCGTCCATATCGTCGGACAGGCGCTCGTTCACCCTGCCGGTTACCTCGTCCATGGCCACGGTCACGTAGACGCGCGAACCGGGGGCCGCGGGCAGTTCCTCGGAGAGATCACCGGCGAGAAAACCGTTCGCCAGCAGGTCCCGCTCCTCGGTGGAGTTGTAGGAGATGGAGCCGTAGGCGCAGTGGTGGTTGGTGACCACCAGCCCCTTGGGGGATACGAAAGACGCAGAGCAACCGCCCAGGCTGATCACCGCGTTCATCGGGAAGTCGGTGAGCTTGGTCATGCCCGCCGGGTCCAGCTCCAGGCCCAGGCGACTCAGCTCATCCGCCAGTTCCGGCAGCTGGTGCGGCTGCCACATGCCCTCGGTGGAGTCGGTTGCCACCGGCGCGGGGTCATTGGACTCGGCGCAACCGACGAGCAGCGCCGCGGCCGCCAGGGCGAGGAGATATTTTATTTTCATGGGTACTCCAGTTTTTAAAAGCACTTATCCAGGAATCAACGAAATTATGCGCGGGGTTGGCCGGCGAATGAGTGGACTGAACTCCAGCACTTCGCCTTTTCGCGACAGTTTTGCAAGCACACCGCAGCCCCTCTTTATGATATAAAGTATCATATTGTAGCGCCGGCCCGTCAGTGGCATCACGCCATTGGGGAGCTTATTGATCCGGGACGATCGAATCGCCAAGGTACTCACTGAAATAATCCAACAACAGACTCACCTTCGGCGACAGGTGGCGATTGTGGGGATAGAGGGCCCAGATGCCGTCGTCAGCCTCGCGGTAGTGTTCCAGCAGGGAAATCAAACGGCCCGCTCCCAGGTGCTCGCGCACATAGTAGCCAGGCAGCTGCACGATACCGATCCCCTTCAGCGCGGCATCCACCAGCGCCCAGCCGCTGTTGCAACGGATACTGCCGCTGACTTTGATATTCCGCGGCCGATTTCCCTCCTGAAAGCGCCAGTAATCCAGCGTCCCCGGCAGACAGTTGTGCCGCCCCAGTTCCGACAGACTGTGGGGCTCGCCGCGGGAGGACAGGTATTCCGGGGAGGCGCAGACGTACAGGGTTCGCGACGCGAGCCGCCGCGCCATCATGCTGGAGTCGTCCAGCTTGCCCAGCCGGATGGCGAGATCATAGCCCTCCGCCACCAGGTCCAGCTTTTGATTGGTCAGGTGCATCTCCACCTGCAGCTCCGGGTAGCGCAGCGCAAAGTCGTTGACCAGTGGGGCCAGGGTCGTCTCCCCGTAGGTAACCGGCGCCGTCAGCCTGAGCCTCCCCCTGGGCACCTGCTGCAGGTCGGTAATGGCGCGCTCCGCCTCCTCCAGCCCGTCGAGCACCTGGCGGCAGTGCCGGTAGTAGACCTGCCCCGGTTCGGTCACCGAGACTTTGCGGGTAGTGCGATAAAACAGCCTGGTCGACAGCCTGGCCTCCAGGGCGCTGACCTGGCGGCTGACCTGAGCCGTGGAAATCCCCAGCCTCCCGGCCGCGCCGGTGAAGCTGCCGGCCTCGGCAACAGCCACAAATTCGCTGACCCCTTCCCAACTGACCATCGTTCCCCCTCCCCCGGAGGCATACCTGATTGTTACCAAATAGAAAATATAAATTTCAGAATACTGTGATTATAAAGGATATGGAAACAGATAGACTCGCCTCCGACCGGCGGTACCGCCGCCAAACAAAGGAGGAATGCGCAATGACCGAGATGATCAAGTCCAGAGCCGCCGTGGCCTGGGGCCCCGGACAACCGCTGTCTATCGAAGAAGTCGATGTAATGCCGCCACAGGCGGGCGAGGTGCTGGTGCGTGTGGTCGCGTCCGGTGTCTGCCACACCGATGCCTTTACCCTGTCCGGGGACGATCCGGAAGGCATCTTCCCGTCGATTCTCGGGCACGAGGGTGGCGGTATCGTCGAGGCGGTGGGCGAAGGCGTGACCAGCGTCGCGGTGGGCGACCACGTGATCCCGCTGTACACGCCGGAGTGCGGCGAGTGCAAATTCTGCCGGTCCGGCAAGACCAACCTGTGCGGCAAGATCCGCGAGACCCAGGGCAAGGGCCTGATGCCGGACGGCACCACCCGCTTTTACAAGGATGGACACCCCATCCACCACTATATGGGCTGTTCCACCTTCTCCGAATACACGGTGCTGCCGGAAATCTCCCTGGCCAAGGTCGACAAGGCGGCGCCGCTGGAGGAGGTCTGCCTGCTCGGCTGTGGCGTCACCACCGGGATGGGCGCGGTGATGAACACCGCCAAGGTCGAAGAGGGGGCCAGTGTCGCCATCTTCGGTCTGGGGGGTATCGGCCTGTCGGCGGTGATCGGCGCCACCATGGCCAAGGCCGGGCGCATCATCGCCATCGATATCAACGAGAGCAAGTTCGAGCTGGCGCGCCAGTTGGGCGCCACTGACTGTATCAACCCGAAGGACTACGACAAGCCGATCCAGGAAGTGATCGTCGATCTGACCGACGGCGGCGTGGACTACTCCTTCGAGTGTATTGGCAACGTCGACGTCATGCGCTCGGCGCTGGAGTGCTGCCACAAGGGCTGGGGGGAATCGGTGATCATCGGCGTGGCCGGCGCCGGCCAGGAGATCTCCACCCGCCCCTTCCAACTGGTCACCGGCCGGGTCTGGAGAGGGACCGCCTTCGGCGGGGTCAAGGGCCGCTCCGAGCTCCCCGCTATCGTCGAGCGCTACCTGAGCGGTGAGTTCAAGCTGAACGATTTCATCACCCACACCATGGGCCTGGACAAAATCAACGAGGCCTTCGACCTGATGCACCGCGGCGAGAGCATCCGCTCGGTCATCCATTTCGACCAGTGACCGGAGTTGGCGATGACCATTGAAAACCTGAGCAGCAATCGGAGCTACGGCGGCTGGCATAAGCAGTACCGCCACCAGTCCGAATCCCTCAACTGCGAGATGCGCTTTGCCATCTACCTGCCCCCGCAAACGGCCTTGGGCGAGAAGGTGCCGGCGCTCTACTGGCTGTCCGGACTGACCTGCACCGACGAAAACTTTATGCAGAAGGCCGGCGCCCAGCAGTTCGCCGCCCGCCTGGGGATGGCGCTGGTGGCCCCGGACACCAGCCCCCGGGGCGAAGCGGTCGCCGACGACGAAGGCTACGACCTGGGCCAGGGAGCGGGCTTCTACGTCAACGCGACCGAAGCCCCGTGGAGCCGCCACTACCGCATGTACGACTATGTGCTCGACGAACTGCCAAAGCTGGTGGAATCATTGTTTCCGGTCAGCGGCGAGCGCGCCATCGCCGGCCATTCGATGGGCGGCCACGGCGCACTGGTGCTGGCGCTGCGCAACCCGGAACGCTACCGCTCGGTATCCGCGTTCAGCCCCATCGCCAATCCGGTCAACTGCCCCTGGGGCAGGAAGGCGTTTACCGCCTACCTGGGCGGGAACACCACGGACTGGGAGGAATACGATGCGAGCCTGCTGATGCGCCGGGCAACCGCCAAGGTGCCGGCGCTGGTGGATCAGGGAGAGGCGGACGACTTCCTGGCCGAGCAGTTGAAGCCGGAGATGCTGGAAGCGGCGGCCGCGGCCAGCGACTACCCGCTGCAGCTGAGGCGCCGCGAGGGCTACGACCACAGCTACTACTTTATCGCCAGCTTTATCGAAGAGCACCTGCGGTTTCACGCGCGGTACCTGGGCCTGTAGCGCCCGGCAATTTCTATGCCGGGCCAGGGGATGTAGGGTGCGCCGTGCGCACCGGCTGGGCGTCACCGGGGCCCCGAGCCACATTCGGTGCGCGCGGTGCACCCTACGGCAGGAGCCTGCTGGCGGCCGGGTTTAACGATCGATCTCCAGGGCATCCAGCCAGGCGGACTCCAACTGCTCCCAATCCCCGCGCTCGCGGTCGATCACCTCCACCCGGCTGTCCAGTGTATCGTCCAGCTCCACCACACTGAGCACCGCGTCCGCCTTGTTGAAGCCGAATACGCCCCGCTCGGTGATAAACACCCCTTTCACCCGCTCCGCGGCGGCGCCGCTGATCAGGGAAAAGAGTTCGTCGAAACGGAACACCAGCGCCGGGGCGAAGCGCCAGCCGCAACTGTGGTGGTCCTCGCCGCTGTTCTCCAGGCGCCGGTAGCCGCACTCCGGCAGCGGTTCCTCTTCCACCGGGGGGGGCGGCGTGTGGCCGTGACCGTGACCATCCGGCGGACGGAATCCGCTCGGGGCCCGCAGCCATTCCAGTTGGATGCGCCCCTGCTCCACCGCTTGCAGCGGCTTGCCCGCGGTATTTTCCCCGAGGGCGAGGAAGCGGCGCAGGTTTTCCAGGTCCTGGGAGCCGTAGAGATCCGCCTTGTTGGCCACCAGCAAATCCGCCACATCCAGTTGCTGGCGGAAGGTATCGCTGCGCAGGTAACGTTCGTCCGCCAGGTTGCGCGCATCCACCAGGGTGAGGGTGGCGCGCAGGTCCAGCACGCCGGCGCGCACCGAGTCGGAGAGGGCGCCCAGCACCTCCCGCGGGTGGCCGAGGCCAGTGGGTTCGATCAGCAGCCGCTGGGGCCTGGCCCTGGTGAGCAGCTGGTTCAGGGCCACCTGCATGGGCAGGCCGGCGGCGCAGCACATGCAGCCGCCGGGCACCTCGCGGATAAAGATGTCCTCTCCCTCCCCCGCGCCGAACAGGCCGCCGTCTATGCCCACCTCGCCGAATTCGTTGACCAGCACCGCCCAGCGCTCGTCCCGCGGCTTGCTCTCCAGCAGGTGGCGGATGGCGGTAGTCTTGCCGACGCCCAGGTAGCCGGTGATTACATTGGCGGGGACCCGGCGGATCTCCTCGCGCGCCGGCATCTAAGCCGCACTCCGCGCGCAGTCCTCGCACAGGCAGTCCAGCTCCAGTTGCGAAGTGAGCAGGCGATAGCCGGAACCCTCCACGGTGTCGCGCAGCGCGGCGATCACCTCCGGCTTGATACCGATTTCCCGCACTTTGTTGCAGCGGCTGCAGATCAGGAACTGCGGCGTTTCGTGGCGGTGGTCGCAGGCGATGTGGCCACAGGCCAGGTATTTGTTTTCCGAGTTGAGCTTGTGCGCCAGGTTTTCCGCGGCCAGGAAATCCAGCATGCGGTACACCGACATGGCGGGGATGGACTCATCGTAGTCGCGGCTGTACTGGTCCGCGATCTCGTAGGCGGAAAGCGGGGTCTTGGCGCGCAGCAGAATGGCGAGAATATTCCTGCGCTTCTCTGTGAGCCGGGCCCCGGAGGCGCGGCAGCTCTGCTCCGCCTTGCCCAGGGTCTGTTTGAGTTCGGATGCTTTCATGGATTATTTCAATTGCAGCTGGTTGTTTCGCGCAGTGAGCGAGGTGGCGCCCTGCCCCTCCGGGGTCAGCCATTGCACGGCGATCCTGTGAATACCGGGGAAACTCGTAAACAGCGCCACGCCGATGGTATCGAGCCGGGCCAGATTATCACACTGAAAACGATAGCTGGCGCGGAAGCTGGCGTGTCCCCCCGTCTGGGAGCCCTGGGGCACCTCCACATCGGCCTCCAGCAGGCGGCAGCCGGCGCCTTCCGGCAGCAGGAAACGGTCGGCGCCAGCGAGAGTCCGGCCGGCCTGTTCCAGCAACGCCTCCTGCTGCAGATTCACCGGGCGGTGCTCGAACCCCACCAGGTTCGCCGCCGGCGACTCGAATTCGGCATAGAGGCTGTCCCCCTCAAGGGCGATATGAAGTCGCGCCTCGCCGTGCACATGGGCACCGCCATCGCCGATGGCCGCCCCGGCGAAGAGAAGTGCAGTAGCGAAAACAGCCATCTTCTTCATTGCCACCCCCTAGTCCGCAATCGGCTGGCCGCACAGCAGGCGCCGGTTCACCCAGTGGGACGCCACCAGCAGACCGGCACCGCCGACGCTGGCCAGCAGCTCCCAGGTGCCCTCCAGGCAGAGCGCGACCGCCAGCAACAGCAGGCCCGAGAAGCCGGCCACCATCACCGCCGGGCGCCGGTGGCGGCGGCAGGCGCCGGGAAAGCTGGACAGGGCCAGCAGCAGCACCGGCAACAGCAACATCAGGTGGACCAGGCGGTCCTCCAGCAATGCGCCCAGCACCCCGAAACCGCCCAGGGCCAACAGCGCCGGCGTCAGCAGGCAGTGGGCCAGGCACAGGCCGGAAACAAACATCCCCGCGGCGTCTCTCACCGGTAATCCTCCAGCTCAGTTTGGCGCTCAGCGCGGGGCTGCGGCACCCGGCTTGCGCACTTGCTTCAAGCAATTTTATGATAGGCTGAATGATACGTTATATCATAGCCTGCTCAACCAAATCCAACCAGGTACACCGTCGATGCCCCCTTCCCCAATCAGCGAGCGAAAACTGCTGCAGATGCCCGCTTCGGACTATATGAACGAGCACCAGCTGGTCTTTTTCCGGCAGCGCCTGCTGGAGCTGAAGGCAGAAACCCAGGCGGAGATAGAGTCCGGCAGGCGGGCCATCGCCACCGCGGAACTGGCCGCCGCCGACGAACTGGACCGGGCGGCCGCGGAGGAGGAGAACCGCCAGCGCCTGCGCTTTACCGAGCGCAAATACCTGCTGCTGCGCAAGATCCACCGGGCACTGGAGAAAATAGAGGACGGCAGTTACGGCTACTGTGAGATCAGCGGCGACCCCATCGGCCAGCAGCGTTTGCTGCTGCGGCCCACCGCGGAGCTGTCTTTCGAGGAAAAGGCCCGGCAGGAGGAACTGGAGCGCAACTACATCAAGCGGAGGAAATGAAGGGCAAAAAAGCAAAAGCCGGCATTACGCCGGCTTTCTTATCGGACTGCTGCCAGTGCATCACCTTTCTCGACTGACGGCAACCTGATGGTTTGAGTATAGACGCTGCGGAAAGTTCCGCCCGCAACACCAGACTCGATACCAAGCATCGCCCGGCGGCGTTGCCGGCCCGTGACAGTTTCGTGAAGAATTTGTGACCGCCAAGTGAGAATGCCGGGCTCGTCAGGTCACCCCTGCTCTTCGTCGTCCTCGAACAGGTGTCCCAACTTGCCTTTCTTGGTGGAGAGGTATTTCACATTGTGCGGGTTACGCCCGGTCTCATGCGGCAGCCGCTCCACCACTTCGATGCCCAATTCCTCCACCGCCTTCACCTTGCGCGGGTTGTTGGTCATCAGGCGAACGGACTTCACCCCCAGGTATTCCAGCATCGACTTGAGGATCGAGTAGTCGCGCATATCCGCACCGAAACCCAGTTGCTCGTTGGCCTCCACGGTATCCGCGCCGCAGTCCTGCAGGTGGTAGGCGCGGATCTTGTTGAGCAGGCCGATGCCACGTCCCTCCTGGCGAAGATAGAAGATGGCCCCGCGCCCTTCGATGGCAATGCGGTGCATGGCGTGTTGCAGCTGGGCGCCGCAGTCGCAGCGCAGGGAAAAGAGTGCATCGCCGGTCAGGCACTCGGAGTGAATCCGCGCGAGCAGAGGCTCCCCGGTGTCCATATCCCCCATGGTGAGCACCAGGTGCTCCTTGCCGGATTCAGTGTCCTCGAACCCGTGCATCGCGAACATGCCCCAGGGAGTGGGCAGTTTCGAGGATTCCACATAGCGAATGGTCAAATCTTTACCTCTCAATTTGGGTTGACGCCGCATGCAGGGAAGTGGCGGCCCTGCTACCGGTAGCTTTTTGCGGGACACGCCGTAAATCCATCCCTGGAGGCTTGTCCGCGAGGTCCCTCTCGCGGACAGTCCCGCAAAAAGCTACCGGCATCAGGACCTTCGCATCCCGGACATCACATAATTCGGCGACATTGGTGCCGCAACCGCACCTCAATTTCGCGCGCGCAATATCAGAACTCCGCGCTGCTGCTCCATATCCACCCGGCTGAGAAAGCTGTTGCCCAGCAGGGTGATCTGGGGGAAATCATCCGTGTGCACCGTGGCGTCCACGCTGTGCAGCTTGATGCCACCGATGGTGACGCTGTCCAGTTTCAGCCGGTAGGCCTGGGTAACGCCGTTGGCGGTGCTCACCCGGATCGGCTGGGCCCGCTCCAGATCCAGGCCCAGGCGGCGCGCGGTGGGGTAGTTGAACGCGATGCTGGTGGCCCCGGTATCCACCATCATCGATACGCGGCGGCCGTTGACCCAGCCGCTGGTGCTGTAATGTCCCCGGCTGTCCGGCATCAGGCGCACCTCCGCGCGCTCGGCCCGTTGGTAGCTGGCCGCCACCGGCGCGTCCAGGGTCAGTTTTTGCTCCCGGCCATCGATGCGTACCCGCGCGTAATCGGTAGTGGCCTCCAACAGCTTCACCCCTTCGGGGGATTGCTGCCCGCTCTTCAGCAGGCGCTGGCGGCCATCGATCTCCAGCATGGCGCTGCTGCCGAACAGGCCCTTGAGCTGCACCTGCTGGGCCGGGGCGGCCAGCGGTGGGGTGAGACAAAGGACGGTGAAGAATATAGCGAACAGTTTTTTTCCCATCGGCGTTCCCTACCCGATAACCAGAGCGGTCAACTGCAGTACCAGTGCCGCGTACACGGCGGCCAGTATATCGTCGAGCATAATACCCACACCACCGTGCACCCGGCGGTCCGCCCAGCCGATCAACTGCGGCTTGGCGATATCGAACAGGCGGAACAGCGCGAAACCGTAGAGCGCCCAGATCCAGCCCGAGGGAGCCATAAACATGGTAAGCCAGTAGCCCACCATTTCGTCCCACACGATACCGCTGTGGTCGTGCACTCCGAGTTTTTTCGAGGCCGCTTCGCAGAGATAAAAACCCAGCAGCGCAGCGGCCACCACTACCGCCAGGTAGACGACGGGAGTCAGCGGCTGCAGCAGCAGCCAGACAGGGATCGCCGCCAGGGTGCCGAAGGTGCCCGGCGCCCTGGGTGCCAGGCCGGAGCCGAAGCCGAAGGCCAGCAGCATGGTGGGGCTGCGCAATAAGTCGGAAAAGCTTGGCTGTTTCATTCCGGGGCTCTACTAATCCCCTGTAGGAGCGGCGGGGCGGCCATCCGCCATGCCCGCGATCGATCCGACTTCGTAGCCCAGTCCGATCGCGGGCATGGCCCGCTCCTACAGGGTGAAAATCAAAAGTGTTGGTAACCTGCCCGGGCCGGGGACCAGGGCTGGCCATCCAGCCAACTGCGCACCTCGGGATTGCCCTCCGCCGGCACAATGGTTCCTATGCGCGCGATATCCAGCCCGAGTTTTTCCAGTGCGGACCAGTGTTTCTTCGGAACGGTAAAACACAACTGGTAATCGTCGCCGCCGGTGGCGGCCAGTTCCAGGGCCCCGCTTTCTCCGGCCAGTTGCCGGGCCAGCGGTGATACTGGCACCGATTCCATATGGACGTCCGCGCTGACACGGCTGCAGTTGCAGATGTGTCCCAGGTCCGCCAGCAGGCCGTCGGAAATATCCACTGCACTGCCGGCCAGTTCACCGACCGCCGCGGCCAGGGCCAGTTGCGGCTCGGGAAAGTAATAGGCCCGCCGCGCCGCTTCTTCCTCCTGCCCCGCGGCAACCCGTTGCCCCAGCACCACCGGCAGCGCCGCCGAGGCTGCGCCCAGCGGGCCGCTGACATAAATGCCATCGCCAACCCGGGCCCCGTCGCGGCGCAGCGGTAATTTGCTGCTGCCGGTGACCTGGATGGTAATCGACAGGGGCCCGCGGGTGGTGTCGCCGCCCACCAGGGAGATGCCGAACAGCTCCGCTGTCTCCAGCAGGCCGCGGGAAAATCCCCGCAGCCAATCCACATCACTCTCCGGCAGAGTCAGCGCCAGGGTGAACCACAAGGGCCTGGCATTCATCGCCGCCAGGTCGCTGAGATTGACCCGCAGCGCGCGAGCGGCGATGGCTGCCGGGTCCGCGCTCGCGGGAAAGTGCCTGTCGGCAACCAGGGTATCCACACTGGTGGCGAGCAGTTCTCCCTCGGGCGGCTGCAGCAATGCGCAGTCGTCGCCGATTCCCAGCACCACCCCCGGGCCCTGGGGCGCACGGGCGAAGTAATCGCGGATAATTGCAAATTCGCCGGGGCCGCGCACGGAGTCGTTACCGCCCGTCGCCGCTACTTTTTATCTGCGGCGACTTCCGTCGCCCGCAGATCCGCAGCGGTCTTGTCGAGGATCCCGTTAATGAACTTGTAGGAATCCGTGGGGCCGAATTTCTTTGCCAGCGCCACCGCCTCGTTTATCACCACCTTGTAAGGTACGTCGATGCGGTTTTTCAGTTCGTAGCTGGACATGCGCAGCAGCGCGCGGGACACCGGGTCCAGGCCGTCGATGGCGCGGTCCAGGTGCGGCTCGAAGGCACCCTCCACTTCGTCGAGTTCTTTCGCCACACCGTGGAGCAGATCGTGGAAGTAGTCCACATCTGTCTTGCTCATATCGTTGTCGGTACGGAACTCGGCCTCGATAGTGTTCAGGCTGGCGCCGGCCATCTGCCACTGGTAGAGCGCCTGCATGGCGTAGTGGCGCGCCTTGCGGCGGGTCGATGCGGTAACTGTCATAAATTCATTCCGGCCTTTCACTTTCCGGTAGGTACTCTGTAGGAGCGGGCCCCTGGGAACGCCGAGCTCCAGCTCGGCAACGCGGGCGCAGCCCGCGCCGTGGATTAAGCATTCTTTCAGAAGCGGGCCTGAGGCCCGCAAGCCGAGCTGGAGCTCGGCGCTCCCAGGGTCGCGGGCATGGCCCGCTCCTACAGGTTCTTCGCAAACCCTGGATTATATTTTTCCGAGCAGGGAAACCATTTCCAGCGCGGTTTCCGCCGCTTCGCAGCCCTTGTTGCCCGCCTTGGTGCCGGCGCGCTCTATGGCCTGCTCGATGGAGTCCACGGTGAGCACGCCGAAGGTCACCGGCACGCCGCTGTTCAGGGACACCTGGGCCAGGCCCTTGGTGCACTCGCCGGCGACGTATTCGAAGTGCGGCGTGCCGCCGCGGATCACCGCGCCCAGGGCGATGATCGCATCGAAATTTCCGCTGTTGGCCAGCTTCTGCGCGGCCAGGGGAAACTCAAATGCGCCCGGGGCGTAATAGATGGTGATGTCCTCGTCCTTGATGCCTTTGCGGCGCAGTGTGTCCAGGGCGCCGCTCTTGAGGCTTTCCACCACAAAACTGTTCCAGCGGCTCACCAGCAGCGCGTATTTGCCCTGGCAGTTGGTGAAATCGCCTTCGATTACTTGGATATCGCTCATAATTTCTTTTCTATCGCGTAGGATGGACAAAGCGCAGCGTGCCCATCAATTTTCGCATGATGGGCACGCTGCGCTTTGCCCAATCCTACAAACAAACTATTCCTGGTCGATGTTCAGATATTCTTCCACTTCCAGGTCGAAACCGGAGATGGCGCTGAACTTGAACGGCGCGCTCATCAAGCGCATTTTGCGCACATTCAGATCGCGCAGTATCTGGGAGCCGGTGCCCACCTGCTTGTACACCAGGTCCTGGCTGGGGCGTTGCTGCTTGCCACTGATCAGCCAATCGATGCTCTCCTCGATCTCCTCGGTGGTCTCGTTGTGGCAGATCAGCACCACCACGCCCTTGCCCTCCTGCGCCACCCGCTGCATGGCGGTGCGGAAGGTCCAGGGGACAAATTTCTCATCGCCGCGCCGGATGCCGAGCACGTCGCGCAGGGTATTGCCCACGTGCACCCGCACCAGGGTCGGTTCCTCCGGGGCGAGATTGCCTTTCACGAACGCGAAGTGGCGCTCGCGGCGGGCCTTGTCCAGGTAGGTGCGCAGTTTGAATTCGCCGAACTCGGTGTGCACCTGACGCTCGTTGGTGCACTCCACGGTTTTTTCGTTGAGGGCGCGGTAGTTGATCAGGTCGGCGATGGTACCGATCTTCAGCTTGTGCTTTTGCGCAAAGGCTTCCAGGTCCGGGCGGCGCGCCATAGTGCCGTCCTCGTTCATGATCTCCACGATCACCGCCGCCGACTCGAAGCCGGCCAGGCGCGACAGGTCGCAGCTGGCCTCGGTGTGGCCGGCGCGGCTCAGTACACCGCCGGGCTGGGCCATGATCGGAAAAATATGCCCCGGCTGCACGATATCCTGCGGCTTCGCATTGCGCGCCACTGCAGCGCGCACGGTGCGCGCGCGATCGGCGGCGGAAATACCGGTGGTGACCCCCTCGGCCGCCTCGATGGACACGGTGAAGTTGGTGCTGAACTGGGCGCCGTTGTCCCGCGACATCAGCGGCAGATCCAACTGCTCGCAGCGCTCCCGGGACATGGGCATACAGATCAGACCGCGGGCGTGGGTGGCCATAAAGTTGATATCCTCGGCGCGCACCTGCTCCGCGGCCATCACCAGGTCGCCCTCGTTCTCGCGATCCTCGTCATCCATCAGGATCACCATCTTGCCCTGGCGGATATCGTCGATCAGTTCTTCAACCGTATTTAATTCCATAAAACTCTCGTGTGTGTTTGATGGGCACGCTTCGCTTTGCCCATCCTACGATACAACTTCGCCGGAATGACGCCGTAGAAAGGATTCCTAAGCCTTGTAAAAACCGTGCTTGGCCAGAAATTCCACCGTAAGGCCATCGCTCTCCGGCTCGGCAGCCTTGTCGCCCAGCAGCAACCGCTCCAGGTAGCGCGCGATCAGGTCAACCTCCAGATTGACCCGGGTGCCGGCGGCATAGTCGCCCATAATCGTCTCCCGCAGGGTGTGCGGCACTATGGTGAGTTCGAACTCGCCGCCTTCCACCGCGTTGACCGTGAGGCTGGTGCCGTCGACGGTGATCGAGCCCTTGTGGGCGATATATTTTGCCAGCGCATCCGGCGCGCGCAGGCGGAAACGCTCGGCGCGGGCCTCGGACCTGCGCCATAGCACCTCACCGATACCATCCACATGACCGCTGACGATATGTCCGCCGAGGCGGGTCTGTGGGGTCAGGGCCTTTTCCAGGTTCACCCGCTCGCCCCGCTTCCACTCGCCGACGGTGGCCACCGCCAGGGTCTCCGCGGAGACGTCCGCCCAGTAGCCGTCGCCGGGCAGGTCCACCACCGTGAGGCAGACGCCGTTGGTGGCGATACTGTCGCCCAGCTGTACGTCGGACAGGTCCAGCTTGCCGGTTTTGACCCGCAGGCGCAGGTCGCCGCCCTGGGGCCTCAGTTCAGCGATTTCGCCGATGGCTTCGATAATTCCGGTAAACATCAGCGTTCTATATCGGTTGTGGCTGTAATGCGCCAGTCGTGCCCCACTGCGCGCATATCGGTGATCGTTACTGGCAGCACCGAACCCATACGCTCGATGGGCAGCTCGAACAGCGGCCGGGCGGTGCTGCCCAACAGCTTCGGGGCCATGTACACGATCAGTTCGTCCACATGGCCGCGGTAGAGAAACTCGCCGGAGAGGGTGGCGCCGCTCTCGATCAGTACCTCGTTGCACTCGCGCCGGACCAGTTCCGCCAGCAGTGCACTCAGGTCCACACGGCCGTCGGCACCCGCCGGCAGGGTGAGCACTTCCGCACCGGCAGCCTGCAGGCGCTCGCGGCGCGCATTGTCCGCCCCCTCGGTGGTGCAGATCAAGGTGGGGGCATCCCCCTGCAGAATAAAGGCGTTCGCAGGGGTGCGCAGGCGGCTGTCGACGATCACCCGCAACGGCTGTACCTCTTGCACCATGATCATTTGGGCCGCACTTTCCGAGGCGAGCAGCTCCAGGGCCATTTCGTCGGCGCGCACGTTCAGGTTGGGGTTGTCGAAGCGCACCGTCTCCACCCCGGTGACCACCGCGCAGCTGCGCGCGCGCAGCCGCTGCACGTCGGCGCGCGCGGCGGGACCGGTGACCCACTTGGACTCGCCGCTGGCCATGGCGGTGCGGCCGTCCAGGCTCATGGCGGATTTGATGCGCACCAGCGGCAGACCCAGGGCCATGCGCTTGATAAAGCCGGGGTTGAGGGCTCGGCACTGCTCTTCAAGCAGTGGTCCCTCCACCTCGATGCCGGCATCGCGCAGCCTCTGCAACCCCTGCCCGCCCACCGCGGGGTTGGGGTCCTGCATACCGTAAACCACCTTCGCCACGCCGGCCTCGATCAGGGCGTCGGCGCAGGGGCCGGTGCGGCCGCTGTGGCTGCAGGGTTCCAGGGTGACGTAGACAGTGGCACCGCGGGATCGCTCGCCGGCGTCGGTGAGCGCCTCGATCTCCGCGTGGGGCAGGCCGGCGCGCCGGTGCCAGCCCTCGCCGAGGATCCGGCCGTCGCCGTCGGCGATCACGCAGCCGACCCGGGGATTGGGCATGGTGGTGTAAAGGCCGCGCTCCGCGAGCTGTACCGCCCGCGCCATCAGTTCCCGGGGCAGCATATCAGCGGGTCTCCGCGGGTTTCCGCGTCAGCCGCTCTATCTCCTCGCTGAACTCGCTGACGTCCTCGAAGCGGCGGTAGACGGAGGCGAAGCGCACATAGGCCACCTGGTCCAGCTCGCGCAGCTGTTCCATCACCAGTTCGCCGATGGCGCGCGCGGGCAGTTCGCGCTCGCCGGTGGCCTGCAGGGCGTGCTTGATCTGGGCCACGGCGGATTCCACCCGCTCGGTGCTGATCGGGCGCTTTTCCACCGCGCGCTGGATGCCCGCGCGCAGCTTCTCCTCGTTGAAGGGTTCGCGCTGGCCGTTCTGCTTGATCACCCTCGGCAGCAGCAGTTCGGCTGTCTCGAAGGTGGTGAAGCGCTCGTGGCACTGGAGGCACTCGCGCCGGCGGCGCACCTGGTCGCCCTCGGCGACCAGGCGGGAATCGACGACTTTGGTTTCTTCTGCGGCGCAGAAAGGACAGTGCATGGAGGGGAGGCCCTGTAGAAAAATTGCGCGCAGTTTAACACAGTCCGCAGGGTGCGCCGCGCACACCGCCCTGCACAGCGGTGCGCGGCACACCCTACGGAAGTGCGATTCAGCTTTTTTGGTAAACCGGGTACCTGGCGCAGATCTCCAGCACCTTCTCCTTCACCTCGGCGATCACCGGCTCGGCATCGCCCTTCTCCAGCCCGTCCAGCACGTCGCAGATCCAGTGGGTGAGCTGCTTGGTTTCCTCCACCCCGAAACCGCGGGTGGTGATCGCCGGGGTGCCGACGCGCAGGCCGCTGGTGATAAACGGCGAGCGGGGGTCGTTGGGCACGGCGTTCTTGTTTACGGTGATATTGGCGTTACCGAGGGCCTCGTCGGCGTCCTTCCCGGTGTACTCCTTGCCGATCAGATCCACCAGCATCAGGTGGTCGTCGGTGCCACCGGAGACGATGTTGATGCCGCGGTCGAGGAAGGTCTCGGCCATGGCGCGGGCGTTCTCCACCACTTTCTTCTGGTAGGCCTTGTACTCGGGGCTCATGGCCTCCTTGAAGGACACCGCCTTGGCGGCGATCACGTGCATCAGGGGGCCGCCCTGGCCGCCGGGGAATACCGCGGAGTTGAGCTTCTTCTCGATCTCCTCGTTGGCGCGCGCCAGAATGAGGCCGCCGCGGGGGCCGCGCAGGGTCTTGTGGGTGGTGGAGGTCACCACGTCGGCATGGGGGATGGGGGACGGGTACTCGCCCGCGGCCACCAGACCGGCCACATGGGCCATATCCACCATCAGGTAGGCGCCCACCTTGTCGGCAATGGCGCGGAACTTCGCCCAGTCCATCACCCGGCTGTAGGCGGAAAAGCCGGCCACGATCATCTTCGGCTTGGTTTCCAGGGCCAGGCGCTCCACCTCTTCGTAGTCCACCTCGCCGGTCTCCGGGTTGAGGCCGTACTGCACCGCGTTGTACATCTTGCCGGAGAAGTTCACCCGCGCGCCGTGGGTCAGGTGGCCGCCGTGGGCCAGGCTCATGCCCAGCACGGTGTCTCCGGGGGCGCACAGGGCCTGATAGACTGCCGCATTGGCCTGGGAGCCGGAGTGGGGCTGCACATTGGCGTAGTCGGCGCCGAACAGCTCTTTCGCCCGCTCTATCGCCAGCGTCTCCACCTTGTCCACATACTCGCAGCCGCCGTAGTAGCGCTTACCGGGATAGCCCTCTGCGTATTTGTTGGTCAGGCTGGTGCCCTGGGCCGTCATCACCAGCGGGCTGGTGTAGTTCTCAGAGGCGATCAGCTCGATATGCTCTTCCTGGCGGCGGTCCTCTTCCTGAATGGCTTCCCAGATCTCCGGGTCGAAAGAAGAGAGCTTGGTGGATGAATCAAACATGGTATTCCCTCGGTAAAGCGGGCTGAATTCAGACTAGATGAAACTGGCGGTTTGAAAAGGCGCGCATTGTACACCAAGGTGGGGGGCTGTGCGCCAAGGCGCGACCGGGCGGCCGCGCCGGGGGCAGGGATCAGAAGGACAGGATCATAGTCCCGGACCAGAAGTTCACGTCCTCTTCGATCAGGGTGTATTCCAGTTCGACATTGGTGTTGGGGCCGAAGTTGAAGCCCACGCCGGCGCCGAGGGAGACACCGGTGTCGTCGCCGAAGAAGTCGATATCCTCGTGCAGGATGCCGGCGCGGCCCTTGAAGTAGATATTGCCGTAGGAACGGTAGGTGCCATAGAAGGCGAGGGTCTGGATATCCACATCGATATCTCCACTAAAGGCATCGGCCTCGCCGCTAATGATCGAGTTGGTGTATTCCCCTTCAAAGCCCCAGCCGGAAGCAAAGGTATAGCCGGCGCGCAGGCCGAGATTGAAGGGGTCATCGAAATTGGAGCGGTCAATGGTCATCAAACCGGCGGTTCCGCCGAAGTAGCCGCCTTCGGCGTTGGCTGCGGAAGAACAGGCCAGAGCCAGCGCAGCCAGCCCTTTTGCAAAAGTACGCATAGGTACCCCCAATTGTTGTTTACCGGAAAAATTGCGCGGATTCTATCCGCCTATCTTGCGGAGGAACAGTTCACGGGTCACAGATGTGCGCGATAACTTCAGCAAGATCCGACCGCTTGATTGCAATTTTTGTCCAGACGCCAAAAACCTCGAGAAGCCAGCTAAGTTTACCGGCAACCGTTTCCGCGAGGTTTTTTTATGTCTCCGCGTATTGCCCTGCCTTTCTTTCCGCTTCTTCTGGCCGCCTGCACCGCCAATCCTCCCACAACGTCGATTACGGTCAGCGGCACACTGGTGGAGGCCGGCGGCAAATACTATTTACAGAGCGCGGAAACCCGGTATCACCTCAACTGGATGCCGCAACTGCGTTACGGCAAATACCTGGGGCGCGAGTTGGTCGTGCAGGGCAGTGTTCCCGAACAGTGCGCCCAGGTCTGGCAGGACGCAGTGATCAAAGTACACGGCGGCGCTGAGCTGGTGGATTGGCGGGAGGTGGACTGGTCCACCTGCATCGCCGCCGAGCGGGTGAGCCTGGTCACCGAAGAGGGCGAGCAGTTGGTCTACGATTGGCGGGAAATCAATATGGAGGATTATTATTTTTAGCGACCCGGGACTCGCAAGATTGTGTAGGAGCGGGCCATGCCCGCGATCGATCCAGCTTCGCGGAATAGTCCGATCGCGGGCGTGGCCCGCTCCTACGATGACCTGTCGTCATCCCTTCCCCGCCGGCCGCCGGAACAGGTTCTGAATACTGGAGAAATCCAATCGCCGGTTCTCCTCGCTGCTGCCGTGCAGCTGGTAGAGATTTTTCGCCAGCGCGCCGAGGGGTGTGGAAGAGGCGCTGCCGGCGGCGGTGTCCATCGCCAGTCCCAGGTCCTTGAGCATCAACGCCACCGAAAATCCCCCGGCGTAACCACTTGAGGCGGGCACGCCGTCCATCACCCCCGGATAGGGATTGTATTTTTCCAGTGACCAGTTGCCGCCGGAACTCGCGCGTATGATCTCGGAGAGCACCTTGGGGTCCAGGCCGTTGTCCACCCCCATCTGCAGCGCCTCGGCGGTGCCGATCATATGGATGGCAAGCAGCATATTGTTACAGATCTTGGCGATCTGGCCGGCGCCGGCGGAACCGGCGTGGAAGACCCGGGAGCCCATGGCCTCCAGCAGCGGTCGTGCCACCACCACCGCCTCAGCGTCTCCTCCGCACATAAAGGACAGGGTGCCGGCGGCCGCCGCCGCGGTGCCGCCGGAGACCGGGGCATCGATGGCGCGGATATCCCGGCTGGCCGCGGCGGCGATCAACTGGCGCGCGTCGTTGGCAGAGATAGTGGAGCTGTCGATGACCAGGGTGCGCGGATCGAGCGCCTGCAGCAGCCCTCGCGCCCCCAGGTAGAGCCCTTTTACCCCATCGCCGCTGGGCAGCATGGAAATGACCACATCGGCCCCCTGCGCCGCCTGCTGCGCGTTCTCCCCGCGCTCACAGCCGTTTTCAACCGCGTGTGCCAGCGCCGATTCGGACAGATCGAAAGCGGTGACCCGGAAGCCGGCCTTGACCAGGTTGACGGCCATGGGGCCGCCCATATTGCCGAGACCGATAAAAGTGACTTTCTCCATTGTGTTAACTCCCTTTTGTTATGGTTTTATCTCCCTGTAGGAGCGGGCCATGCCCGCGATGGCACTAGCTACGAAGCTGGTACGATCGCGGGCATGGGCGGATGGCCGCCCCCCCGCTCCTACAAGTCAAAGAGCGGATTCTGCGCCCATGGAGAGACGAAGCATTTCTCCACCTCTTCCGGGGTAATCTCCTCCAGGCTGGCCGGCTGCCATCTCGGCTCGCGGTCCTTGTCGATCAGCAGGGCGCGCACACCCTCCCTGAAGTGGCCGCTGGCGCAGAGGTTGACCGCCAGCACCAGCTCCATGCGGAACACTTCGGCGAGGGACAGGTGGCGGCCCCGGCGCAGTTGCTCCCAGACAACCCAGGGCGTCAGCGGCGAACCCGCCGACAGGGTGGCGGCGGCCTTTTGCAGCCAGGGGTCCTCTCCTTTATAGCCGGCAATGGCCCGGCAGACCTCCGGCAGGCTGGCGTAGTCGGTGAGCGCCTGGATCTGGTCGTAATGCTCCCACAGCACCGATTTCGGGCGCTCCTTCCGGGGCAATTCCAGCTCCTTGAGACAGTCGCTCACCAGGCGATGATCGGACTCCGCCGAGGCGGTAAACGGCAGCGCTTCCAATCGCTCCAGCGTGGCCATGCTGTCACCGCTCGGCAGCAGGCGGTCCGCCAGCCCGGCAAACAGTGCATCGGCGCCGTTGAACTGGGCTCCGCTCAGGCCCAGGAAGAGGCCCAGGCGGCCGGGCATGCGGTTCAGGAACCAGCTGCCACCCACGTCCGGAAGCAGGCCGATGGTCACCTCGGGCATGGCCATGCGGGTGGTGTCGGTGGCGATGCGGTGGCTGGCGCCGGCCATAATGCCGATGCCCCCGCCCATTACTATGCCGCTTCCCCAGACCACGACGGGTTTCGTATAAGTGTGGATTTTGTGGTCCAGCCGGTATTCGCAGGAAAAGAACTCGGTGGTGTAGTCGTAGCGCGGCGCCTCGCCGTAGCCGCTGGACTCCCGGTACAGGCTCACCACATCGCCGCCGGCGCAAAACCCCCGGTCGCCGCTGCCGTCTATCCACACACAGGCCACGCTGTCATCCGCGGCCCAGTCGTCCAGTTGCCGGGACAGCAGCCGGATCATATCCAGATTGAGCGCGTTCAGTGCCTTGGGCAGGTTGAGGGTGGCGACTGCCAGGGCGCCGCGGCGGGAAAAGAGTACCGGAGAGTTCTGGTCCATCTTTCTCTCTATGGGGTAAAAAATTCCAACGCAGTTAAACATAGATAGGCACCCGCGTCAGCTGTGCCGCCCGCGGCTGGCCGCCCGCGACGGATTATCGGTGGGCTTTTTGGCCGAAAAGCGCCCGGTTGCACTTTTCCATCAACCTGATAAGTTGCGCGCAAATTCTGACCGATTCCAACTCTGTTTACTGGAACCTTAAATGGCCGAATACGTATACACCATGAACCGGGTGGGCAAGGTAGTGCCGCCCAAGCGCGAAATCCTCAAGGACATCTCTCTGTCCTTCTTCCCCGGCGCCAAGATCGGCGTGCTGGGCCTGAACGGCGCCGGCAAATCCACCCTGCTGCGCATCATGGCCGGCGTGGACCAGGACTATAACGGCGAGGCCCGGGCCATGCCCGGGATCAAGGTGGGCTACCTGCCCCAGGAGCCGCAGCTGGACCCGGCCAAGAACGTGCGCGGCAACGTCGAGGACGGCATGCGCGAGGCCATCGACGCCCTCGCCGGCCTGGAGCAGGTCTACGCCGACTACGCCGAGCCGGATGCCGACTTCGACGCCCTGGCCAAGAAGCAGCAGCAGTTCGAGGACATCATCCAGGCATGGGACGCGCATAACCTTCAGCACCGCCTGGAAGTGGCCGCCGACGCCCTGCGCCTGCCGCCCTGGGACGCAGACGTGAACAACCTCTCCGGTGGCGAGAAGCGCCGCGTGGCCCTGTGCCGCCTGCTGCTGTCACGCCCGGACATGCTGCTTCTGGACGAGCCCACCAACCACCTGGACGCGGAGAGCGTCTACTGGCTGGAGCGCTTCCTGCACGACTTCAACGGCACCGTGGTGGCCATCACCCACGACCGCTACTTCCTCGACAATGTGGCCGGCTGGATCCTGGAACTGGACCGCGGCCACGGTATTCCCTGGGAGGGCAACTACACCACCTGGCTGGAGCAGAAGGAAAAGCGCCTGGCACAGGAGCAGCGCGGCGAGCAGGCCCGCGCCAAGGCCATGCAGAAAGAACTGGAGTGGGCGCGCCAGAATCCCAAGGGCCGCCAGTCCAAAAACAAGGCGCGCCTCTCGCGCCTGGAGGAGATGCAGTCCCAGGATTTCCAGGCCCGCAACGAGACCAACGAGATCTACATTCCGCCGGGCGAGCGCCTGGGGGACAACGTGATCGAGTTCGAAAACGTGAGCAAAGGCTTCGGCGACCGGTTGCTGGTCGACAACCTGTCCTTCCGCGTGCCCAACGGCGCGATCGTGGGCATCGTCGGCGGCAACGGCGCGGGCAAATCCACCCTGTTCCGCATGATCAACGGTACCGAGCAGCCGGACAACGGCAATATCAAGATCGGAGAGACGGTACAGGTCGCCTACGTCGAGCAGGGCCGCGAAAACCTGGACGACAACAAGACCGTGTGGGAAGCCATTTCCGACGGCCACGACATGCTCAGGATCAACAACTACGAAGTGGGCTCGCGCAACTACGTCGGGCGCTTCAACTTCAAGGGCAGCGACCAGCAGAAACGCGTGGGCGAGCTCTCCGGTGGCGAGCGCGGCCGTTTGCACCTGGCGTATACGTTAAAGCAGGGCGCCAACGTGCTGCTGCTGGACGAACCCTCCAACGACCTGGACATCGAAACCCTGCGCGCGCTGGAAGAAGCCCTGCTCAACTTCCCCGGTTGCGCCCTGGTGATCTCCCACGACCGCTGGTTCCTGGACCGGGTGGCGACCCATATCCTCGCCTACGAGGGCGGGAGCGAAGCGGTCTTCTTCGAGGGCAACTACACCGAGTACCACGAGGACTTCATCCAGCGCAAAGGCGAGGAGGCCACGCCGCACCGGATGCAGTACAAGAAACTCAAAACCTGATAAAAACAAAGCCCGCGCAATGCGGGCTTATTTATGCCGGGACCGCCGAGCCCCAGCTCGGCAAGCGGGCCGCAGGCCCGCCCCGGGACCGCGGAGCTCCAGCTCCGCATCCGACCCTGGGAACGCCGAGCTCCAGCTCGGCAAGTGGGCCGCAGGCCCACTCCGGGACCGCGGAGTTCGGGAGCGCCCGCCGCCAGTTCCGCAAACGGGCCCCAGGCCCGCCCCTATGACGTCAACCAACAACAAAAACACATGCATATCTCCGCCCTCTACCACTTCCCCGTCAAATCCCTGCAGGGCCACCGCTGCGAATCCCTGACACTGGACCGCTTCGGCGCCGTCGGCGACCGCCGCTGGATGCTGGTGGACAGCGACAACCAGTTCGTCACCCAGCGCCGCCTGCGCGCCATGGCCAGACTGCAGGCCACTGTCACCGGGGCCGGAGTCAGCATCCGCAACCAGAGCGGCGACCGTATCGAGGTATCCCGGCCGGACAGCTCCGCCCCAACGCGCCAGGTGCGCGTCTGGAGAGACACCTGTACCGCCCGCGACGCCGGCGACAGCGCCGCCGAATGGCTGAGTGAGCAGTTGCAGACCCCAGTGCGCCTGGTGGCCATGGGCAGCGAATACCGCCGCCCCCTGCCACCGCCCCGCGACGGTATCCAGGTCGGCTTTGCCGACGGCGCGCCGCTGCTGCTGATCGGCCAGGCCTCCCTGGACGATCTCAACCGGCGCCTGGAGGAACCGGTATCCATGCTGCGTTTCCGCCCCAACCTGGTCATCGAAGGCGCCGCGCCCTTTGCCGAAGATGACTGGCGCCTGATCCGCATTCACACAGCGGGGGGGCCCCTGGAACTGGAGGGCACCCACCCCTGCTCTCGCTGCGCCATTCCCGGACTGGACCCGGACACCGGCCGGCCCACCAAGGAACCGTTGCGCACCCTGGCGCGCTACCGGCGCGGGGAGGACGGCCAGGTCTACTTTGGCCAGAACCTGGCGCCGCGCCTTAGCGACCCGCACGGAGCCACCATACACTTGGGGGATAGAGTGGAAGTGGAATAAGTTTTAGCAGGCCCAATATGAGCATTACCCGCTACTGCGCGGAATTGCTGGAGGCCGCCAGTCGATACCATGTTCGTTATGGCGACCGTCTCGCCAACCATCTACCGATGGTGCTGATCGCCCTGGACAAGATGGGCGCCAGCCGCAGGCAGTTAAAGCGCGCCTTCGAACGCTGCGTCCCCTTCCTGGAAAGACCGCAACTGCCACCGCCAGCCCCATCCGTCCGTATCGCCGAATGCCGCAACCGGGAGGAGCTCTACCCCAGCGCCCTGCGCTACTACGAGTTGCAGATGAAGGAACACGACATCGAGGAGTGCCTGCGCCGCGAACTGCCGCCGCTGCTCCCGGCCATCGCCACCGCCGCCTTCCATCCGCTGATCCGCACCGCCTATGGCATAGACGCAGAGCACCAACAGGAAATCGCTACCGGGTTGGCCTACTGGAACCTGGAATACCACACGCTGCTGGCCAGCAGGGAACAGATCCCGATGCCCGCCAGGGAAATACCATCGCTACTGGCAGAGCGCTATCCGCTGATCTCCCTGGCGCCGGGAAATATTTCCGACCATATGTTTTCGGTGACGCAGCAGCACGGGTGGCTGGACACCCCCATACAACCGGAGCAATTGGGGCTGGAGGATATTGCACGGGTGGCCATTGATGCCTATCGGGGCACCGGGGATTTCACCCTGTTGCACGGGGTAACCGGATGCCATGCGCTGCGGCTGGTATTGCCCTATTGCCTGGATCCTGAAATTGCATTGCGATATTTTTGGACAGGATTTGTGGCGGCTTATTTAAGTACGGGGCCGAAGGAGATCCATGTGCCGACGGAAACCGGAGATATTCCTAGCTGGAAGGCAATCAGGAAAAAAGCCCGCCTCAGCAGCGACGATCATGTGGTGAAATTGACTTACAGCTGCTCCCAGGAATTTGAACAATACGGTCTTGAAGATTATCTGTATGCGGCGGCCCGCGCCGTTGACCCTATGGAAAAACCCCGGGCCGCCTGATCCTTACATCCTCAAAATTCCGTTAGAAGCTTACCGATCCCACCCGCTCGCCAGGGCACCAGTTGGCGTAATCCCACCCATTTCCCCAAAGCCAATGGGTGAACAGCCACCCATTCCGACACTGGCCCGTGGTCTGTTTTTCTTGCTAATACTTTGATTTTTATAGAGAAAAAGAGAAATTTCAGCAGCTGGTATGGCTCTTGCTCTTATCCACAGTACCCAGGCGCCATAACAACGCAAATGCGCCGGGTATCTAATAACAAATACCAGGAGAGCAATGATGAGAATAATTCGCCTGCCATTGGCCCTGAGCACCACTTCCCTCTGCCTGCTGGCCGCCGCCCCCGCCTTCGCGGACGAAGGTTTTTGGGAAGGCGGCGGCGTCAACGCCAAGATCCGCGGCATCCACTTTGATCGCGACTACGAAAATGACAGCAAGAACCGCGAACAGTCGGCTATGGGCCTGGAACTGGGTTACAGCTCAGGCTACCTGGGAAACCTGATCGGCTTTGATGTGACCGGCTACCACGTGCAGGAACTGGCCTCCTCCGGCGCGATGAGCAATGACATTCTCACCCGCACCAACAGCGGCGAGTTGGACGATGCTTTCTCCAAGATCGGTCAGGCCTACCTGAAACTCAACGTCGCCGACCGCGTGAGTGCCAAGATCGGCCGCCAGGTGGTCAAGACCATGCTGCTCTCCTCCTCCGGAACGCGCGCCATTCCCAGTTCCTACAACGGCGTCAGCATCAATGGAAAGCTGGCCGATTTCGAACTCTACGGCGTGCGTGTCGATCAGTGGTCCAGCCGGCACGATGATCACTTCGAAGGTTTCCGCACAGATATTACCGAAACCGGTGCCATCGACTATATCAGCGTCTTCGGCGCTAAATATCAACACGGCAACTTCACCGCCGAGCTCGAACAGCTGAACAGCAAGAACTACCTGCAAAAACGCGGCCTGCGCCTCGGTTACCAGCTGCCGCTGGGGGATTCCAATCTCGAGCTGAGCGGTGGTTATTTCACTTCCGACGACGACGGCGAACTGTTCGCAGTCAATGCCGAGAAAGGCGAAATGGATTATGTCGACGGCGTCGAGCCGGAGAACCACGCTCGCGCTGCCTATGTCGATGCGGAGTGGAAGCGCGGCAACCTGACCCTTGGCGGAGCCTTTACCGCGATTCGCGACGATGTCTGGCTCGAGGACAACTTCTCCGGCGACCACGGCCGCAACCCCTTTCCCACCCGCTCGGTCATCGCACCCGACCTGACCGGGAAAAATGAAGATATCTGGCAGCTGCGCACCGCCTACAACTGGACGGACCTGGTTCCCGGACTCACCACCAAGCTGAGTTACACCTACGGCGAAGGTGCAGAGAACACCGTGGATAAGTCTCTCGGTATAGCCGACGAGTGGTATACAGAGCTGGATGTCAAATGGAGCCTACCCAACGTGAAAGGCCTGAGCCTCCGCTGGATTGCCCACGACTACCACTCGGATGAAACGGGCACGGTCGCGCAGGTCAAAGAGGACGAATTCGATAACCGCTTCTACATGGACTACGTCTACAAATTCTGACCGGCCCCGCAACCATAGCAATAAACAACGCGATAGAGAGGAAACATTATGTTCATTCGCAACCTGATCAAAGCAGGCGCAGCCACCGTGTTGTGCGCCTTCAGCCTCACAGCATTTTCCGCCCCGATCGAAATCAAATTTTCCCACGTCGTGGCAGAGAATACTCCCAAGGGCCAGATGGCCATTCACTTCAAGGAACTGGTGGAAAAACGCTTCCCCGGACGGGTGTCTGTCCAGGTATTTCCCAATGCCCAGTTGTTCGGCGACAACAAGGTACTGGAGGCTCTTCTGCTGGGTGACGTGCAACTGGCTGCGCCCTCGGTATCGAAATTCCAGAAATTTACCGACCAGCTGCAGGTGTTTGATCTGCCGTTTCTGTTCGAGGATATGGAAGCAGTGGACCGCTTCCAGCAAAGCCCGGCGGGCCAGAAAATACTGGGTTCGTTGGGGAAAAAAGGGCTGGTCGGTCTCGGCTACCTGCACAACGGTATGAAACAGCTGAGCGCCAATTCCCCCATCCGTGAACCCCGGGATGCCGAGGGCAAGAAATTCCGCATCATGACCTCGGACGTGCTCGCTGCCCAATTCGAAACCGTCGATGCCATTCCCGTGAAGAAGCCTTTCTCCGAAGTATTCACCTTACTGCAGACCAAGGCTATCGACGGGCAGGAGAACAGCTGGTCGAATATCTACTCCAAGAAATTCTTTGAAGTCCAGCCCTACATCACCGAAACCAATCACGGAGTTCTCGACTATCTGGTGGTCACTTCCGCCGAGTTCTGGCAAGGCCTGCCGGACGACTTGCGCCCGGAAATCAAGAAGGCACTGGAGGAATCCATCGCCTATGGCAACAAGATAGCTGACCTCAAGGACCAGGAGGACAAAGAGGCCATCATCGCCTCCGGCCAGACCAAAGTGTTGCCGCTGACCGCCGGCCAGCGTGAGCAATGGGTAGAGAGCATGCGGCCGGTATGGAAGCAGTTCGAAAAGCAGATCGGCCGGGACCTGATTGCCGCCGCGGTAGCGTCCAATCAATAACTGTGTATTTCCGTAAATTGAGAACGTAGGGTGCGCCGCGCGCACCGGGAAACACCGGAGCCCGCACCAACGCAAACGGTGCGCTTGGCGCACCCTACGGTACATCCTAACTGCAATTTACAGATGTCAATTGAAATTTCTGCCGCAGGGCGTGCTGTCTTGAGGTTTTTAAACCATGATTATAAAAAAATTTATCGAGCGTCTTGAAGAAGGGTGCATCAGCGCACTGCTGGTTGCCATGACCCTGCTGGTCTTTGTCGAAGTCGTGTTGCGTTTCGGACTCGGCGTCGGCGTTATGTGGATCGGAGAACTCACCCTGACGGTATCAGCCTGGTTCGTGCTTTTCGGCATGTCCTACGGCCTAAAAATCGGCGCCCATATCGGCGTGGACGCCCTGGTGCGTCTCCTCCCCCGCACCGGGCGCCGCATTTGTACCGCCATCGCCGTACTGATCTGCCTGGCCTACTGCGGCCTGCTTATGTACGGGGGATGGGTTTACGTGGGCAAACTGCACATGATCGGATTGGAAATGGAAGACCTGCCCCTGCCGAAGTGGTCGGTCACCAGCATACTGCTGTTCGGGTTCGGCCTTATGGCCCTGCGCCTGTTACACCTTTTGTGGGAAGTTATCCGCGGTACCGCTGACGGCTTCAGCCGCACCGACGAAGTGGAAGAGAGTCTGCAACTGGCAGACAAGGAAGACATCACCCCCGACCGCCCCTCCCCGAAACTTAATGCCGCACTGGCCGAGGGAGCCTGAACATGACTATTGCAACTCTTTTCCTGGTACTGTTCATCTGCATGCTGCTGGGCATGCCCATTGCCATTGCCCTGGGGTTTTCCAGCGTATTGACCATCCTGATATATTCCAACGATTCCCTGGCATCGGTCGCGCTGAAATTTTTTGAAGCCACCTCCGAGCACTACACGCTGCTCGCCATTCCGTTCTTCATTCTGTCATCGGCCTTCCTGTCCACCGGCGGCGTGGCCCGCCGGATGATCAATTTCGCGATGGACTCGATCGGTCATATTCGCGGGGGCCTGGCAATGGCTTCCGTTTTGGCCTGTATGCTCTTCGCCGCCGTATCCGGCTCTTCCCCCGCCACGGTAGCGGCAATCGGCTCCATCGTCATTGCCGGCATGGTGCGGGCCGGCTATCCGGAAAAGTACGCCGCCGGTGTGATCGCCAACGCGGGAACCCTGGGCATCCTGATCCCGCCATCCATCGTCATGCTGGTCTACGCCGCTGCCACAGAGGTCTCGGCCGCAAGGCTGTTTATGGCGGGGCTGATACCCGGACTGATGATGGGGGGCATTCTGATGATCGCCATCTATATACTGGCGCGCATCAAAAAGCTGCCTTCGCGCCCCTTCCCCGGCATCGGCCAGCTCTCCCGCTCCGGCATCAAGGCCCTGGGCGGCCTGATGCTGATCTTCATCGTGCTCGGCTCCATCTATGGCGGCGTGGCTAGCCCCACCGAAGCGGCTGCCGTGGCAGCCGTATACGCCTTTTTGGTGGCCGTCGTGGGCTACCGCGATATCGGTCCTCTCAAGGGGGTCCCCTGGCGGAAGGCGGGAGAGCCCTTTAGCCGGACGCTGGGTCGCAATATCGGCGGCATCGCCCTGGCCCTCCCCCGCGCCAGCACGGACGAAGAGGTCAGGAAAGTACTGCTGGACGCCGCCAAAGTCTCCCTGATGCTGCTGTTTATCATCGCCAACGCCATGTTGTTTGCCCATGTGCTGACCACGGAGCGTATCCCCCACGCCATTGCCGAGGCCATTATCCAATGGGGGCTGCCGGCCTGGGGCTTTCTGATCATCGTCAATATCCTGCTGCTGATGGCCGGGAACTTTATGGAACCTACGGCCATTCTGCTGATTCTGGCCCCGATCCTGTTTCCAATCGCCACCCAGTTGGGAATCGACCCCATCCACCTGGGAATCATCATGGTGGTAAACATGGAGATCGGCATGCTGACACCGCCAGTGGGCCTGAACCTCTTTGTGACCGCCGGTATTACCAACCGGGGGATCGGCTGGGTGATCAGTGCCGCCACTCCCTGGCTGGCATTATTGCTGCTGTTTCTGCTATTAATCACCTACGTGCCGCAGATCTCGCTGGTGCTACCCGAGTATTTTGGCTATTCGGGGGCTGGTTGACCCTGCCAGACCGACCGGTGGCCAGCTTGGCGGTGTTTCAGCCGACATCCCGAGTGAAGCCACCGGGCTTGCTTTTGACATATAACGGTGACGAAATTCATGATCGACCCATTTCGCCACCATCAATTGAAAACGGCCAGAGTGACCAGAACCAGCACTTACATTCTCCGCACTGTTGTCACCGCCCTGGCAGTGGCGGGATTTCTGCTGACGCTGTTTATCACCCAACGCCTGGGCACCGCCGCGGCGTTTCGGAGACTGCAGTGGGAATCGGACTTTCAGCTACAGAACTTCACCGCTTATCTGGAAGGCGCATTGGGCAGATACGAAGCCATCCCCCAGGTGCTTTCCACCAACACCCTGCTTCAGAACCTGCTGCAGAAGCCGGCTGCCTCGCTACAGAGTGAAGCAAATATCTATCTCCAGGAGGTTGAAGGTATTACCGGGGCATCCGATATTTACCTGATGGACCTGAAGGGCGACGTCGTCGCCGCCAGCAACTGGCAAAAGCCTACCAGCTTTGTCGGTAAGAACTTTTCCTTTCGCCCCTACTTCACACAGGCCAAAAACGGATTTTTCGGCCGCTACTACGCTCTCGGCACCACTTCCGGATTGCGCGGCTATTACTATGCCGCTCCATTAACTGCCGATAATGATGTGATAGGGGTCATCGTCACAAAGATAAACATCCAGAACCTGGAAAGGGAATGGCTGCGCGCCGCCAGAGGCGGCAACTTCAAATACCTGGTAATCGATAACAACGGGATTATTTTCTTTTCGTCCGAACCCGACTGGATGCTGCATGCTCTCTACCCGCTAACAGCGGACCAGCGGCGAGAGCTGGCCAAAAATCAGCAGTATGCGGGAACGGCTATAGGTCAGCTGGACGTAACTGAAGCGCGGCCGACAAGCTTTCCCTCCCGTAGGGGGTCTCAATTGCTCGATTTCGGAAGCACCCAAGAGGGGAGGACCCGTTTTCTGGCCCAATACAAGTCCATGCCCGTAGTCGGCTGGCGGGCCATGACATTGACAACCCTTGAAGAAGTCCGGCGTCAGCGCTTTATCCTGCTATTGACCGCTGCGGCCTGCTACTTGCTCGTGGTCATGATATTGCTTTACCTCCGCAAGCGCGCCAAAACCCTTAAGTTGCTGCGTCGTTCCCGCCATGAGCTGGAGCGCCTGGTCCGCAAACGCACAGAGGCGCTGACAACCACCAACCGGCGACTGGTTGCCGAAGTGGAGGAGAAGGAAAAGGCGCGGCTTATGTTAAAGCATGCCCAGGACGAATTGATACAAACCGCCAAGATGGCTGTAATCGGAAGTCTGTCGGCCAGTATCAACCACGAACTCAACCAACCGCTGGCCGCCCTGCGCAGCTATGCACAGACCGCGGTCACACTCCTGGACCGGGACAATACTGACAAAGCCCGGGAAAACCTGTTGCAGATCAATGCCCTCAGCGAGCGTATGGGCAAAATTATTGCGCAGTACAAGGAGTTCTCGCGAAATAGCCCGGGCATGCTCAGCCCCATCGACCTGCGCGAAAGTGTGCGGGGCGCCATGACTATTATGCACAGGGCATACCAGAATGCAGGGATCTCTTGCCAGCAGTATTTTCATGACGAACCGCTTATCGTACTCGGGGATATGGTCCGACTCGAACAGGTTATCGTTAATGTCCTGTCGAACGCCATGCAGGCCATGGAAAATCAGGATCAAAAAATGCTTAATATAGAAGCCTGGCGTGAGCATGACCGGATCATTATCGAATTCCGCGATTCCGGACCCGGCATTATTGAGAGCAACCTGAACCGCATATTCGAGCCCTTCTTCACCACCAAGAGCGAAGACCGGGGCCTGGGCCTGGGACTGTCCATTTCCTACCAGATTATCGAATCCATGCGGGGCGAATTGAGCGCGCGCAACCACCCCGACGGGGGAGCAATCTTCCGTATACAACTGCCCGCGGCCAAAGCCAATAAACAGAGAGGCGAGAATCAATGAATACAGAGCCCACCACCTCGCCGGGCGGCCCAATCGCCTATGTAGACGATGAGAAGTATATCCGCGACGCGGTCAGGCAGCTGTTGGAGCTACACGACTATACGGTGGAAACCTTTGATTCAGCCGAGAAGGTGCTTCCGAAGCTGACACCGGAGTGGCCCGGAATCCTGATCAGCGATATCAATATGCCGGGCATGGACGGTCTCGCGCTGACAGAACACACACTGAAAATCGATCGGGGACTACCGGTGATACTACTGACCGGCCACGGTGATATCTCCATGGCGGTCAACGCCATCCGTAACGGCGCATACGATTTTATTGAAAAGCCGTTTGATAACGAACACCTGCTGGAAGTCGTGCACCGGGCGCTGGAAAAACGCCAACTCACACTGGAAAACCGTAAACTCAAGGCGGAGGTGGAGAACTTCGCCGCCCCCGGCCCCTGTATTCTCGGCAATACCCCCGCCATTCGCCAAATGCGGGAACTCATCCACCGGGTACTGGACACCCCCGCCGACATTCTGTTGTTTGGCGAGACCGGGACCGGCAAGGACCTCGTAGCCCGCTATCTGCACGACCACAGCGCCCGCCGGGACAAGAATTTTGTTGCCATCAACTGCGGCGCCCTGCCGGAAAGTATCATTGAGAGCGAACTCTTCGGCTACGAGGCCGGCGCCTTTACCGGCGCCGACAAACGCCGCATCGGCAAATTCGAGTACGCGAACGGCGGCACCCTGTTTCTCGATGAAATCGAGAGCATGCCGTTGACGCTCCAGGTAAAGCTACTCCGCGTTCTGGAAGAGCGCCAGGTTGAGCGCCTGGGAAGCAATCAGCAGATTTCCCTGGATATCCGTGTCATTGCCGCCACCAAAGAGGATCTACTCGCCCTGAGCGATTCCGGAAAATTCCGCCGCGATCTCTACTATCGTCTCAACCTGGTCACCATCCCCATACCGCCATTGCGGGAGCGCAGGGAGGACATTCCACTGCTGTTTCAACACTTCGCCGTGGTCGCATCGGCCCGCCATCACCGGGAGCTGATTCCCCTGAATGCGGAAAGCATGGCCCGGCTGAAAAGCCAGGAGTGGCCGGGTAATGTGCGTGAATTGCGGAATCTGGCTGAGCGGTATGTTCTGCTGGGCGCGAGCGCGTTGAATAGCGCGCCTCCGTTCAGTGATCCACAGGAGGATCTCCACGGTCGCCAGACCTTGCAGGAGCGCGTCGAACAGTTTGAGCGAACCCTGATCGAAGAGGCATTGCAGCGCCACCAGGGTTCTATCAAGGACAGCATGGTAAGTTTGGGGCTGCCTCGTAAGACGTTGTACGACAAGATGAAGAAATATGGCTTGGATCGGAGGGATTTTATTTCCAATACAGGAGAATGACGGGAAATTGACAAAAAAGGGAGACAAAGTCTCCCTAATTGATAAAAATATTTAAGTTATTTCTGCTCTAAGTAATTTAACTCTTAAAAAGACACCCGTGTTCCCAAGTAGAATCGACGGGGTTCAACCCACTCGACAGATTCACCGAAGGCATACACACCGTCGCCAGCCGTCAGATCTTGTTCGCGAATACCGGCCTGATCGTCAAATACATTGAAGATGTCCAGAAAAAATTCGGCTTCGTATCCGCCAAACTGGTAAGTGTACTTCACACGTGCATCCAGAGTGCCATAGGAATCAGCAACATTATCGCCAACGGAGTCTTCAGCCACCCAAACCGATTCAACATCGCCATATTCATACGATTCTCCGAGGTCAGGCAAATGACGTCCCGCAACAGACCAAGTATTACTGTAGCGCAGGCCTGAGTTCCAATTGTATACAAGACCCAGTTCAATACCGTTCTCAAAGAAGTAGGAGCCAGCGACTTTAAACAGGTGTTCGATATTACCCGGCTGATCGCCCCACATTCCAGGTGCCCGGGGATCCAACCACACTACATCACCTTGGAAGTCCGCGTTACCATCAGAGTTGGAGTTACCCTTTGCCAAGTTATAGGTGTAAGAAGCCAACATCTGCCAGCTGTCGCTGCGACGCTTGCGGAAAGTGAATTCCACCCCCTGGTACTCCCGTTCACCGCCTTTCAGTGTGGCAATCACATAGTTAGAGTCTGGAATTTCGTCGTAGCCAAAGTATGATAGCGGCAGAGTGAATTCACCCAGTGCAGGATCCGTGTACAGCCCGAGATCATAATCCTCCAGCAGGTCTTTTGTTACCCTGTTGGTATAGGTGACCTCGGCGCTCATGTCATCACCAAATGACATGGAGTAACCGAGTAGAAACTCATCGGTATACGGGGTCTTGGTGGTAGGTGCAAAGAATGCATCCTGAGTCTGGCTACCGCCGCGAGTACGGTAGGTCAGCCAGCGATCACCCACAAAGATCTGCTCGTCACGGATAGAGCCGGTCAAGGTACCCGCAAAAGAAGTCATATCAGTACGAATAGGATCGTAGTAACGACCGTAGAAGCCCCATGCCTTGCTACTACCATCGCCGTTGATGTCATAAGTTATACCGAAGCGAGGAGCAAACTCGTAGTCGAAGGTAAAGATACTGGAACCGTCACTAGCGATGTGCTCCCACTGCTCAGCACGTACACCGACGTTAACCGTCCACTTGTCATAATTCCAACTATCCTGAATAAAAAATGCATCACCTTTGGTTTTCAGCGAATAAGGCGCGGTCTCAGCCTGGTTAATGCGATAGACATTAATCGTATCTCCAGGGTTGCCAGCGGAACTGCTGAAGGTCAGTGCTTCAAGTTCAGCGTTGCTGATGGTGCCATCGGTATTGGTATCGAGAAGCCCGTAGTAATATGCTGAGTCCGCACTTTCAGTCATGGCGCCAATGATACGGGCGTAGTCATCAGGTACGACTTCAACTGAACCAGTCCAATTCCCGCCGGTCAGTTCGGCCAGAGTAGTGCCGCTATTGGGCATGGCGATCGAGGAGTACTGGGCGCCGTCACCAGTGTAGATTGAGTTAAGGGAACGCTCATTTTCTGTATAGGAATAGCCGGCCTTGAGTTCGTGGGACCCCCAATTGGTATCCAGAAAGTATTCGAAAGTAGCAGCCCATGTATCTTTGTTGCGGAACTGGATACTATCCAAGCCGTACCCCCCACGGTTAAGATCAGAAAGACCCGGATTTCCACCAAGATAAGCGACATCATTTCGCGTTGATTTATCTGCAGCTATCGAACTAATTTCGCCCTCATGACTTGCAGCTTCAAGCGTCAAAAGCATGTTGTCCCAAGAGTGGGAGTACTCAATCTTGTAATTATCACCGCCCTGACGCTGAGCGCGATCACGGTTGTTTAGGGTGTCAGACAATCGAGAGCCGCTAATATCCGTCGGATCGTTAAAGAAGGTAGCAATGAATTTGTCATTCTCTGTTGCCTGCCAAGTCAGCTTTGCAAAGCCCAGTTCTTGCTCATTCTTAACAGTACGCTGGAACTCGCCAGTATTCGGGTTAAAGACATCGTCTTCCCGCTCCTTGATTTGATAGGAAGTAAAGAACCACAGCTTGTCCTTGATAATTGGCCCCCCCATGGTAAAGGCGCTATCAAAGGTTGAGAAGCTGTTGCCTTCTACATGTTTGTTGTCAGCAACTAGGCTGTCATTCTGAGTGTAGTAGTTCACAGAACCATGGAATTCGTTACTACCTGATTTGGTTATCACCCGGGAAACTAGACCTGCTCCACCCTCATATTCAGCCGGCATGCCACCGGTAAGAACGTGCTGCTCTTGAATAATCTCGGAGTTGACATTGGCACCAAAAGTACCAGTCACATTATCGGTTACATTGACGTTATCGATGTAGTAGAAGTTATCAGAGGAGGAACCGGAAGTACGGCCTCTGGAATCCACCGCATCGGAGTAGTTTACGCCGGACTTGGAGGAGGGGTTACCACCAATAGACGGCTTGGTCCCCGGCGCCAGCTGCAGATACGACTGATAGTCGCGTCCCGTCGGCAGGGATTCAGTCAAATCCAGGGTGATATCCTGGCCGACAATGGTAGATGAGGAATCAATCATCTGTATCTGCTGGCCAGTCACAAGCACTTCTTCGATACTATCCCCCACCGCATTGAGTTCATAGTTAAGTGCAAAACTTTGGCCGGATACCACGAGCACGTTCTTATTTTTGACGGGCTGATAGCCTGCGCTGCTAATCTCTACTTCGTATTTGGCTGAGGGATCCAGTCCAAGCAGCCTGATTTCACCATTTTCGTCAGTTACGCCCTTTTTGGTTGTCAGACTCTCAGGTGTATGGACGGCTATCTCAGCCCCCGCAATAGGGTCGCCTGTAGAATCCGTTACAGTAATGCGCAAGGCACCAGTATCGGCAAAAGCAGCCCCACAATAAGTGGCCAAACCGATAGTTGCTGCCAATAATTCCTTCTTGAGCTTATTTTTCATTATGATTCTCCTATTGACTAGATCATTGGAAATTAAATATGCGCATCACCACGCGCCAGTTCGAAAGCCGCCACCCCAAGTAGCCACTTATTTCCCAATACATATATCTCAACGAACCAAATTATCTTTACCTGACTTATTTTTGCGAAGATGATCACATTACCAAGAGGTTTATCAATTTTGTGCAACTGTCGAATTACTCGATCAGGTAGAACCAAAATCCATAACCAACTGTTTTACAAAGATTTTCTATCTCTTCGAACAACCGCGAGGAAGCAACCGTGGCCCTTACCCCCTCCACCATGATCCCCCTCGGCAGCCCTATGCCTGACTTCTGCCTTTCCGACCCGGCTGGAAATATCCATGACAGTCGTGACTTTCAAGACCAACCTATACTGGTTGCCTTTATCTGCAACCACTGCCCCTATGTAAAACACATAGCTCCCGCCCTGTCCGAATTTGCACGGGAGTACCGCGAGGCGGGTCTGAGTATTGTGGCAATCAATAGCAATGACTTCGCAAACTATCCGGAAGATAGCCCGAAAAAAATGCAGGAGGAAATCGCCGCCCGCGGTTATGTATTCCCCTACCTGGTGGACAAAACCCAGGAAGTGGCACGAGCGTTCGGTGCAGCCTGTACGCCGGATTTCTTTTTGTTCGATAAGGACAGGAAATTGGTTTACCGGGGACAATTCGACGACAGCCGGCCAGGTAATAATGAGCCGGTGAATGGGCGGGATCTGCGTGCGGCAGTGGATGCGGTGCTGGCGGGGGAGCGGCCGGCGGAGAATCAGGTTCCTTCGATGGGCTGCAATATCAAGTGGAAATGATTGTGTAGGGGCGGCCCATGGCCGCGATCGGGGGATTGGTGCCGGCTGCAAGCCTGATCGCGGCCATGGGCGGATGGCCGCCCCGCCGCTCCTACAAGGGACGGACAGAGGATTACCGACGCAGGAATTCGATCATCCACCTGGCCACGGCGCTCTCGTGGATATCGTTTTGCAGGGAGGTTTTGCCCTTTTCCACCGTTTCATCGCCGAATACCTCGCGGCGCAGTTCCATCAGGCTCTTGGAGTAGGGCTTGGTGAATTCCGGGTGGGCCTGGAAGGTGAGCATATGCTCGTCCACCTGGACCATGGCGTAGGGGCAGAAATCGCTGGAGGCCAGCACCTTGGCGCCCGGAGGGAGTTCCTCCACCTGGTCCTGGTGGGTCACCAGCAGGCTGAAGCTGTCCTGCGGTTCGGACATCCACGGCGGGGTTTCCTGCATTTCATAGCTGTGTACACCGATGCCCCAGCCCTTGTCGGACTTGCGGGTTTTGCCGCCTAAAGCGTGGGCAATCAGCTGGTGGCCGAAGCAGATGCCGATGGTGGGCTTCTTGGCCTCGTGCAGTTTGCGCACGAATTCCATCAGCGGCGGAATCCAGGGCTTGTCCTCGTAGACGCCGGATTTACTACCTGTGATCAGGTAGGCGTCCACTTCGTCGATATCCTTCGGATAGTGGCCGCGTTGTACTTCGTAGGTTACAAACTCCAGGCCCGGGTCCTGGGCGCGCAGCAACTCGGCGAACATCTCCGGGTACTCTCCGAATTCGCCCACCAGTTCCTTGCGCACGTCGTCGGTTTTCAATACACCAATTTTCATTATCACACCGCTGGTTTGACTGCTGAGTCCCCAGATTATGACATATCCCCGGCGATATTTTCCTGTCGTGTTTTCCTCTTCCGGGACGGATAGATGGGATCGCAAGCCGGACGATTACGCGGTGAAAAGCCGTTCGGAATCACAAAGGGGGCGCCTCGCGCCCCCGGTGAAGACAACCCGGATCAGAAAAATCCCAGCGGATTGGTGTCGTAACTGACCAGGAGGTTCTTGGTCTGCTGGTAGTGTTCCAGCGCCACCTTGTGGGTTTCGCGGCCAATACCGGATTTCTTGTATCCGCCAAAGGCCGCGTGAGCCGGGTATTGGTGATAGCAATTGGTCCACACCCGCCCGGCCTGGATATTGCGCCCCATACGGAAAGCCAGGTTGATATCCCGGGTCCAGACGCCGGCGCCCAGTCCGTACTCGGTGTCATTGGCGATGTCCAGGGCTTCCTGTTCCGTTTTGAACGTGGTAACCCCCACCACCGGGCCAAAGATCTCCTCCTGGAAGACGCGCATCTCGTTGCTGCCCTTGAGCAGGGTGGGCTGAACGTAAAAGCCGTCTTGCAGGTCACCGCTCATACTCTCGGCGCCACCGCCCACTAATACCTCCACGCCCTCCTGCTTGCCTATGTCAATGTAGCTCATGATCTTGTCGAACTGCATGCGCGAAGCCTGGGCGCCGATTTGCGTGTCGGTATCGAGCGGGTTGCCCTGCCTGATCGATTTGGTGCGCTCAATAACGCGGGCGATAAAATCGTCGTAGATGGATTCCTGGATCAGCGCCCGGGAGGGGCAGGTACACACCTCACCCTGATTGAAAAACGCCAGTGCCATCCCCTCCACACACTTGCTGATATAGCTCTCTTCCTGCTGCAGGATATCGGCAAAGTAGATATTGGGTGATTTTCCGCCCAACTCTACGGTAGAGGGAATAATGTTTTCGGCCGCGCACTTGAGGATATGAGAGCCCACGGGAGTGGAACCGGTGAAGGCTATCTTGGCGATACGCGTGCTGGTGGCCAGCACCTCACCCGCTTCGCGGCCGAAGCCGTTTACGATGTTGAGCACCCCGGCGGGCAACAGGTCGGCGATCAGTTCCACCAGAACCAGTATCGATGCCGGTGTCTGCTCGGCGGGTTTCAACACCACGCAATTGCCCGCCGCCAGTGCCGGTGCCAGCTTCCAGGCCGCCATCAGGATGGGGAAGTTCCAGGGAATGATCTGCCCCACCACACCCAGCGGTTCGTGGAAATGGTAGGAAACCGTATGGCTGTCCACCTCTGCAAGGCCGCTCTCCTGGGCGCGAATACAGCCGGCGAAATAGCGGAAATGATCCACGGCCAGGGGTATGTCCGCGGCCAGGGTCTCGCGCACCGCCTTGCCGTTGTCCCAGGTTTCCGCCACTGCCAGCATTTCCAGGTTCTGCTCTATGCGATCGGCGATGCGCAGCAGGATATTGGCCCGGTCGGTAACCGAGGTACGCCCCCAGCTGTCCCTGGCGCCGTGGGCGGCATCCAGGGCCAGTTCAATGTCTTTTTCGCCCGAGCGGGGGATCTCGCAGAATACCTGACCGTTTACCGGTGAAATGTTCTCAAAGTAGCGGCCCTCCACCGGCGCCGCCCAGTCCCCACCGATGAAGTTCTGATAGCGGGATTCGAAAGTGACCAGAGCCTTATCCTGGCCAGGCTGGGAGTAAATCATCGCGGATATCCTCTATTGCCATTCTTATAGTATATTCGGAACCATATCCTGCCAGTCGGCAGGCACTGCTTTATGGCTAATTTAAACCCTGGAGCGCAGGCAGGCTTTCCCGTGAGTCCAATCCAGTTGCCTGTGAGTCCATGACACGGAAAATAACGACAATAAACCGGTGATGAGTATGCTGAAGCCAATTCGCGAGCCCCGCGAGCTGATCGAGAATCGGGTGTCTTTCGCCGGCCCCAATGCGGAACTGAGTGTCTACAGCACCTATATGCCAGCGGAACGTGTGAATCTGCACGCGGGTGAACTTCTGTACTGCGGAATGCTCAGCGGAAAGAAAATTCTCCATGGGCCCAGCGGTTACAGCGCGAAATTTTTACCGCGGGAATCATTTGTCATGGCTCCCGGAGAAGACATCGAGATCGACTTCCCCGAAGCTGCCATGGGCAGCCCCACCAACTGCCTCACCATTGAAATTGACAGGAAACGGGTGGATGAGGTCTGTGCCCAGTTGAATAAAACCGCGCCTTTGCTCAGGGACTTCGAAGACTGGCACTATCGCCCAGATACTGTCATCCACACCCCGCATACCCAGGCCACCCAGGCCCTGCTCGAGCGGATGATGACCGCCTTCAGCGAGGAGCTGCCGGACCGAGACCTGCTGATCGACCTAGGGATCAGCGAGCTGCTGGTGCGCATGCTTCGCCAGCAGACACGGAGCTTCCTGCTCCGCGCCTGCGCCCTGGCGCCGGACGCCAACGGCCTTAGCGCTGCCGTGCACGCAATCCAGGCGGACCTCGCCGCCCCGCTGGATATCGACCAGCTGTGCAAAATAGCCTGCATGAGCCGCAGCCGTTTCTTCAGCGAGTTCAAAAAGCACCTGGGCTGCACCCCAGCGGAGTTTCAGCACCAGCTGCGCATGCAAAGCGCCTGCGAGCGCTTGAAAAGCGGAGAGCCGGCCAAGCGGATCTGCTTTGATCTGGGTTATTGCAACCAGAGCCATTTCAGCCGAAGGTTCCAGCACCAATTCGGTTTGAGTCCCAGCCAGTATTGCCAATTGCACCGCCGCCGGGCGGTAAACTGAACGACACCGAGGTTCTCAACAGGCCCTAAGGCCCGGCACAAGGAACCTGCATTGACTTAAGCGAGCCACCCTGTAGGAGCGGCGGGGCGGCCATCCGACATGCCCGCGATCGGGTTCTGTTCGCGGGCATGGCCCGCTCCTACAAGTCTTTCAGTATCTCCCGTGCCGCATTGTGCCCGGGCACGCCGGTGACACCGCCGCCGGGATGGGTTCCGGAACCGCAGATATACAAGTCCCGGACGGGCGTGCGGTAATCGGCATAACCCATAAATGGCCGGTTGCTCCACAGCTGGTCCAGCCCCAGGGCGCCGTGGAAGATATCCCCGCCCATCAGTCCAAACTTGCGCTCCAGGTCCAGGGGTGAATGAATCTGCCGTGCAATCACCGAACGCTTGAAATTGGGGGCGTAACGCGCAACCGTATCGATAATGGTGTCCGCAGCCGCTTCGCGGTGATCATCCCAGCTCGCGCCGTCCGGTAACTGCGGGGAAAACTGCTGGCAGAACAGGCTCGCCACATGCTGTCCGGGTGGTGCCAGCGAGTCGTCGACCGTGGATGGAATCAGCATTTCCACAACAGGTTCCCTGGACCAGCCGAACTGCTTTGCATCAAAATACGCCTGTTCCAGGTAGGCCATGCTGGGCCCGATTACGATACCGGACTGGTGGTGGCGTTGCAGATCGGTTCCGGGGCGACAGGTGAAATCCGGAAGCTCGGACAAGGCCACATTCATGCGAAAAGTGCCGGAAGCCACTTTATAGCCCCGCACCCGGCGGCGAAACTCTTCACTCAAATGCTGTTGAGCCACCAGTTGTGAAAACAACAGTTTTGGACCGACGTTTGAGACGACCTTTGCCGCGGACAACTTTTCGCCATCCGCGAGCCGCACTCCCACTGCACGGCCGCCTGCGATCAACACTTCCTCCACCGCCGCGTCCGTGCGCACATCCACGCCGAGTTGCTGTGCCTCTTTGAGCATGGCCTGGGTAATGGCACCCATACCGCCGACGGCGTGTCCCCAGGCCCCTTTCTCGCCATTTACCTCACCGAAAACATGGTGCAGCAGTACATACGCAGAACCGGGGGTGGTCGGTGCGCCGTAGTTGCCGACGATGGAATCAAACGCAAAAGCGGCCCTGACATGGTCGTTCTCAAACCACTCGGCCAGCACATCGGCCGCGCTCTTGGTAAACAAATCCAGCACATCCCGACTCTGCGCCATATCCAGTTTTCTGGCCCGCAGGCCAAAGCCACCGGCGCGCAACAGATCCGTCAGCCCCCCGCCAACGTTGGGCGGTGTGCGCAACAGCTCCTCGCGCAAGAAATCCGCAACCGTTTCCAGCATCCCGTAGAAAGCGGGCAGCGCCTCCGCATCCTTTGGCGATAAGCGGGCGATCTCCGCCTGGGTGTCGGCAAAATCGCGGTGAAAAGAAAGGCTGTCACTGTCGGACAGGGGGAAGAAATTGGATTGCGGGCGAAGTTTTATCTGCAAGCCGTGTTCGCGCAGGCGCAAATCTTCAATAATTTTCGGGTTCAGCAAACTCACCGTGTAGCTGGCCACTGAATTGCGGAAGCCCGGATGAAACTCCTCGGTAACCGCAGCGCCGCCAACGATCGATCGGCGCTCCAACAGCGTTACCTTTTTATCTGCCCTGGCTAAATAACAGGCACAAACCAGACCATTGTGGCCGCCGCCGATAATAATGATGTCGGTCATAAGATTCTTGTTTTCCCTTTAGGGAACCCCAAAATAAGTCCAATTCGCCACTCCGGCGACTCGCTAGAGCAGCGAAGCTCACGTCGGCGTCCAGGGAAATCACCGTATTCTGGATTCCGGCCTTCGCCGGAACGACGATATTCTGCGGTTCCTTAGTGGACTCGCTTGCCCTCTACCCAGGTCTCCAGCACGCGGGTTTTCCACAATTCCTTCGGGTCGATGGCGAAAATATCCCTGTCCACCAGGATAAAGTCAGCGGCCTTGCCCGATTCCAGGTTGCCGATCACCTTCTCCTGGTGTGCGGCATAGGCGGCGCCCAGGGTAAAGGCGTGCAGCGCTTCGATCAGGGAAATTTTCTCCCGCGGAATCCAGCCGCCCTCGGGTTCGTTGCCGGTGTTCTGCCGGGTGACCGCGGCGTGAATACCGAAAAAGGGATTGACCGGCTCCACAGGAAAATCGGAGCCGGCAGCCAGCGGGATACCCAAATCCAGAAAAGTGCGCCAGGCGTAGGCACCCTCGAGACGCTCTTCGCCGAGGCGGTCTCCGGCCATATTCATATCGCTGGTGGCGTGAATGGGTTGCATGGAAGCGATGATATCCAATTGCTCGAAACGCGGAATATCCTCGGGCGCCACGACCTGGGCGTGCTCTACGCGGTGGCGGAAATTCCGCAAGTCGTCGCCGGCATATTTCCCGAATTTATCCAGGACAATGCGGTTGGCGCGATCGCCGATCGCGTGCACATTGATCTGAAAACCCCGCTCCAGCGCGCTGGCAAAATATTTATCCAGTTCGCGCTCGCTATGCAGCAACAGGCCGGTGGCTTGCGGCCGGTCCCGGTAGGGTTCCAATAGTGCGGCGCCGCGGCTGCCCAGGGCGCCGTCGGCGGAGATCTTGATGCTGCGGATAAACAGACGGGATTCCGCAGTGCCCACGGAGCCGGCGTTCAGCAACTGCGCAAACTCGTCCGAATCCACCGCCAGCATCGGGTAGACCCGCATGGGAATGGCGTCGCGCTCGGCGAGGGCCCTATAGGCGCGATAGGTATCGCCATCGATACCCGCGTCGTGGACACTGGTCAGGCCGTTGGCCAGGGAGATTTCAAACGCCGCACCCAGTGCCGCTTCCAGTTCCCTCTGCGACGGCGCGGGAATGGCACGCTCCATCAGGGACATGGCGTTATCCACCAGGATGCCGGTGGGTCGGCCGTCGGCGTCTTTCAGTATTTCTCCGCCCGCCGGCACCGGGGTATCGCGGTCGACACCGGCGGCGCGCAGCGCCGCGGAATTCGCCCATCCGGCGTGGCCGTCCACCCGGCGCAGCCACACCGGGCGGGCGATTTCCAGCGCATCCAGATCGGCGGCATTCGGCCACTGGCCACCGGACCAGAGTACCTGGTTCCAGCCGCGCCCGGTAACCCACTGGCTCCCGTTTCGGGTGGCCGCGAATTTTTTGACCGCCTCAAGGGTTTCCGCAAACCCCATATCGCGAAGATCGATTTCCCGCTGCAGTAACCCCAGTGCCTGCATATGCCCGTGAGCGTCGATCAAGCCAGGCAACAGGGCGCGGCCACGGCCGTCGATTGCCTCGGCGCTTTTATAGCGCTGGGACAGATCGGCCGCCTCCCCCACTGCCAGCACCCTGCCCTCGCGAAAAGCGATTGCGGAAAACTTTTCCACCGCGGGTTTTCCGGAATCCCCTTCGATGATATGGGCGCCCCGAATATTGTGCAGCAGGACGGTATCGCAGTGGGCAGTAAGGGGTAGCAGCAGGAAGAAGAGAAAAAAACGCGGAAGGAATCCAGCCCCCATGGCATTCACCTTATCGTTATGATTGATATTGGGTGTCCGCCATTAAAGCGCAACCGACCGCTCTCTTCCAAGCCCCCTATTGCGCGAGTCTCTGCAGGTACTCAGCCTCCAGGCGTGTGTGTTCAGACCAGAAGCTCGGGGGTGATTCCCCACGCAGTTTCGCGCCCAGGATATCCAGGTGGGTATGCCAGCCGGCGGAGACACTGAGCGTTTCGTCGCGGGATTGCAACCGGCTGTGGGTCACCACCAGCAGGACTTTGTCTCCCCTGGGCTCCAGATCAAAGCGGACTTCGGATGCCTCACCGGCTGGACTGCCCCAGCTGAGGGTGAGCTGTCGCGGCGGATCGCAATCGATAACCTCCCCTCGCAACTTCGCCTCTTCGGCGATATCCGCATATTTGTCCGACGCCCGGTCGCCGCTCTGCGACAGCTCGCTGTTGCGGAACACCAGCTCCAGCGGCGCTCCGCTTCGCTTCTCCAGCTCGCCGGCGGCCAGCCACTGGCGGCGCTTGTCGGAATCCACCAGATATTGCCAGACCCGCTCCAGCGGCCCCGGCAACAGCCGCTCGATACGCAGGGTGTCGGCGGCGGTCATAACGCCATAGTCTTCCATCTTTCTCTCCTTCTTCCTCTCAGAAATGCGAGTCATTCATTGCTCGCCCGTATTCCCGGTATTCTCCGCCTCCAGTAGCGCTTCCAGGCCATCCAGCTGTCGGTTCCAGAATTGTTCGTAGTGGCGCAACCACTCCATGCCGCCGTGCATCGGGCGCGCGTCCAAATGGCAAGTATGGGTTCGCCCCCGCACCTCACGCCGTACCAGCCCGGCGCGCTCCAGCACCCGGATATGTTTGGACGCCGCCACCAGCGACATTTCAAAGGGCTCCGCCAGTTCGCTTACAGTACCGGGCCCATCGGCCAGGCTGCGCAGTATCGCCCGCCGGGTGGGGTCGGCGAGGGCGCGAAAAACGGCGTCCAACTGTTCACTGCGATTATTAACCATGTGGTTAACAGTAATTGCTCTTAACTCAATTACAAACCTTTCGGTTAAATATTGGCGCGAATTGGAACACGCGATATTCTCCGCCACTGACGGATACTCTGGGAGTTTTGCCTGGCCCAGTAGCGACAAACAAAGTGTTTTTGATAAAAAACACATTACCGATCGAGCCCCGCCGCAGGGCTGTGCCTTGCACCGTTATTTTTAAATGGTTATCTTGTTTTTCTGTCGCTGAATAGCAGCGTCAGACCTGGACGGCACTAAGTTAGGCGGAAGATCCGAGCCCCTGTAGGATGGGCAAAGCGTAGCGTGCCCATCAAGGCCTCTAAAGATGGGCACGTCGCTTCGCTCCTTTGCCCATCCTACAAGGGACTTCTGCTTAACTCAGCGCCATTCGCGTCAGACCTCTGATAGGAAATCACTTCAAATAAGGATCATTATTTCTTTTTCCGAGCCCTATCAATTCTCTATCGGTGAACTCCCTTTTCCGGGAGAAGCTTCACTGTTTCAAGTGCGGGCAACTCGCAATGAGCCCGTTCAATTGCGCATATGCCCTGTTTTGGTTCACACCGGCATATCGTCCACCAATTTACAAACATAAAAAGTACAAGCATAAAAAGGAGCTGGCCATGTACTCGCCAAATACCGCTTACTTCACGCCGTTTTCTAAACCACCGCGTCTTCTTTCCCTGTGTATTGCCCTCGCAGCTGCACCGGTGCAGGTTTTTGCCCAGCAATCGGTTGTCGAGGAGGTCACGGTCACCGCACAGAAGCGCCAGCAATCGATGCAGGACGTCTCCATCGCAGTCAGCGCCTTTTCCGGCGACGCCATCGACAAGATGGGATTCGAAGAGGGCCTGGATATTACCCAGCAGGTGCCCAATATGAATTTCTTCGCCATTTTTGGCGAGGCCTCCAGTCCCTCGGTCAGCCTGCGCGGGGTCAGCCTGGTCAACTTTTCCGATTCCTGGGAATCCCCGGTCTCCATCTATGTGGACGACGTCTACCGCGGCAATCCCGCCGGTTCGGCGATTCAGCTTTTCGACCTGGAGCGGGTAGAGGTGCTGCGCGGCCCCCAGGGCACCCTGTACGGGCGCAATACCACCGGCGGCCTGGTGCACTATGTCTCGCGCAAGCCCACCGAAGAGTTCGAGGCCAGCGCCAGTGCCAGCTACGGCAGTTATTCCGAGCGCATTATCGAAGGCTCCCTCAGCGGTCCGCTCAGCGACAGTGTTCGCGGCCGGGTTGCGATCAAGAGCACGCAAAACGATGGCTGGCAGACCAACACCGTCAACGGAGATAAATTAAACGATACCGACAGCTTTGGTTACCGCACCCAGCTCGAATTCGATCTCGGCGACAGCGGCGGCTTGCTGCTCAATGTGCACGGCAGCGAGGCGGACCAGCAGTCCGTGGGCTTCGCCCATATGGGCTACCTGGAAGCGCCCGTGGAGGGTGCCGCCACCTGCTCCATTTCCCGCATCCAGGACGGCGAGTGCACCAGCGCCACTTTCGGCATGACCGGCGCCGAAGCGGCCGGTGGCAGATTCGATCCGGAGCATGTTGCCTCCAGCGCCAGTGACGGCATGGCGACAAAGATCGACACCTTCGGCACCTCCGCCACCCTGGACTGGGAATTCGACGCCTTTACCCTCACCTCCATCACCGCCTACGAGGAGCTGGATAAATTCCTGCAGGACGACGGCGACGGCACACCGGTGATCTGGTTCGACGAGCAGTACGCGGTGGACGCGGAGCAGTACACCCAGGAATTCCGCCTGGACGGTAGCACCGAGCGCACCATCTGGGTAACTGGCTTCTACTACTACAAGGACGACCGCGGCCTGGTCACCGAAGCCCCCACTACCGCCGATGGCCTCTGGCACCGGGAGATAGTGGCGCTGGACAGCGAGTCCTGGGCCCTGTTCGGCCAGGTGGAGTACGACCTGAACCCCGAACTGACCCTGGTTACCGGCTTGCGCTACACGGAGGAAGAGCGAGATTTTAAACAGGATTCCAGCCCGAGCTTTTATCAGCCGCTGTCGGTGGAAGACGACCTCTCCGAGAGCGCCACCACCGGCCGCATCGGCCTGGACTGGCGCCCCAGCGACGCCACCCTCGCCTACGCCAGCCTGTCCACCGGCTTCAAGAGCGGCGGCTTCTCCGGCAGCTACAACGCCTCCCTGGAGGCAACCCGACCGGTTGAAGCGGAGGACATCACCAACTTCGAGATCGGGGTAAAAACCACCCTGGCCAATCGTTTTCGCGTCAACGCCGCCGCATTCAATTACACCATCAAGGACTACCAGGCACAGGTATTCCTCACCGTCGCCGAGGGCAGCGTAATCACCAACGCCGGCGACGTGACCGGCACCGGCGCGGAGATCGAGATCACCGCACCCATCACCGACAACTTCGAGGTTATCGCCGGTGCCGGCTGGCTGGAAACGGAATTCGACTCCGAGCAGTTCTTTATCGTCGCCGGCGACAACTACACCCTGGACGGCAACGAACTTCCCTCCGCACCGGAATTCACCTACAACCTGATGGCCCGTTACTACCTGAGCCTGGAGGATTCGGGAGAGCTGGTTTTCCAGGGCGACTACGCCTGGCAGGACGACCACTACCTGCAGATCGAAAACGACCCCTACTCAAAACACGACAGCTATGGCCTGGCCAATGCCAAAATCAGCTGGCACTCGCCCTCGGACAGCTACAGCGTGGAGGCTTTCGCGCGCAACCTGACCGACGAGCGCTATTTCACCTACCAGAACACCCTGGGCAGCGACTGGGGATACGGCGTCTGGGGCCAGCCGCGCACCGCTGGACTGCGGATGAATTGGAAGCTGTAAGCTGCGGGTAGGGAAACACCATCGGAGCCCGTTTCCCGGGCTCCAATGCTCTTGGTGAGGAGGGTATTACCGCGACATCGGCCACACAGATTCAAAACAGGTCGGGAGCCTGCTAAAGTCTTGGGAAATAACATCAGGGAATCCCCATGTGCGCCGACTCATTCTGTGCCTAGCGCTGGTTTCCTCAGCATCCGCCACCGCCCAGTTTTCCCCCTTCGGAAGCTCCGTCGTTCCCAGGCCTCCCGAGCCCACCGCCTACGGCCTGGAAATTATCCGCGCAGAGGACTGGCAGCCGGAGGAGAAAGGGGAGGAGGAAAGTGGCGCAAGCGAGAAGAGTCCCGACAGCCCCGATAACCTTGGGAGCATTGAGAGTATTGCCCGCTACCAGGCGCTGATCGAACAGCTGGAGATAGCCCATGGCCCCTACGCCGACGGACTGTCGGAGGCAGTGGCGGGATTGGCGCACAATTACCAGAACCTCGGCGAACACCAGCAGGCTGTTGACGCCTTCAAGCGCTCCATCCACCTCACCCGCATCAGCCAGGGCCCCTTTACCGACGAACAGATCCCCCTGCTGGACAGTCTGCGGGAGTCCCTGTTCGCCGACCGCAAGCTGCTCGAACTGGACCGGCTGCAGGAATATATCTACCTGGTGCACAGGCGCGCCCTGGCCCCCGGCGACCCCCGCCTAGAGCAGGCCACCCGCGACTACGTGGAATGGCAGCGCTCCGCCTACCTGCAGGACCTGGGCGACGACGGCTCCCGCCGCCTGCTCACCCTGCACCAACTGTACGACGACGCCATAGCGGCCCTGAGGGAAGGCGAGGCGCCGCAGAGTATGCGGCGACCCCTCCTGCAAGGTGCCCTGCAGGTGGCCTACCTGATGGCGCTGGACAGCCTGGGGCAGCAACCGGAGATCCGGATACAGATCCGCCAGAGCAATATCCCCGCGCCCGCCTATAACTCGGAACAGGAGCGCCTTCAGCTTTTACAGGAAAGGAGTTATCGCCACGGCCTGCGGGTTGCCAAGGACCTGGTGGAAGCCAGCGGGGAAGAGGCCCCCGCCGTTCGCGCCCGGGCCCTGGTTGCACAGGGGGACTGGTACCAGTGGCAACATCATCGCGGCCGCGCTGAAAACATTTACGCCGAAGCCTATGCCCTGCTCGATGACCCCGATGAACGCCGGCAACTGTTCGGAGAACCCACCGAGCTGCCGGATAATTTTGCCTTTCTTCCCGATATCGAACTCACACAACGCACGCCGCGCGGCCGCGCGCAGGTGCGTTTCACCGTCGACCGCTACGGGCGGCTGCGGGATCTGGAGCTGCTGAGCCTGGAACCGAAAGACGATCGCGGAGCGGAAACCGCCCTGCGGAAAATGTTGCGCGACCTGCGTTTTCGCCCGCGACTGGAAAACGGCGAGGCGGTGGAAACTTTGTCAATAGAAAGGGAGTATATTTTTTTCGATAGCCCGTAAATCTATTATTCATATTGCGTTCAGGGTTCGCATGAATAAAATACGCTGCCTATCTGGAAAGGCTTTGTATAAGGAATATTTTTATGAAGACCAAAACCCTGTTCCCCCTGCTCCTCGCCTCCGCCGTCACCGCGGCCCACGCAGAGGAATACCAGTCCATCACCGACTTTGATTATTCCCGTACCGAAATCGGCTCCTTCAAAACGGACCAATACACTCTCGGCTCCACCTATTACTTTACCCCCAGAATGACCATGGGGCCGCTAAAGGAATTTGAATATATCAACAGGAGCAGCAATGTCTTCGGCGGCTACTCCTATTTCGATACCGATTTCGACAATGTCGACTCGGCCATCGTCGGCGGTGAGTATTTCGCCGGCAACCTATTGGTCGGCGGCGCCTACCAGAACACCGAGGACCAGGAGGCCTATTACGCCTCCGTCGGATATCTCGCAAGCCCCGATCTCCTGTTTCGGGTCGACGCCGAGAAATTCGAGGACCAGGACACCGACTACTTTGCCTCCGCGCAATACAATCACCGGCTGGGCGGCAGCGACTACCTCGGCTTTACCCTGCGCGTGGACGACGATCTCGACTACCGGGAACTCTCCTCCAAGTACTTCGCCGAGTTCGGCCGCGGCAGCTATATCGCCCTCAGCCTGAACTACGCGAGCCTGGACGGCGACTATGTGAGTGTCGGCGGTGACGATAACACCTGGAGCACCAAGGCCGATTACTACTTCAACAAGGCCACTTCCGTCGGCCTGGGCTACGACAAGGACGACAATTACCTGGTGGACTTCAGCCACTTCTTCCAGGAAAACATCGCCCTCGAACTGGCCTATTCTTCGAACGCCGACGATTCCGACCTGGATACCTATACCCTGGGACTTCGCGCCCAGTTCTAAATAGCATCTCCCAATAACGTAGGAGCGGCCGTTGCGCTCCTACGGCGCATTGTCGTCGTTCCGGCGCAGGCCGGAACCCAGGTGCCACCGGACCGGACTGGATACCGGCCTGCGCCGGTATGACGAGAGCTTGATTTGAAACAGAGTATTTACAGCAGGTCCAGCGGTACGAAATCCGCCACCCCGTCGCGCCAGCGAAACTCACAGGAGACACCGTAGACATCGCCGATCAACGCCGGGGTGAATACGTCCTCCGGTGTACCCTGGGCAACCAGCCGACCCTGCTCCAGCAACAGGATGCGGTCGCAGAAGCGCGCGGCCATGGGGAGGTCGTGCAGGGCGAGCACCACCGTTTTGCCCGCATCGGCCTGGCGGCGGAAAGTGTGCATCAGTTGCAGCTGATGGCGGATATCCAGTGCCGCGGTAGGTTCGTCGGCGATCAGCAGCGGCGCTTCGCCCACCAGCAGGCGCGCCAGCTGTACCCGGCGTAGCTCGCCACCGGAGAGCCGGGTCACCGGCCGCTCGGCGAGTTGCTGCGCGTCCACCAGCTGCAGCGCCGCAGAGACCCGCCGCTCGCGGTCCTTCGGGCGCCCCCAGGGCAGCAGTCCCAGGGCCACCAGATCCGCGGTGCGCAGGCTCCAGGCCGGGGTTTCCGCCTGGGGCAGATAGGCGCACAGGCGCGCCATTTGCGCGGGGGAAATCCGCTCAGCGGGTTGGCCGTCCAGCTCTATATGACCGGCGCTGAGGGCGAGCACACCCGCCAGGGCCTGCAACAGGCTGCTCTTGCCGGCGCCGTTGGGGCCCACTACCGCGGTCAACTCAAAGGGTTTGAAGACACAGCTGATTTCGCTCAGCACCGGCCGGCGCTGGCGTTCAAGGCCCAGTTGCAGACAGGAGACTTCCAGTCGTTTCACAGTTGCTGCCCCCGGCGCGCGCTGACGATCAGCCAGAAAAAGAAGGGCGCACCGATAAAGGCGGTCACCGCGCCGATACGCAGCTCTTGGGCGCCGACAAAATTCACCACCAGGATATCCGCCAGCAGCAACAGCAGCGCGCCGGCCAGGGCGCTGGTCCACAGCAGCCTGCCCGGGTCCTGCCCCACCAGCGGCCGCATCAGGTGCGGCACCACCAGCCCGATAAAGCCGATGGTGCCCGCCACCGCCACCGCCGCGCCCACCGCGGCGGCGATGCCCAGCAGAATCGACAGCGGGTAGCGGCGGCCGCGATACCCCAGGGACGCGGCGCTGTCCTCCCCCAGGGACAACGCGCGCAAATAGTTGCGCGCGCTGAACAACAGTATGGCGCCGAGCAGGACAAACGGCAGCGCCAGCAGCAACTGGTCCCAGCCGCGGTTGGCCAGCGAGCCCAGCAGCCAGAAAACGATTTCCTGCATCGCGAACAGGCTCGGCGCATAGTTCAGGGCCAGCGCCATCAGCGCAGACAGGAAGGCGTTGATGGCCACCCCCGCCAGCACCAACTGACCCGCGCCGGCGCCCCGCCCGGCCAACAGCCAGACGCAGCCCACCGCGCAGAAGGCGCCGGCGATCGCCAACGCCGGCAGCAGCCAGCCGGACGGCCAGGCGGAACCCCAACTAGCCTGTAAGGCGGAACCATAGTAGAGCAGCAGAATAGCGGCCAGCGCCGCGCCGCTGCTCACCCCCAGCAGCGCCGGCTCCGCCAGAGGGTTGCGCAGCATGCCCTGCATGGCCGCACCGCCCATGCCCAGCGCCGCCCCCACCAGGACCGCCAACAGCGCGCGGGGCAGGCGCAGCTGCCACAGAATCACCGCATCGCTGCTCTCGCTGCGCCAGCCCTGGGTCACCGCCGCTCCCAGGTCGATGGATACGGGTCCGCTCACCAATGCGGCGACCAGTGCCAGCGGCAGGGCCAGGAGCAAAAGGGTGAGGGCTAATTTATCGCTGCTCGACAAGTGACTTTCTCTTTTCTGTAAGCTGCTGCAAAACGTCCGCCGCCACCAGCGCCGGGCAGAATCCCAGTTCCGCCGGCAGAGTGTAGACCCGGCCGCTGTCCAGATAGGTTTTGAGCACCGGGTGGCGCGCGGCCAAATGGGCGATGGCGAAATCCTTTTCGCCGCCGTACAGCACCAACAGGTCCGGCCGCGCGGCCACCACCTCTTCGAGACTGACGCGGCCAAGCTGCTCCACGCCCTGTTTCGCGGCCAGATTGGCAAAGCCGGCGCGCTCGAGCAGTTGGTGCTCCAGCATGCCGCTGCCGTAGGTGATGTTGTTGGCGGACAGAATCAGCGCGCTGGCCCCTGCCCGCGGCACCGGTTGGGCGAGCAGTTTTTCCAGCGTCTGTTTTTGTTTTTTCAGCGGCGCATTGTGCCCCAGCGTCTCTTCCAGTGCACTCAGCTGATCCAGCAACTGCTCCAAACTGTAGGCATCGGGAATGGCGACCACATTGAATCCCAGGTCGCGCAGCCGCGCCGCCGCGCGCTGGGCCCCGAACTGGCCCACCAGGATCAGATCCGGGTCCAGCTGCAACAACTCCTCGGCCCGACCGCGGTTTAAATACACATGCGGTGGCAGCGGCGCCTTGCGGTAGTGATCGTCGGCGGAGAGCCAGGTGACCGAGGCGATTTTTTGTGGAGGCAGCCAGTTGAGCAGGATCTGGTCCAGGCAGAGGTTTAGGGAGGCGATGCGGTTGTGGGCGGTCGCGGGTTGGGTAAGCAATAAGAGAATCAGCAGGAGGATTTGCTTCACGGTGTTTTTTCCTGCCGCTGTTGTTGCGGAGCTGGAGCTCCGCGGTCCCGGGCGCTGGACCAGTGCCAGTCTTCCGGTCTGGAGCACAGACCGGCCTTCACAGGATTCCGGTGGATGTAATCGATCACCTGTTCAAAGTGCTGTTGATCGCGGATAAACCTGTCCCAATAATCCGGCATCCAGAGTTTCCTCCCGGGAACGCGGAGCTCCAGCTCCGCATTTTTCCGCAGGGCCCAACGAGCGGTAAAGGACTTCCAGGATTGCACGATTTTGCTAAGCGGCTCCTGAGGTTCAATCAATACATGAACGTGGTTGGGCATTATGCACCAGGCGATCAATTGGTAGCGCATCCCATCAAACTTCAGCAACGCCTGCTCCATTACCCGGGCCATTTCCGGATGCCCCAGCGCGCAACAGCCGTAACCTGCATCCAGCCATTGATCAATTCGTTTCCTCTTGACAGATTCCAGATTGCGCACTGATTTTAATTGTTTCAACTCACACTCAAGTTGTTCAAGTTGGTTTTTCGGCAATGAGTCAGCCAAGCGAAATGTAATAAATTGCAATGCGTGAATGCTGTCCAAATGGGGCAGATAGCCTCTCGAATACCAGCCTTTGGCACTTTCCCCGGGACCGCGGAGCTCCAGCTCCGCATCTTTGTTCTCAGAATCGTCCATTGCCAAATTTCCCTCCCTGGTTTACTGGAAAACATGAAATGCGGAGCTGGAGCTCCGCGATCCCGGGGATCAGCTCATCTCAATCGCAGACAGCGCCTCCGCCAGGGTCTTAACCGGCACCATCTCCACGCCGGGAATATCATTCTTCAAGCGGTTGGCCGCGGGCACTATGGCCTTGCGGAAGCCGTGTTTGGCGGCTTCGCGCAGGCGTTCCTGGCCGGAGGGTACCGGGCGGATTTCGCCGGCCAGGCCCACTTCGCCGAATACCATCAGGTCCCGCGGCAGCGGGCGGTTGCGGAAGCTGGAGACCACCGCCATCAGCAAGGTGAGGTCGGCACTGGTCTCCACCACCTTGACCCCGCCCACCACGTTGATAAACACATCCTGGTCGCCGACCAGGATGCCGCCGTGGCGGTGCAGTACCGCGAGCAACATATTCAGGCGGTTCTGGTCCAGGCCCACGGCCACCCGGCGCGGGTTGCCCAGGCTGCTGTCGTCCACCAGCGCCTGCAGTTCCACCAGCAGCGGTCGGGTGCCCTCCCACACTGCGGTGACCACCGAGCCGGCGGCCACCTCTTCGGCGCGCTGCAGAAAAATCGCCGAGGGATTGGAGACCTCTTTCAAGCCCTGCTCGGTCATCGCGAAGACTCCCAGCTCGTTCACCGCGCCGAAGCGGTTTTTTTGCGCGCGCAGGGTGCGGAAACGGGAGTCGTGGGTGCCCTCGAGCATTACCGAGCAGTCGATGATGTGTTCCAGCACCTTGGGGCCGGCCAGGCTGCCGTCCTTGGTGACGTGGCCCACCAGAATGAGCGCGGTGCCGGTCTGCTTGGCGTAGCGGGTCAGGTAGGCGGCGCTCTCGCGCACCTGGGCCACAGAGCCGGGGGCGGACTGCACCTCGCTCATATGCATCACCTGAATGGAGTCCACCACCATCACCTTCGGCTTGACCTGGCCGGCGGTGTGGCAGATACGCTCCACGTCGGTCTCGCTGAACATCTGCAGATGCTCCGCCGGCAGGCCCAGGCGCTTCGCGCGCATGGCCACCTGCTGCAGGGACTCCTCGCCGGTGACATAGAGCGCGGGCATGGCTCCGGCCAGGTGGCACAGGGTCTGCAGCAGGATGGTGGATTTGCCGGCGCCGGGGTGGCCGCCGATCAGCACCACCGAACCCGGCACCAGGCCGCCGCCCAGCACCCGGTCCAGTTCGCCGGCATTGGTGGGGATGCGCGGCAGTTCGCTGAGGTCGATCTCCGAGAGCTTCTGCACCCCGCTGCCGCCGGCGGCGCCGGCGTAGCCTGCCTGGGCATCGGTAAAGTTGGCCGCGCGACTGTCCTTGTGCTCGGGGCCCAAGCGCACTTCACTGAGGCTGTTCCAGGTGCCGCAGGCGCTGCACTGGCCGGCCCACTTGGAATAATCGGCGCCGCACTCATTGCAGACGTACGCGGTTTTGCGTTTTGTGGCCAAGCTTGTCCCCTCCTTATCCTCTCTCCCCGCAAGTGGTAGGGAGGAGTACCCAAATCGCGCCAGTTTACCGGCTTTCGCCCACACCCGCCGCTCTGCTATATTGGCCAAACCATGAATAAAAACCGCCTGCGCTCCAAGCTGATCACCGTCGCCGCCCTGCTGGCCCTCTTGCTGCAGGTGCAGATGGTGTTCGCCTGCGAGATGATGGAGCACTCCGGGCCGGTGTCCGAGTGCTGCTGTGATGACATGGCGCCGGGCGGCCAAGAGCCGGACTGCGACTGCTGCACCCTGGACAGCCGGATCTCCCTGAAGGCGGAAGCGCAGGACCAGCAGGCGGTGCTGCCCGCGGCGCAATTGGCGTTGGAGCTGCCGCAACTGACCGCGGTACCGCCGGGCCAGTGGCCGCCGATACCGCCGCCGCTGTCCACCGCATACCCGAAATCCCAATCCGACCCATCCCATCCCGGCGGCCGCACTTGGCTGGCCACGCTGCGCCTGCGCATCTGATCCACTCCTGCCGTTGAACCAACTGTTTCCCGTGTAAAAGGGCGCGGCCGCGCGCCCTGCTGTTCAAAAACAGTGTTCGAGGAGTGAACCCTTGCTTACCCCAAAATTATTGCCAGTACTGGCCCTGGCGGCAGCGCTGCTCTCTCCCGCCACCCGTGCCCAGAGCGACTGCGACGCGCCCCCGGCGCCGGGCAGCGAATCCCTGGTAAAACGGGCATTGGCCTGCAATCCCGGTCAATTGGCCCTGGATGCCCGGGTGCGCGCCCAGGCCGAACGCACCGCCGCCAGCGGCCACCTGGACGATCCGAAGCTGATGCTGGGCGTCGCGCCCAGGACCCTGGGGCAGAATGAAGTGCGGAAAGGCTACGTGGTCGAGGTCAGCCAGGCCCTGCCCTGGCCCGGGGTGCTCGAGCTGCGCCGCGCGCTGGAGGAGGCCGGCACCGACAGCCGCGCCTTCGAGTACGACCAGGGCGCGGTGCAGCTGGCCCTGGCGCTGCGCCTGGCCTACGCCGACTGGCACTACCGAGAGCGGCTGATCGCCATCAACCGCCGCCACCAGTCCCTGTGGCGGACCTTCGTGGACAGCAGCCGCGCGCGCTACGCCGCAGGCAGCGGCGGCAAGGCGGCGGTGCTGCAAGCCAGGCATGAGGAGCATCAACTACATCTCGATGAGCTCGCGCTCACCCAGGCCGTCGCGCGGGACAGGAGCCGCCTGGCCCGCCTGGCCAATATCGATCCCGGTGAACTGTCCACCAGTACCCCTCTGCCGCAGCGCGAACCGCCCGCGGGCTCTCTCACCCTGGCCCTCGACAGCCTGGACACCCAGCCGCAACTGCAGCGGCTGGCCGCCGAGGAGACGCGCAAGAGCCGCGAATTGGAACTGGCGGAAAAGGACCGCTACCCCAACTTCTCCGTGCTCGCGCGCCACAACAACCAATGGGCCAACCCGGACCAGCGGTTGTTTGTCGGCGTGGGCTTCAACCTGCCCCTGGATATCGGCGGCAAACGCTCCGCCCGCGAGCGCAGCCTGGAGGCGGAGCGGCTGGCCGTCGAGTGGCAGCGCCGGGACGCGGCGCTGGCCCTGGCGGACGCACTGCGCCGGGCCGAGAGCCGCCACCGCGAGGCCAATGACATCCTGCATATGTACAGAGAAGAGCTGCTGCCGCTGACGGAGGAAAGCCTGGTTACCGCGCGCGACGACTTCGCCGCCGGCCGCGGCGACTTCCTGACCCTGCTGGTGGCGGAACGCAACCTGCTCAAGGTGCAGCGGGATTTGGAGGCCGCAGAGCGCGACCGCTTCGCGGCCCTGGCGCAGCTCACCGCCGCCGCGGGGTTGGTGATGCTGGAAGATTGGAACCTGCTCGCGGGAGGTGGGAAATGAACTTCCGCTGCAAACACGTCGGCAATTTGCCCCCTGTAGGAGCGGCGGGGCGGCCATCCGCCCATGGCCGCGATAGATCCCTCCACATGGCAGACGCCGATCGCGGCCATGGGCCGCTCCTACAAAGACACAAGCGAAAAGAACTCGAAGGAAACAGCCTGTGAATAAAGGCAAATACCTGGCGGCCGCCCTGGCGCTGCTCGCCGTAGCCCTGCTCTCCTACTGGGCACTGCAAAGCCAGCGCCCGGCAAAAACCGCCGCGGAATTTATCGAGGCCGGCCCCTTTCGTATCGCCGTGTCCATCGACCCCGAGCGGCCGCGGGTGGGGGAAAACAAAATCCGCATAGAAGTCCTCGACGGTAAAGACAACCCGGTCGAAGGCGCTCAAGTGCGCGCCGTGGCGGAGATGCCGGCCATGGGCGCCATGCCCGCGATGCGCGCCCAGGCGGATATCGAGGAGACTTCCGCCGGCGTCTACGAGGGTGAGTTCGAACTGTCCATGGAGGGCGCCTGGCCCCTGGCGGTGGATGTGGCCACCGGCCACGACAAGCACGTGGACCTGGTGTTCGATATGACCACCAGCCGCACCGGCCTGCGCCTGACGTCAAAGCCGGGAAAATCCGATACCGCCTACTACACCTGCGCCATGCACCCCTCGGTCAAGTCCGCCGCTCCGGGCACCTGCCCCATCTGCGGCATGGACCTGGCGCCGGTGAGCCGCGAGGAGCTGGGGAGCGGCAGTGTCGCAATAGACGAGGGCCGCCGCCAGGCCATCGGCGTGAAAACCGGCACTGTGGTGCGCAGACCCTTCGCGCTGCCCCTGCGCCTGCAGGGCCAGGTGGCCTACGACGAGACCCGCCTGGCGGATGTCAGCCTGCGTTTCGACGGCTGGATCGGCAAACTGGATGCGGATTTCGAAGGCAAGCAGATCGCCCGCGGCGATGTGCTGTTTACCGTCTACAGCCCGGAACTGCTGGCGCTGCAGGACGAGTACCTGCAGTCCAGCAAACGCGGCGGAACCACCGAGGCGGTGGCGCGCAAACGCCTGCGGCTCTGGGGGCTGTCCGCGCGCCAGATCCAGTGGCTGCGCGAGCAGGGGGAAGCCCGGGACTACGTGCCCATCTTCGCTCCGCAGAGCGGCGTCATCATCGAAAAAAATATCGTCGCCGGTTCCGCGTTCAAAAAAGGGGAAAAGCTGCTGCGCCTGGCGGACCTGCGCCGCGTGTGGGTGGAAGGCTTCGCCTACGAGGACCAGCTGCCGCTGCTGCGCGCGGGCATGCCGGCACGGGTGCGCCTGACCAATGTGCCCGGCGCGGAAATGTCCGCCGAGCTGATCCAGTTGGACCCCTTTCTCGACCCAAAAAGCCACAGCGCCCGCCTGCGCCTGGCGCTGGACAATCCGCAGGGGCACCTGCGCCCCGGCCTCTTCGCCGATATCGAAGTGCGCGCCGACCTGGGTGAACTGTTGCTGGTGCCCCGGGATGCGGTGCTGGTTTCCGGCGACAAGCGCATCGTGTTCCTGGATCTCGGCAACGGCCGCCTGAAACCGGTCGCGGTGCGCACCGGCTACAGCGACGGCGACCATATCGTGATCCGCTCGGGCCTCGAGGAGGGAGACCGCATCGTCACCTCCGGCGTTTTCCTGATCGCCGCCGAGAGCCGGCTCAAGTCGGGGATGCAGCAATGGTAGGCGGCGAATCCAGGGGGGCCATCGCGCGACTGATCGCGCTCTGCGCCGGCAAGCCCGGCATCACCCTGGTGCTGGTGGCCCTGGCCGCGCTGGCCGGCTACCGCGCCATGACCAAGGTGCCCCTGGACGCGATACCGGACCTGTCCGACGCCCAGGTGATCATCATGACCGAGTGGGCCGGGCGCAGCCCGGACCTGGTGGAGGACCAGATCACCTACCCCCTGTCCACCGCACTGCTGGGCCTGCCCAAGGTGAAGTTCGTGCGCGGGCAGAGCTTCTTCGGGCTCAGTTTCGTCTACGCCATCTTCGAGGATGGCACCGATATCTACTGGGCCAGATCCCGGGTGCTGGAATATCTGAACCAGGTGGCGGACCAACTGCCGGAGGGCGTGCAACCGACCCTGGGCCCGGACGCCACCGGGGTGGGCTGGGTTTTTCAATACGCACTGGTGGACAGGAGCGGCAAACACAGCCTGGCGGATCTGCGTTCACTGCAGGACTTCAAGCTGCGCTACTGGCTCACCTCGGTGGAGGGCGTGGCGGAAGTGGCCTCCATCGGCGGTTTCGAAAAGGAGTACCAGGTACATATCGACCCCTACCGCCTGGCCACTTTCGATATCCCCCTGGCCAAAGTGATCAGCGCCATTCGCCGCAGCAACGGCGACACCGGCGGGCGGGTGCTGGAGATCGCCGGCCACGAGCATTTCGTGCGCGGGCGCGGTTATATCGACGACGTGGACGACCTGGCACAGGTGGTGATCGGCATGGATGCCAACCGGATACCGGTAACCCTGGACCAGGTGGCGGATATCACCCTGGGCCCCGCAATGCAGCGCGGCCTCGCGGAACTGGATGGCGAGGGGCAGACGGTGGGCGGCATCGTGGTGATGCGCTACGGGGAAAACGCGCTGGCGGTGATCGAGCGTGTCAAACAGCGCCTCGAAGAAGCCAAAGCCGGCCTGCCCGAGGGCGTGGAACTGGTTGTCACCTACGACCGCTCCGAGCTGATCCTGAGCGCCATCGACAACCTCAAGCACACGCTGATCGAGGAAATGCTGGTGGTGGCGGCGATTATCGCGCTGTTCCTGCTGCACGCGCGCTCGGCGCTGGTGGCTGTCATCACCCTGCCGGTGGCCGTGCTGTTGGCGTTCATTCCGCTGTCCCTGCAGGGGCTCACCGCCAATATCATGTCTCTCGGCGGTATCGCCGTGGCCATCGGCGCGATGGTGGACGCGGCGGTGGTGATGGTGGACAACATCCATAAAAAACTGGCCGCAGGCGCTCACAAAAAACCGGCCGCGGGGGGCGACGATCGGCGGCGGCTGATCGTCGAGGCCATGCAGGAGGTGGGCCCCAGCATCTTTTTCTCGCTGGTGATCATCACCATCTCCTTCCTCCCGGTATTCGCGCTGGAAGCCACCGAGGGCAGGCTGTTCAAACCCCTGGCCTACACCAAGACCTACAGCATGGCCTTCGCCGCCCTGCTCGCGGTGACCCTGATCCCCGCGCTGGCGGTGCTGCTGATCCGCGGCAAAGTCCGCACCGGAGACAACCCGGTCAACCGCGCACTCACCAACACCTTTCTCCCCGCCATCCGCTTCTGTGTCGCGCACCCCCGGGAGGTAGTGGTAGCGGCGCTGCTGGCACTGGCGCTTACCGCAATTCCGCTGAAGCAGCTGGGCTCGGAATTTATGCCGCCGCTGAATGAGGGCAGCATCCTGTATATGCCCACCGCCCTGCCGGGCATGTCCATCACCCAGGCGGGCGATGTGCTGCAGCGTATGGACGCGGAACTGAAATCCTTCCCGGAGGTGGAGCGGGTGTTCGGCAAGATCGGCCGCTCCACCAGTGCCACGGACCCGGCGCCCCTGTCCATGGTGGAGACAGTGGTCACCCTGAAACCCAAAGACCAGTGGCGGCCGGGACTCGACTGGGACGAACTGATCGCGGAAATGGATGAAAAACTGCGCTACCCGGGTATGCCGAATATCTGGTGGATGCCGATCCAGACCCGCACCGAGATGCTCGCCACCGGCATCCGCAGCCAGCTCGGCATCAAGGTATTCGGCGACAACCTGCAGCAGATAGAGGAGACCGCGGTGGCCATCGAAAAGGCTCTGCTGGAAGACGAGCGCACCGCAGGCGAAACCCGCAGCGCTTTCGCCGAGCGCCTCACCGGTGGCTACTTCCTCGACTTCGATATCGACCGCGAAGGCGCCGCCCGCTACGGCCTCAACGTGGAGGACGTGGAGGACGTGATCGCGGCCGCCGTCGGCGGCCTGACCGCCACCCGCACGGTGGAGGGCCGCGAGCGCTACCCGGTACTGGTGCGCTACGCCCGCGACTACCGGGATTCCCCCGAACAGGTGGAGCAACTCCTGGTACCCACCCCCGGCGACAGCTGGGTGCCGCTGAGCCAACTGGCAGATCTGGAACACCGCCGCGGCGCGCCCATGATCCGCAACGAGGACGGCCAGTTGGTGGGCCTGGTTTTCGTGGACCTGAAGGGCGGGCTCGGCGTGGCCGATTACGTAGCGCGGGCCAAACAGGTGGTGGCGGAGCGGGTATCCCTGGTGCCCGGCCAGCGCCTGGGCTGGGCTGGGCAGTACCAGTACTTCGAACGCGCCAAGGCGCGGCTCGCCTGGCTGGTACCGATGACCCTGCTCGCCGTATGCCTGCTGCTCTACCTGCACCGCGGCCGCATGTCGGACACCCTGTTCGTACTAGCCGCCGTGCCCGTGTCGCTGATCGGCGCCTTCTGGCTGCTGTGGGGGCTCGATTACAAACTCAGCGTGGCGGTGTGGGTCGGCGCCATCGCCATGGCCGGGCTGGCGGCGGAGATGGGGCTTTTGATGCTGCACTACCTGGACCATGCCCTGGAACAGGCCCGCCGGCGCGTACCGGACATGAGCCGGGAACTGTTTCTCGAGGAAGTGGCCCAGGGCGCCGCCCACCGCATCCGCCCCATGCTGATGACCAGCCTGACCCTGCTGATCTCGCTGGTTCCGGTGATGCTCAGCGGCGGCACCGGAGCCGACGTGATGAAACGCATCGCCGCGCCAATGGTGGGCGGCACCCTGTCCGCGCTGGTATTTGTGCTATTGGTAATGCCGGGAATCTTCGTACTTTGGAAATGGAAAACCACGAGGAAAAGGTAATGAATCCGTGCACAAAGTTACTGGCAAAACTGGTGGCGCCGCTGACACTGCTGCTCGGCGCCAGCGCCGCGAATGCGCAGCCCGGCGATATGATGATGATGTCGATGGGAGGCTGGGGCGTCGCGGTCTGTGTGATATTCGGGATACTGATTTTCGTCGCGCTGGTACTGGCGATACTGGCGCTGCTGAAATACCTGTTCGGCAGAAAACCCTGATCGCATCGCCCCCTACCCTGTAGGAGCGGCGGGGCGGCCATCCGCCGCTGGCCGCGATCGATCCCTGCCAATAGCCAAGTTGGACTGACCGCCATGCCCACACGGCTGAAGCGCTTCGCGCGGGAAATGAAACTGCAGCTGCGGGTACTCTACCTGGCGAGTCGCGATCCGCGCACGCCGCTGGTCGCCAAGCTGGTGCTTCTAGCAATAGTCGCCTACGCCCTCAGCCCCATCGACCTGATTCCGGATTTTATCCCCGTGCTCGGCTACCTGGACGACCTGATCCTGCTTCCGCTGGGCATCTGGCTGGCGATACGGCTGGTGCCGCCGGAACTGTGGCGGGAATTGCGCGCCCGCGCGGAAGCGAAGCCGATTTCCCTGCCGAAAAACCGCCGCGCTGGCGCTTTTATTGTGATTTTCTGGATCGCCGCACTCGCCGCACTCGCCTACTGGATTCAGCAGAGGTTTTTGTCCGGCGCATAACGGTCAACAGCGTCACCACATCCGGCACCTCAGAAAACCCCGCCAACCAGTCCCAGTGCAACCACGAACAATAGGCCAGCCACAATGCGGCGAATGGCCGGCATGGTTATTTTTTTCAGCTGGTAGTTGCCCAGCAACGCGCCGAGGAATGCGGCCAGTACCGCGGCGACCAGCAATGGATAGTCGAGTTTGCCGAGGAATTTCCTAAGTCTTTCCTACGGCCCTGCGTCTCGCGGATCAGATGCCGTGCCTGACGGCAGACATCACTTCGCCGGGGCGGCCTGAAGGAACTCGAACGGGGTGGCTTCCGCGAAGTGTTCTGCGGCATTGCCCGCGTAATACTTGCCGCCGGCAATCGCCAGCTTCTTCGCCGGGGCGCCTTTTGAGAGATCCAGATCTGCCATCGGTACCCAGAACGCATTCGGGGTCGTGGACGAATCGAAGTAATAAACCTTGTTCTTCTGATCAGCGACCGTGCGCCACAGGGTGGAAGCGATGTTCGGCGAACCGGGCGTGGTGATGCCCAGCGGTACGCTGACCGCGCGCATCACCGACATCACCTCGGCGATTGCCTGGTGGGCGTAGGTTTGCTCGGGGACCGCCGAAATGAAGTTCGGATCAGTCTTTACGGGAACCGCTCCGAGCAGGAACGAGGCGCGGGCGAAACGGTCGGCGGCGCTGTTGGTACCGGGCAGGAACTTGAGCCCACCGATCTTCTCCCAGTAGCTGTTGAGCGCCAGCTGCTGATCGTAGCTCGGCGAGTTGGTCATCACCGTGTACTGTTTGCCGTGATGAATGACGAGATCGCCATCAAGGTATTCGAAGATCGCCGAATCGCCGGAAGGATCGGAGATGGAGAGATGCAACTCGGCGGCGGAGCCGTTCGGCAGGTTCGGCGCGATGATGCGGAACGGCTGCGCCCGCAGCGCCTCTACCGCTTCGGCGACCGTCGCGTAATTGTCGAGCACGTACTGTGCCCACAGGCCGATCGACATTGGCGGCTTATCGCCTTGTTTGCCGTAATCAGACTCGGCGAGATAGAGCAGGTTGGCGACCAGTCCCTGATCGTTCATGCCGTCGGCGCTGGCGATATTGTAGGCCGAGGCGATAACGCTGCCGTATTTGGACACCCATTTCGGCGAATCCGGGCCGGCCGCGCCGTTGCGCGCCATACCGCGCGGAAACGCCCAGAGGTCCGTCTGCATATCCTGCATCCAGTCCATCGAGCGGCCGGTGATCACCATGTCGTCGGACCCGGAGTAGAGCGTGCGGGTGCAGGCCTGGGCCACGGAGGGCAGCACCGCCGCGGTCGAGAACAGGGTTAGCGCAACCCAGGACAGGGACTTCATCTTTTTCAAATGCATGTTCCTTACTCGTCTCCATTGAGGCGCGTCGCAGGCGCCCATTGAGGGAAAAGTATAGGAAGAATAAATGCCATTTTGCCCAGGTCCGGCGGTAGTTTTCCGTCAACTGTCGCCGTTTCGCCGCCTGATCGCCCTGCGTGCCCCCTGAATTACTTGTATCAATCGTCGTCCTACTCGTCCCAAGCCGGCGCCATACGCTCGGCCTGCTCTTCACGAACGTCATCGATGACGGCCATCAGGTCCCCGACGTCGACGCTGCTCGTGTCATGCTCGAAATGCCCGGTGAGGGCGCTGTCCGGGTGCAGTTCACCCGCCTCATAAAGCGCCCAGATTTCCTTGCCGTAATCGGTCGTCAATAGTTCCGGGGCAAAGCGGCCGAAATAGGCACACATATTGTCGACATCGCGTTCCAGCATCATGGCGGCATTGTTGTTGCCGGCTGCATCCACCGCCTGGGGCAAATCGATGATCACCGGGCCGTGGCGGTCCACCAGCACGTTGAACTCGGAAAGGTCGCCATGTACCAAGCCGGCACACAGCATGCGCACGACGTCGGCCATCACCTGGCCATGGTAATCGCGGGCCTGCTCCGCGCTCAGCGTGACGTCATCCAGCCGCGGGGCGGCGTAGCCCTCGTCGTCGGACACCAGCTCCATCAGCAGCACGCCATCGACGAAGCCGTATGGCTGGGGGACGCGCACGCCGGCCGACGCCAGCCGGTACAGGGCATCGACCTCGGCACTCAGCCAGGCCTGCTCCTGCTCTTTCTGGCCGTAGCGGGTCTTCTTCGACATCGCCCGGGCGCGGCGGCTGTTGCGCATCTTGCGGCCTTCCTGATACTGCACCGCCTGTTTGAAGCTGCGCTGCCTGGCTTCCTTGAAGACCTTGGCACAGCGCAAGTCGCCGCCGCAGCGCACCACATACACCTGTGCTTCCTTGCCGCTCATCAACTGGGCGATGACCTCGTCGATCATGCCGTCGTCGACCAGCGGTTGTAATCTCTTGGGTACTTTCATGATTCTTGGTAATCAGTCCTCTCTAGTTCAGGTTCTATTGAAAATCGCCGAGCCAAGCGCAGGCCTTTTCAGGTGACTCTACGGGCGCGGAACGAGCGCCCCTTGAGCTTACCCGCGCTCAGTTTCTGCAGTGCGACCCTGGCCGCGTCCTGAACCTTGATCTTGCCCACCTCATCGCTGGCGATGCCATCCTCCCCGGTCGGGGCACTGAAACCGTGCTCGCCCAGGATATTGGCGACCTCCTGGGTCTCGCGCTTGGTGTCGCAGAATACCACGCTGGACTCGGAGAGATAGGTGAGCAGCAAGCCTCGAACCGCGCTGGCTCGTCCACCACCCGATGGAAGTGCTGACAAATGCTGGAACTACCGTGGGTCAAGGCGACTTTCACCGTCACCGGCTCGCATATGAGGCGCTCGGCGATCGGGCGGATATGCCCTCTAGGTGGCACTGAATAAAGGTCTGACGGACGGACGGTGTCTCGCCAATAAGGCCCCCAGCGCGGCCTGGAAGCCCATATCGAGCATACGGCCGGGTGGCACCGCTGCAAATATCATCATAACCTGATTATTCAACCACAGGCAGATTCCCAGCCACAGGTGAACCCAATGCGCAGCAGGATAAGTTCTGCGGGGTGCGCTGCTGTTGCTGTGCGCCGGCACGATCGGCGCCTCTATCGGGATGGAGCTCCGCATGTCACAGAAACCCACATCATCCCCAGCCGCGCTGCCCGGCGCCGGGCCCCAGGGCGAAACCCTGCGCAGGGATATAGCGGCGGCCTACCGCAACAAGGGGGCGGACTACCGGCCGCGCACCCGCCATCTGAACGAGGATGGCTCGGCCAGATACACCAACCGCCTGCTCCTGGAATCCAGCCCCTACCTGCTGCAGCACGCCCACAACCCGGTGAACTGGTACCCCTGGGGCGAGGAGGCCTTCGCCGCGGCGAAAAAACTCGACCGGCCAATCCTGCTCAGCGTGGGCTATTCCACCTGCCACTGGTGCCATGTCATGGAGGAGGAATCCTTCGAGGACGAGGAAATCGCCAAAGCCATGAATGAGCACTATATCGCCATCAAGGTGGACCGGGAGGAGCGGCCGGATATAGACGCGGTGTATATGAGCGCGGTGCAGGCGCTCACCGGCCGCGGCGGCTGGCCGATGACCGTGTGGCTGACACCGGAGGGCAAGCCTTTTCACGGCGATTCCTATATCCCGCCCCGCGACGGCGACCGCGGCGCCCGCTACGGCTTTCTCACCCTGCTGCGGCAACTGGCGGAAATTTACCACCAGCAGCCGCAGAAGGTGGCGCAATCCAGTGAGGGACTGACCCGCGCGGTCAAACAGATACTGGCGCCGCAAACCAGCGGCGAGCTGCCGAAGGCGGAGCTGCTGCAAACCGCGGTAACCCGATACCGGCAGGTGTATGACCCGCAACACGGCGGTATCGAGGGTGCGCCCAAGTTTCCCAGCGGCCTGCCGGCCCGGCTGCTGCTGCGCCATTATCGCCATAGCGGCGACAAGACCGTACTGGAGATGGCCACCAACACCCTGGAGAAAATGGCCGCCGGCGGTATACGCGACCAGGTGGGCGGCGGATTTCACCGCTACTCCACCGATGCCCGGTGGCTGGTGCCGCACTTCGAGATAATGCTCTACGACAATGCGCTGCTGGCGATCGTCTATCTGGAGGCCTACCAAGTCACCGGAGACACGCAGTTCAAAACCGTGGCGGAGGATATCCTGCGCTATGTAAAGCGGGATATGACGGCTCCCGGCGGCGCCTTCTATTCCGCCACCGATGCCGACAGCCCCACTCCGGAAGGGCACCGCGAGGAGGGTTGGTTTTTCACCTGGACACCGGCGGAGATGGACGCGGTGTTGAATGAAGAAGAGGCACTGCTGGCAAAAAGCTACTACCAGGTCAGTGAAAAGGGCAATTTCGAGAAGCGCAATATCCTGCACGCGCCCGAACCGCTGGCGGCCATTGCCGGTGAACTGGAAATTCCGGTTCATCGCGCGCAACTACTGCTCGCCTCGGCCCGTGAAAAACTTTATCAAGCCCGCGCCCAACGCCCGGCGCCCATCCGCGACGAGAAAATCCTCACCGCCTGGAACGGCCTGATGATCTCCGCCTTCGCCCGGGCTGGGCTGGTGCTGAACGAGCCGGACTACACCGAAACCGCAAAAACCGCAGCCGCTTTCCTGCTCGACAATCTGTACGAGGGCGGCCGTCTCTACCGCAGCTTCAAGGACGGCCGCGCGCGCCACAACGGCTACCTGGAGGACTACGCCTTCACCATCGCCGCGATGCTCGATCTCTACGAGGCCAGCGGCGAACTCCGCTGGCTGCAACAGGCGCTGGCGCTGGACGAAACTCTGGGGAAACACTACGAGGACAAGAAGCGGGGCGGCTTCTTTATGACCAGCGACGACCACGAAAAACTCCTCGCCCGGGAAAAACCCGCCTTCGACGGCGCCGAGCCCTCGGGCAATTCCGTGGCCCTGCTCAACCTGCTGCGCCTGCACGAATTCACCACCGACGACCGCTTCCGCCAGCGCGCGGAAAAGGGCCTGCGCGACTTCGCCGGCAGCCTGGAGGCCACCCCCCTGGCCCTGTCGGAAATGATGCTGGCCCTGGCCTTCTATCGCGACAGGGCCAAGGAAATCATTATCGTCACCCCGGAGGGGGAGAAGGACAGCGCCGCGCCCATGCTCGCGGAACTGCGGCGCACCTTCCTGCCCAACCGGGTACTCGCCGTGGTGGAACAAGGCCGCGAACTGGCGCGCCAGACGAAGCTGATCCCACTGCTGGAAGGCAAGAAGGCACTGGCCGGCAAGGCCACCGCCTATGTGTGCGAGCAGGGCGCATGCGAACTGCCGGCGCAGGACAGCGCGGTCTTCTCCCGACAGATCCGCAAGGTCGAGCCCCTGTGGAATAGGGATTGATGCGGTCGGAAACCTTCGCCCAGACTAATAATTTCACACGAAAAGTGACGAAATGGTCTCAATATCTACACTTTAGATGTAACGGGCCGTTCTCCGGCTACTATGAATTATTCGGGACCTCCCGGTCTACCTGGCCAGGGGGGACGCCGATGACTTCCAATCCATATCGAACAGGAGTACAAACATGAATCGCAAGCTGACCCCCGCTTCCCTGGCCCTCGCCCTGAGCGCCGCGGTAGCGATCGCCGCCCTCCCATCCTGTGACCGCAGAGGCGACGAAAAAGGCACGGAAAGAGGCATGGAAAACGGGATGCAGAAAGGCCGGGAAAACGGCATGTCAGATATGAAAGATAAGGAAAACATGGAGAAATGCTACGGCGTGGCCCTGGCCGGCAAAAATGACTGCAAAGCCGGCCCCGGCACAACCTGCTCGGGCTCCTCCACCAAGGACTACCAGGGCAACGCGTGGAAATACGTGCCCAAGGGCACCTGTGAGCAAATCCCCTCCGCCACCTCGCCCACAGGCAAGGGCCAGCTCGAGGAGTTCGAGGAGAAGAGTGCCTAAACCGGACAGGGAGCGCTACAAACGGCAGCAGATCCACTTTCACATTGCAGCGCTCGCTCTCCAACGCCTCACCTCCAACAGGTGGTTCGAATAGTTGCTGAGGGTTTTCTGGGCCACTCCGAGAACCACCTCCAGCGCCTGCTCTGAGCTATAGCCTGCGTGAAGGAAGCGGCGATAGGCGGGATGGTCACGCACCTCGCCTCGATCGCTCACCACCGCGCCGGTAAACTCCTCCAAGGACGTGAGCTTTTCGTCCCCGGGAGACTCCTCTGCCCGCAAAGCGGTGACTGGGCATAGAGACCGGGTGGACCGCTCACACCAATGAATACCTGCAAACCCTGCACCGCAATATCGACGCCGCAATATCTACGCCGCCTTATTAGTAAGTCAGCGCCAATCGGAGTGAATCCTCCAGTCGGTTATTTCGAGCACCGCCGGCCGCCGCCAGGCGCACGCGCGGTTGTTTTTCAGGGCTTCCTTCCGAAGTCGCGGTGAGGAATCGCCGATGCGGGGCGCCCCGATAAAAATTGTCGCCAAACTCATGCAGTTGTAGGCCATGCCTATTTGGCTTTCCGCCGCCGTCCATTAGTATGCGCCGCTCGAATTTGGGGGATACCATGACAACGGCACAGAGAATCTACCGGGCGATCGAGTTCTTCAGTACCAAGGAGCCACACTACAGCCAATTCAAAATGACTTTCCGCGAAGCTGTGGTCGATCACGGCGTTCCGGTGGCGAACGCGGGAAAAATGGCCGAGGTTGCCGCAGAATCACTGCGCAGGCATACGGATCGGGATTACCACCTGGGAATGGCTCAGATCATCGCTTGTGACAGGCGGTTCGATCGCGCAATGAATGGAAGCGTCGAAGCCTTTCAGGCGATGCATAAATACATGTCCTACTACCTGGATTACGCCGAACTGCAGCAGGCCAGGGTGGCTAACTGACATTTTCGGTCCTGCAGCTTTCCGAATAGATGCAATTCCACGCCAGACCTTGACGATGGCGGTCCAGTAGTATCCCCTGACGGCGACATTTTTCATGGCCCGAATTTCCTAAAGGATCGTCATTCCGGCGAAAGCCGGAATCCAGAGACTCTCGATTTCTCTGGACTCCGGCCTGCGCCGGGTGACGAAATGAATTTATCAGAGGCCTAATGATCGGTCTGGCACCTAACATAAGGCCCAATATTGTCCGGTGAATCCTTGTCCGGGCAGGCTTCAGCCGTACGCTTCCCCTATGCTCACTGGCTGAACCCTTCCCGGAGCCACCAGAGATGGAACTCAACGAAAAACAACGGCAGCAGTGCGAATCCAGCCGGTGGGATTTCAGCGACCTGAAGGCCCTGTTCCTGAACTGCACTTTGAAGCTGTCCCCCGAGCTCTCCCATACCGACGGCCTGATCGCGATTTCCCGGGCGATTATGGAAAAGAATGGCGTTTCCGTAGAGGTGATCCGCCCCGTTGACCGAAATATTGCTTTCGGCATCTATCCCGACATGACCGAGCATGGCTGGATAAAGGACGAGTGGCCCGGGCTCTACCGACAGGTTAAGGAAGCGGATATTCTGGTAATCACCACCCCGGTCTGGCTGGGTGAAAAGTCCTCCGTCTGTACCAGAACGATTGAGCGGCTCTACGCGAATTCAGCGGAGCTCAATGAGAAGGGCCAGTACGCCTATTACGGCCGTGTCGGCGGCTGCCTGGTCACCGGCAATGAAGACGGTGCCAAGCATTGCGCAATGAATATTCTCTATTCATTGCAGCACCTCGGATTCGCAATCCCCCCGCAGGCGGATGCAGCCTGGGTCGGCGAAGCCGGGCCCGGGCCATCCTACCGGGACCCGGAGTCCGGCGGGCCGGAAAACGACTTCACCAACCGCAACACCACCTTCATGACCTGGAACCTGATGCACTTGGCGCGGCTGCTCCGCGACAATGGCGGTATCCCTGCCCACGGCAACCAGCGTTCGGAGTGGGAGGCAGGCTGCCGGTTTGACTATCCGAATCCGGACTACCGGTAAACTGTTGAGACAGGCGCCGGCAGGAGCGCAAACCCACACAGGCAAACCACCTTTTCCAGTCATCCGTCGCTTGGTCGATAGGCTTCGCGCAACATTGGCAGGCTAAGCACCACCACGCTGAAAGGCGAAAACGACGACGTCCGCTACCGGCGCTATCCAGCGGCGCTCGCCCCCGGCCGCCCTGTTGATCCAGATCAAGCCTCGAAAAGTCCTCCGCGCTACCATCGTCCGCGACCTGAACCGGCGCCAAATTTGCGGTTTCAGGCACTCACATTCCCAACCCACACCTAACGGAAGCCCATCATGCCCTTACATCTTTTCTCCAAAGCAGTGCTGGCATTCGCCCTCATTTCCGCACCCGCGCTGGCTGCCGAGCATAAGATCCAAATGCTCAACCAGGGCCGGGACGGCATGATGACCTTCGAGCCGGCCTATCTCGCCGTGCAGCCGGGGGATACCGTGATATTTCTGCCTACCGATGCCGCGCACAACTCTCACTCCATCCTCTCCCCTGAAAATGGCACCAGTTGGAACGGCGGTATGGGCGAGAAAGTCACCGTCACCCTGGAGCAGGAGGGCATCTACCTTTACCAGTGTGATCCCCACCTGGCCCTGGGCATGGTGGGCGTTATCCAGGTGGGGCAGGCGAAAAACCTGAGCGCGGCGCAACAGCAGGCACAGGCCATAAGCGGTCGGATTGCCGTAAACAAGGACCGTCTAAACCGATACCTGGAGAAAGTGGAATAAGGAATTCGAACCGGCGGTGGCCGTGCCGCAGGAAGCAGGGCTGCAAACCTTTCGTGGAAAATGCCGGTAGCGGCAACTCAAAGACTGCCGAAAGCAAAACAGGAATAGTTCTTGCCCCCGATCATATCGCGGAAGGTCCCCCATCCCCTGTCGTCCCCCGCGGCGCCAGCGGCGACCATCAGGGGAAGCAGGTGGTCCGGGCGCGGATGGCTGGCGCGGGCGCCCGGCGCCGAGGTCCAGTCGCAGAGGTGGGCATCGCGGTCGGCGGGAGGCAGGGCGACGGTTTCGTGCAGCCATGCGTCGAACTCGATCGAAGCCCAGCCGTCGCCCCGGAAAATATCGCGCAGGTTGTGGTAGCTACTGCCGCTGCCAAGGATCAGTACGCCCTCATCGCGCAGCGGCGCCAGGGCCGAGCCGATCGCCAGGTGCTGTGCCGGGTCCAGGTTATCCTTGAGAGAAAGCGTAGCCACCGGCAGCCGGGCTTCGGGATCGATAATCATCATCGGTACGAACACCCCGTGATCGAAGCCCCGGTGCTCATCAGCGCCAGCGGCGATACCCGCGCTCTGCAGCAGCTCTAGTGCACGCCCGGCGACTTCGGGCGCACCGGGAGCCGGGTACTCCAGCTGATAGGTATGTGGGGGGAAGCCGTAGTAGTCGTAAATCATCGGCGGTGCCGCGGACAGACTGACGGTGGGAATCCGTTCCTCCCAGTGGGCCGAGACCACCAGCACCGCCTCCGGGCGCGCGGACAGCGAGGCGATCAGCCCTGAAAAATAATCCCTGAACCGGTCATAGGCGTGCGCGCCGAAGGGCTCCGGAAATTCCATCCAGAAACAGGGACCTCCGCCGTGGGTCAGGTAGAAGACGGGTTGGCGTGTCATATCTGTAATCCTGGGAGTAGCGGTTGGGTATACAGGCGGGGCGCCCTACGGGCAGGTTGCGGGAGCGGTTCAAACGCAGGGTCAGCTCCCCTCCGGTTCGGAGACCTTGGTAAGGAAGCGGTAATCCCCGCCCTCCTCCAGCAGGTAAAGACTGTAGGGCTCAAACCCATCGCCGGAATACATGCCCGGGCTGCCCACCGGCATGCCGGGCACCGCCAGGCCGATGGTGCCAGGGGGCGGATTCTCCAGGTACTCGCGGATATACCTGGCCGGCACATGGCCCTCGAATACGTACTTGCCGTTCCACACTCCGGTGTGACAGCTGCGCATTCCCTGCGGCACGCCCAGCCTGTCCCTGACCTCCGCCAGGCCGTGGGTGTAACTCTGGCCGCGCGCCGCCAGTCCATTCCGCCTCAGGTGATCCATCCAGCGACCGCAGCAACCGCAGAAAGCCCCCTGGTGCACCACCATGGTATCTTCGGCGGAATTCGCGAGCGGCTGGCTGCTGCAGGCGCCGAGCAGCAATGTCAGAGCGGCGGGCAGGAAACTGAAGAGAAAGCGCTTGCACATAAAGGGCACCCTGGCGGCGGCTTATTGTGATGGGCGAAGTATAGCAGGGGCATTTTTATCGGCCGCTTGTCCAAGCGGAGTAGCTGTACAATAGCTCACTGGCAGACCTGGGTGTAACAGATTTCGGGGATCGCACGACCAATGGAGAAACCATGACTATCGACAACACCGCTGGCGAGCCGGTGCGGGACACAGCGACCCAGGCACTGGCCGACGACGCCTTTCTGCGGGAACTGCGCGAGCAGATGCACCGCTTCGCCAGCGTGCAACTGGGCGACGCGCACCTGGCGGAAGACGCGGTACAGGAGGCGCTGATGGGCGCGATGAAAAACGCACGCTCCTTCGGCGGGCGCTCGGCGTTGAAATCCTGGGTGTTCGCCATTCTCAAGAACAAGATCGCCGACATACTGCGCAGCCGCCACCGTCTGGTGGAGGCCAGCAGCCTGCTGCGCGAGGGCGAAGGGGAAAGCGACTTCGACGAACTGTTCGACCAGCGCGGCCACTGGCACACCCAGGAGCGCCCCGCACACTGGGCAGATCCCGAATCGGCAATACACGACAAACACTTCTGGCGGATCTTCGAAACCTGCCTCAACCACCTGCCGGTGCGCCAGGCGCGAGTGTTTATGATGCGGGAATTCATTGAACTGGAGAGCCACGAGATTTGCGACGCGACGGAAATCAGTGTGAGCAACCTCAACGTGATGCTGCACCGCGCCCGCCTGCGCCTGCGCGAATGCCTGGAAAATAACTGGTTCTCCCGGGGAGAGGAACGATGATGAACTGCCGCCGGGCTACACGCCTGCTGTCCGAAGCCCAAGAGCGCAAACTTTCCTTTAAAGAACGCAGCGCGCTGAAACTACACACCTTAATGTGCACCGGCTGCAGAAACTTCGAAAAGCAGATGCACAGCTTGCGCCGCATCAGCCGCAGCTTTGCTCGCGGCGCTACAGATGAAGACTCCTCCCGGCACCCGAAAAAAAAGAAAACAGACAAATCCTGACAGTCACCGGGAGCATCCGTGATTTCACCGAGGCGCTGGGGAGACTAGTGGTTCCACAAACAGCGGATGTCGCGCGCCCCGCTTTCGCGCAGCTCCCAACCGACTGCCCGTGGCCTCTTCACGCATAGCACAACCATTCGACAGAAGCACCTGCTCCAGTCCCTGCAGCCCCCTCGACTCATTGGTGACAGTGCTCGAAACACTGTCCAGTACCTTGCTCCCGCGCCATAGAAAGCCCCGGCATACGCAATGGAAGACAGCATTTGTGCCGCGGGACTTGTGTCAAGCCCGTGTTCAGAAGCCAGTGGCTCTTGTTCATCGGTAAACGATCTGTAAGTGGTTGACTTTACAGGGGGTAATACTGAGACTTGGAGCCACGAACATAAAAGAACACCAGCGCACCGGGCTCGTTTTACTTTGAATCCATAGTAAAAATATTACCTATCCAATTGATTTTAATAGAAAAACTTCTCTATGATGGATTTGGCGCCAGCGTACAAGCCTGGTGATAAAGAGCCAGTGGCTCGTGAATAAAACTGTTAAGTGCAATAAGAAATGAATACCGAAGAAATACTCATAAAGTTCGAAAAGCTTGAAAAACAGCAAAGTATTATCCGATGGGTAAGTGCCGTTTCGGGTTTAGTAATAATTGGAATGGCGGTTTACCTGATCGGAGATCATGATCTTGGATATAGAGATAATTTTAGTTTAGGAAATGCAATCATGCCGATAGGAGCCGCTTTGCTGGGGTTTACAATTTTCAGTTGGTCTGGTAGTCATCGCATAAACTTCTAAGACAGATTGTCCTAAACATTCGAGGTTCCGGTGGCCGCACTTAACCAGGCCAGGCTGGCGGACGGTTTACGCAACGCGCTTTGCGCTAAAAGCGCTACAACCGTCGCAGCTGGCAACGTTAAGCAGCACAGCACCAAGTCGCGGTGACTGAGCCACAGATCAGCAACGTTGTTTCTCTTCTCTGGAGGGTGATGTGATGAACAAGAAACTCGCTGCCGGTTCCGGAACTGGTCTTGTGGTTGGTGCCCTCATCGGCATAGTCGTCGACCCGATGCTTGGAGCCAACGGCATGGCAATCGTTCTGGGAGCCACATTTGGCATACCCCTTGGCGCAGGAGTTGCCTTTGCTACTAACAAGAACGGCAATGACCATACCAGCTAGCCACCGTCATCAAGGGCACGCTCAGGCATTCAAGATGTCAGAAACAGCTACGACCAAATCCCCAGCCACTGGGATAGCGGCCAATTCCCACGGGAAAACGGCATCGCCCAACATGAGAGGGCTATCGCTTTCACTGACCTGCTAAAGATCCTCACAGGACTCAATCCCGGCGGTGTTGCTGCCTTCACCGTCGGCGGCACCGAAAATCCCTCGGAGACGACAAATTCTCATATGGGTCCACCGATGTACCATAGCACTGTAGGGATTCCACGAACCTTGGAGCTTGTCACAGAGGCTGGCTCGGTGTGCAGACATTTGGAGTACGATCAGTATCCAGAACTACATGCCTATATCATTTGCCAGCGTAAAGGCCGGGAGGGAAGATAATTCTACGCTTAAAATGACGATGCAGTGAACAACACCAACCGTCACACTGATGCTGACGTTAACCGATTAAGGAGATATTGCCTCATGCCCATCGAAGTTTGGTTTACCTTCGCTATCGCGTCCACAGCCTTACTCACTATACCTGGACCGACGATTTTGACTGTGGTCAGCTACTCAATTGCGCAAGGCCGAAGTGCAAATATACCTCTCGTCGCTGCTGTAGCCTTAGGTGATTCAACAGCTCTCGTTTTTTCACTTCTCGGCCTCGGCGCAATATTGTCAACTTCGGCCTTTTGGTTCACGGTAATCAAGTGGATTGGTGGGTTGTATCTACTTTACATGGGTATAAGACTCCTCCGCGCAGGTATATCATCGACGGAGGCTGCCACACCTGTCGCATCAGGATCGCGCTGGAAGCTGTTCGCCAACACCTACCTTGTTACAGCATTAAACCCAAAGGGCATAATTTTCTTCGTCGCCTTTTTACCCCAATTTATCACCCCTAGTGCGAATGCTGGACAACAGCTTTGGATACTTGCGGCCACCTTTGTGGGTTTAGCGACGCTCAATGCAACCTTGTATGCCATGTTCGCCGCTTCAGCGCGCAAAGTACTTACTTCTCCGCTCGCTCAGCGCCGCTTCAACTTTGTTGGTGGGTCATTGCTTTCGTCAGCAGGGGTGTGGGCCCTGCTTGCTAAGCGCCCCGCGTAAAAGCGGCTAACCAGTGCAGGCATAGCGACGCCCTTTACATTGCGCCTTCGGCTCCATTCCAAGGTCGCGCGCACTGCAAACGTTGGATATTCAAAGGAGAAATGCAGATGGCACAGGTAAACCGCAGCATGGATTGTGGCAACTCGCCTAAAAACAAGATGGTGGAAGATATCGCTATCGCGTTGGACACTCGAGACACCGATTTTCTTTCTTCCATTCTCGATTCTGAAGCTGTATGGAGTTATGTGGGCGGCACCGCGACGACCTCAGAAGCCATCCTGGATCAGGTTGGCGTGATGAACAAACCGACCAGCCTGACAGTTGATCACGTTATGTCCCACGGAAAGGTGGGCGCCGTCAATGGGAATGCCAAGCGAGGGAAAAGTGAACAACGATTCTGCCACGTCATCGAGTTCACCTCAGTGAAGTGCAATCGAGTTCGCCGAATCGAGTCATATGGTGACTGAGGTGGTGTGGGCATCTAATAATTTGATTAATTATATGCGTAAAACACGCCACGCCTCTGCTGCTTGGGTTATACAACTCAATTCCTGCCGCATGTGAACGCAGCAAATCGCGGTCATGGTATCGGATTTATGATTCCAGGTGTTTCAAAATCAACCCAAATACATCGGTGGGTTCCAATACGTCAGATTCAAGGAGTTGCTTTTCCTGCGTGACCAGCAAAGGCCGGTCCAAGCGGTCTTTACTGATCCGCCCATGTGAACCTTTCACCAGTGTCGCATCCAGCGGAATGACGTCCATCAAATAGCGAAAGCCGAGTTTTTTCTTCAGCAGCTTGCCCGCCACTTTTAACGGCAGTAACGGGATGTTCGGATCGGCGAATGTTTCCACCGGGTCATAGCCGGGCTTGCGATGGATATCGACGCAACGAGCATAGTCTGGTGCCTTGGCATCATCCAGCCAGAAGTAGTAGGTGAACCAGGATTGGCTGTCGGCCACGGCCACAAGCTCACCAGCGCGTGGATGGTCCAGGTGATATTGCTTTTTACCTTTATCATCGAGTACTTGTTCGATACCAGGTGTGTGTTCCAATATTTCTTTTACTACCGGGATATCGCCGGGATTTTGCACATACACATGGGCCAGTTGGTGATCGGCGGTGGCGAAGGCCCGGCTTCCGCCGGCGTCAAGGGTTTCCAGACCCAACTCGTTTTTTACCTGAATGTAGCCGTTTTCCCGCAGTATGCGGTTGATGTGAACCGGCTGACTGACGTCGGTGATGCCGTATTCTGACAGCAGAATGACATGCGCATTCTGGTTTTCGTAGTAAGTGATCAGGTCACGGCAGACGTCATCTATTTCGCGCAGTTCATTGCTGATTTTGTCGAAGTTGATACCGCAGCGTTGCAGGTTGTAATCCAGGTGCGGCAGGTAGATCAAGGTCAGGGTTGGATTTTTCCATTGGTCGACTTTTTTGCTGGCATCGGCAATCCAGCGCGTGGAAATAATGTCGGCCTTGGGGCCCCAGAAGGAAAAAAGCGGGAATTGGCCTAATTCCTTTTGCAATTCATCGCGCAGCTCCATCGGCTGGGTGTGGATGTCCGGCAGTTTTCTGCCGTCGGCCGGGTAAAGAGGGCGCGGCGTAACGGCATAGTCCACCGAGGAATACATGTTGTACCACCAGAACATATTGGCGCAGGTGAAATTCGGGTCGCGTTTGCGTGCTTCCTCCCAGACCTTTTCCGCCTGCACCAGTTTGTTGGACTGCTGCCAGAATCTGACTTCGCTCGTGTCGCGAAAATACCAGCCATTGCCGACGACGCCGTGTTCGCTCGGCCATTTTCCGGTGAGGTAGGTGGATTGCGCGGAACAGGTCACGGCGGGCAGCACTGGGTTGATGGAGGCTTGTTGGCCCCGCGCGACCCATTCCTGCAGAAAGGGCGTATGTTCGCCGATAAGACGGGGGGATAGAGCGACGACGTTGAGTACGACCGTTTTTTTCATTGATAGCTTTTCAGGTTTTTTTCATGCTTTGGCAGCCGCTGCCGGACCCAATTCAGCTCCCGCACGATGGCGTCTTTTACATTCATCTGCAGGTCTTGCGGCAGCACATTCCAGGTATAAGTTTCCACCTCCAGGTGCCGACACAGCCGTTTTTCACGGAGGTAATCGAGCGTGTCGATAATATCCTGCTGAGTGGACGCCAGCGATCCATACTCCGCGAGAAACACCGGCACATGGAAATGGGTTCGCCATTCCTCTTCCCGGGCCGGGCCACCGGGTTGAAGGGATTCGAGGGCATCGGCCAGGTCCGGCCAGGCGGTTTTTGTTCCGTCGGCATCGCGGGCCATCACCTGATGAAGGTAGACGGATTCGGCAAACGGCTGCAGCAGGGTTTTTATCCGTTGGTTCTGTTCTACGTCGTTTTCCAGTCGGACTTTCAACGCGGCGCTGATCTGCACCTTGCCGATGCGAATGCCCGCCTCCTCGAAGCGGTTCAGGGTTTCGCGGGGGGCTTCGTGCACCACGGCGAAATGACAGATGTCGTAGCAAAGCCGGATGCGTTCACGCAGACATTGCTCAGCCGCCTCCGGTGTCATTTGATACTGAGACTGCAGATGCAGTCCGCCCACAGGGATAAGCCAATCCCGATAGTAATCAATCACGTCGGAGGTGTTTTCCAGCAAACCGTCCGGTTCGGGCTCGATGTCCAGGTGCAGGTCTTTTCCGCTCTCCCGCCCGAGTTCGTGCAGGTATGCGGCCACTTCCGCCAGTTGCAAGCTTGCCTGCTGCTTGAGTTCGTTCGCCTGGCTTTCGTTATGCCAGTATTTGTAGGAAAGCGGTGAAGTGGAAATACCACCTTCGGCGCCGTCCGGAAGCAAAGCCGCGAGCAGTGCAAATAATCTGCGGGTATAGTCGAGCCGTTCTAAGCTTCCCCAGTCAGGCACGTGGACCCGATCTTTAACCGCCTGGTCGTGGAATTCGCCGTAGGGAAAGCCGTTCAGCGTGAACACGTAGCAGTCCTGCGCTTGCAGCCAGCGTTGCAGTTCGGTCAGCGCGCCTTTTGTTTCGGCCAGTTCGATGCTTGCCTGGTTTGACAGGCGCAGGCCGATGCCAAAGGGTGCCGTCGGTGAAACTTCCCGTTTGATGGCGGGGAGGTAACGCTGCAGGTTGGCGAATACTGCCGGCCAGGTTTCGCCGGGGTGAATATTGGAACAATAAGTCAGTTCGTAGCCGTTAACTCGCATAGCAGCTGAGCCTTTCGCTGCCAATTGAGGTTCTCAGCCGGTCTATCGCCTCGGTCACAAGGGCGGTATCCATCTCATGAACTTCGAAGCCGCGGCCGATCTCTTCCTGCAGGGTGATGGTCAGCTTGCCGCCCAGGTGCTCGTGAAATTCCTGCAAGCCGTTGAGTAACTCAGGATGTTCCAGCGCCGGCACGTAGATATCGAAGCCCAGCGCGGTGAGCAGGTTGAGGACCCGGGTTACTCCCTCCGGATGTAAATGGCCCTTGAGGGCGGAGTAAGTGGTATCCAGGGCGATGCCGACGGCCACCGCCTCGCCGTGCCGCATTTCGTAGCGGGTCAGGTGCTCCAACTTGTGCGCGGCCCAGTGACCAAAGTCCAGCGGCCGGGACGAGCCCATTTCAAACGGGTCTCCGCCGGCGATGTGTTGCATGTGCAGTTCAGCGCAACGGTAAATCAATTCCACCATCGGCTCGAGTTCGCGTGCGGCGAGTCTTTTGGCATTGACCTCCATCCAGTGAAAGAAGGCCACATCCTTAATCAGCGCCACCTTGACGGCTTCGGCCATGCCGGCCCGCCAGTCGCGGTCATCGAGGGTTTGCAGGAAGGTGGTGTCGTTGATCACCGCGTACGGCGGGGCGAAGGTGCCCAGGTAGTTTTTCTTGCCGAAGGCATTTATGCCGTTCTTGACGCCCACGCCCGAATCGTTTTGTGCCAGCACCGTGGTGGGCACCCGGATATGCCGAACGCCGCGGTGGGCGATGGCGGCGGCGTAGCCGGTCATGTCCAGCACCGCCCCTCCACCGATGCCAATCACATACGAGTGCCGGTCAATACCATGAATGTGGGTGGCCTCCAGAATGGCATCGACCCAGGTTTGCTGATTCTTGACCTGTTCGCCGCCCGGAACGAGCAGTGGCGCACAGGGAAGCTGGAACTGATCGGCGTGCGCCTCGGCATAGGAACGAATTTGCCGGATGAGTTCAGGGTGGGCGGACGCGACCCCTTGATCCAGCACGAACAAAGTTTTCGGTTGGGTGGCGCCGCCGCCCAACAAGGAGGCGAACAGGGGGTTGTTCTGGTCGAAGACCTTCTCGGTAAAATGTACTTGGTAACGAAAAGGGACGGAAAAATTCTGCTCTATCGGCTTTTTCATGCTGCGTCGCTTTTTACAGGTATCGTTCTTCGCCCCGAAATCAGGTTCGGATAAAGCAGGCTATGTTACCGCAAACATTTTGGCAAGCCAGAGTGACAGGGGAAGCAGGGCCAGCACCATAATTCCGTACTGCCAGCCGGCGAAAATACCGGCCAGGGTTGAGTTGAGTACGATCAGCGAGAGGACGCCGGCTTTTACGGCTTTGCCCACCAAGTGGGGCTCCAGGGTCTTCCAGGCTCTGGCCAGGGGAGGAAAAATCAGCGCGGCCAGCAGCAGCACGAATGGCGCGGCCTGCCAGCCGGTCGGTATTACCACGGCGAGTGTGACAAGCGCGGCCAGAACTGCCAGGTAAAGCGCGGCACCGCCCGCCAGCGCTCGCCGGTTACCGCCGTGCACTTCGCCGCGGCTGACAGTGGTCACTGCCGCGATATAGACGACGGGTACCAGACCCAGTGGCCAGACATCGGCCAATGCTGCCGGTACCGCACTGGCGCCCAACAATAAATTGCCACCCCGGCACAGGCCCATGTTGACGGGGCCGAACCAGCTCCGGTGCTTGCCCCAGGCATCATAGGTAACGGCCAGTGAAGCCACGGCGGCGGCGATAATGCCGCTGAGCGGCGAGACGATGAATGCAGCTCCGATTCCGGCGGCCAACAGGAGAATCGCCAGGGTTCCGGCGCTGGCGACCGATGCCAGCCCGCAGGGGATAGGCCGCTCCGGCCGTTCACGCGAATCCAGGTCGGCATCGAACACGTCATTGAAAACAATACCGCCTCCGTACAGCCCCACAGTGGACAGGCAGAGCCAGAGCAAGGCGCTGAACGAGGGGGAGACACCACCCTGGGCGCCCAGCGCTACCTGGCCGGCGGCGCCGCAAATAGCGAACCCGGCTAAAATATCCGCTACCGCGGTTACGATGTTAGCGGGCCGCATCAGGCGCAGGTGAGCGACGATGCGCGCCATGCCGTTATCTGCCGGTTCCGTTCGGGTTTTCCGCATGGAGTCGGTGGTCACATTAGTTCTCCACGATGTCTGATGACTTGTAACCCACTTTGGGAGACTGGCCGCGCAAGACCGAATTACCCTCGAACAGCTCGCGTTGGTCGACAGGGTCCGCCTCCAGCCAGTCGGCTTCCTTGATTTTTCCGCTCTGGCCATAGGCCGTGAGGGCGTTCTGGTAGGTGACGAGCTGGATATGGTCGTCCGGAATGCCTTGCTTCTCCATCAATGCGGCGGTTTTGGGTACCGACAGGGGATCGCTGACACCCCAGTCCGCCGAGCTGTCGACAATGATGCGTTCCGGGCCGTAGCTGCGCACAATTTCCACCATGCGCTCACTGCCCATTTTGGTATGGGGGTAGATGGTGAAAGCAGCCCAGAATCCCCGATCGAGCACTTCCTGCACGGTTTCTTCATTGTTGTGGTCGATCACCACCAGGCTGGGGTCGATACCGTGCTCTTCGCACACATCCATGCTGCGGCTGGTGCCTTTTTTCTTATCGCGGTGGGGGGTGTGGATCATGACTGGCAGTTGGACGGTTTTTGCCAGCTCCAGCTGCAATCGGAAATATTTATCCTCCGCAGCTGTCTGGTCATCGTAGCCAATTTCGCCGATGGCCACTACGTTTTCCTTGCCCACGTACAGGGGCAGCAGCTCCATCACCTGTTCTGCAAGGGGTTCGTTGTTGGCTTCCTTGGAGTTGAGGCCCATCGCGCAGTAATGGCGGATGCCGAATTGGCTCGCACGGAACCGTTCCCAGCCCACCAGGCTGCTGAAGTAGTCCTGGAAGGCTCCCACCTGGGTGCGGGGCTGGCCGAGCCAGAAGGCCGGCTCGATAATGGCTACAATACCCGCCTCGCGCATGGCCTGGTAATCGTCAGTAGTGCGCGAGGTGACGTGGATGTGGGGGTCGATAAAACGCTTTTTATTCTCTGTCATGGTACGTCTCAGCTTGATGGTTTCGGATCTGTTTGGCAGCTGCGCTTATAGTACGGCTCAGAGCGCAGTGCTGTGACTTTGTTTGCCCACCTTTTCCCAGTTCAGTTCTCCCGATTCGATTTTCGCTTGAATTTCCGGATAGTCTTCCAACCGCTGCCTTGCGGTTGGCAGGGAACTCATATTGCATGCCAAGAGAATCGCCTCCCGTTCGAGCGGGGTTCCCTCTATCAGCACACGCTGTATATCGCCCACGTGCTTTTCCTGTAAAAACGGACCGACGAAGCGCCACAGCTCGGGAGTGATGTTCCTGCCGGCAGCCCAGCGCTCGTGGGCATATTCGATCAGTGCTTGCGCCAGTGTCGGGTTGGCCCGGTGATCCGCTCCCTGGATTTGATACAGAGGACGTTGCAGGAATACGGCTTTGAGCAACAGTTGGTTCCAGGCAGGCTCGTCGAGGTATTCGGCGGGATAGGAATTATGCAGGGCTACGGCATCGAATACGGTCGTCATATTGGTCCGCAGTCCTTCCGCAGCCCGCAGTTTCAATAAGGCCGGGTTGGGCACCAGGGGCAGCGCGGCATAGAGCGCTTCCTGCTCATGCAAGTCGGCGGTTTCGAAAAGCTTGTCGAGGGTGGCGAGCCATTTGTCCGGATTGTCGTGCGGATAAAGTAGCAAAAGATACGCCCGCGCTGCCTGCAAGCAGTTCCAATGCCCGGGACTGAAGCCGGGACGCAGTTCACATGCACGTGCCGCGTCTTGCCGGTTGACGTATAGCGGCGCCTTGTCAAAAAATCGGGATGCGGTACTGAACGCTAGATAGAACCCTGACGGTGAATCGCCGCTGATACCGGATTGCTGTTGTTCCAGCCATGCGATGGAATCCGCCTTTGATTGCCTGCCAAGCATGGCGTGGAGGTACTTTGCGATTTCGGCTAATTTATCCATATCAAGTAACTTCCGTTACGGTCCTGTACCGCTTGACCTGCAAGATCAGCGGATTGGTAGCAACCCTTTGCGGTGACGGGGCCGATCGTCAGCAAAACCGGCCGACCCGGAGCAGCGTCAACGATTCCCGGGCCATTCTGATTTTGCAATAGCGGCGCGCTTCTGCCGACTGTTTGCCCTGCTCCTGCCACCTTTATGCAAGCGCACAAACTTGCTCAAGGATGCGCCGGAACAGGCTAATGGGAGGCTCAGATGCTATAAGGTAACTACTTGAAAATAAAGGAGAAGGTTGGCACAAAGTGGTAGGGATGTTTGGTGTGAGACATCCACCCCACCCTGCGAAGCCGACCTTCAGCGGGAATTTTAACCGTCCAGGTGCTCAACAACAACGCTACTTCACCTTGGCTCGGGTGTTCATTGGTTGGTTGTTTTCCCGGGGCTTGACTGCATGCCCTTGACACACAGCAGGTGCCCATGCTGAAAATGTTGGTGTCAGCCAAGGCTTGTGTAAGTCATGCTAAAGAAACTGTCCCACGTTTTGGCTACTGCTTTGGGGTTAATCCCGTTGTCCCCAGGCTTTATTTACTGGTGGGACGACACCAAAAGACAGCGTGCTTGCTGTTAATCAGGAGAGTGGGGCAAATGAAGAAGGTCGATCTGAAGAAAGATCTGCAGCAGTTCTACAAAGCGTCCGCTAAGAATGTTGTGCAGGTTGAGGTCCCTACGTTCAGATTTCTTATGATTGACGGAAAAGGAGATCCGAACACTTCCCAGGAGTATGCACGGGCTGTAGAGGCATTGTTTTCTGTGTCCTACACGGCCAAGTTTATGGTCAAGAAAGGCCCACAAAATCTCGACTATTCAGTCATGCCGCTCGAAGGGCTATGGTGGGCGGACGACATGTCGGCCTTCGTCGCCAACGACAGAGAAGACTGGAAGTGGACGATGATGATTATGCAGCCCGATTTCGTTGCAGATGAAGTTCTCGAAGCGGCTATTACTGCGGTCCGCATTAAAAAACAGCTTCCCGCCATCGACCAGCTGCGCCTGGAGGAATTTTCTGAAGGCCGTTGTGCTCAAGTGCTGCACGTTGGCCCATTCTCAGAAGAGGGGCCAACGATTGAGAACCTGCATGCGTTCATCGATTCCCGATCAGGCCTCACCGGAAAGCACCATGAGATTTACTTGAGCGATATACGGCGTGCAGATCCGAGTAAGTGGAAAACGATCATTCGCCAGCCGATGCAATGACAGTTAACCAGCCGCTGAACGGGCGACAGCGACGTGCCCACCTTCGGGCCTCTTTCATTGCGTGACAATCACCGGCGTCCCCACCGACGCATATCGGAAAAACTTGGTCGCCATTCCCGGAGGCATGCGCACGCAGCCGTGGGAAGCGGGGTGGCCGGGCACATCCCCGGAAGCGTGGAAACCGATGCCGCCGTTGAAGCGAATAAAATAGTTCATCTTGGCGCCTCTGTAGTAGGTGCCCGGCGGGCGGCGGTGTCGCCTGGTGTCCACGTCGGAGCGCACCACCTGGTGCGTGTTCCTGTCCACATAGCTACCGTAAAGGGTGGACCGGTGACGAAGCTTCTTTCCCAGCACCCGAAAGTGGCCAGTCGGTGTTCGATAGCCTGGTCTGCCGGAAGAGACACGCGATACTCCCACCAACTCGTTCCCCTTGTAGAAATAGGCCCGCTGCTCGCCCAGGTCGACCCGGATCGTCGGCGCCCCTGGCACGCTGGCGGCGGCCTGTTCGTCGAACCAACTGGCCGTGGCATCGGCAGGGAGCGGTGTCAGGGTGAAAAAACACAGCACCAAGCCGGACAGAAACAGGGCGTATCCTCTTTTCTCGCGCATAGTTCCACCTCTGCTGTCGAGCGTAAGATGGTGTCGCGCGTATGCTTAGATGGAATGCTTCTTTCCGCGGCGGGTTTTATGGAGAATCGGCCTTGGAATCATTTTCCCAACACAACCGGTGGAAATCGAATTCCCCGCTCAGGCTGGGCTTGATCACGGAAAAGTAGGGTGAGACATCGAAATCCCGCGGCGCGAACAGACTATGGTGGCGCAGTCGCAGGAGTTCCTTGTGACAGCCGTCGCAGTCCTCGACGACCCGGTGGAATGGCAGTATTGGATAGCGGATCGACTGAAAGGCCTCGGCGATCAGGGTGGAGCAGATGGCCCGGGTGGGGTCGCCGCTGCCCAGGGCGATCATGTCGCGGCGGACATGGGAAGGCACCGGCGGCGTGGGCAAAAGGTAGCGCGCCAGATCGAAGAGGTTGCGCAGGTCGTATTGATAGCCGATGCGTTCGCTGACGAATTCGGTCACCGCGCGACGCTCGGCGTCGCTGAGCCCGTGAGCGCGGCAGATCCGCGTGTGCAGCCCGTTGAAAGCCTGCAGGCCAATGCTGCGCACGCCGTCCACGGTGTCCGCCTCCACGAAGCAACTCTCTTCCGGCCCGCCAACAAACAGTACGGCGTGGGACCAGGTGGACTGGGTCAAATATTTGATCGCAGTGCTGATACGCGAATTGCCCTCAACCAGCACCACGTCCGCCGGTTGCAGGCAGCCGCGCAGCAGGTCCAGCGGCGTGGCGCCGGCCACGCTGTGTATATGGCGCGGCTGGCTGAGATAGCGCGCCAGGCCCGTGCCCAAGCGCTGCAACAACGCATTCATTTACGTCTGAAAAACCAGTGATCCAGCGAGACTACGCCCGCCCCGCGGGCCATCAGGTAGATTAGTACCGTGGCCCAGACACCATGGGTGGGATAGGCGTCCGGAAAAACGAAAATTTCGATAACCGCGGTCATTATCAATAGGGCCAGCGCGGCGAAGCGCGTACCCAGGCCGAGCAGCAACATCATGGGAAAGATATGCTCTGCGGTGGCAGCCATCACCGCGGCGGTCTCCGGGGGAATCAGCGGCAGTTGGTATTCGTTGCGGAACAGGTCCACCGCCGAATCGGAGAGTTTCGGCCAGCCCAGCTTGAACACGCCGTGCACGATATCGATGTCGAGCCCCGTCACCTTGGTCTGCCCGGACAGCCAGAAGACCGCGGAGATGGAGAAGCGCCCCAGCAGGGCGATAAAACTGTGGGGAATCCGCTCGCACCACTCAATCAGTTTTTTCATCGCAAGTTAACCGTCATTATCACCGACAGTAGGGTGCGCCATGCGCACCGCATTACCGAGCGGCGCACCCTACACCGGATCACTGTCCACTGTAGTCACCATCCCCCACCGCAACAGCGCCGCCAGGCAGCGGCCCAGATCAAATTCGCGATCTCCCCCGGCGGCCTCCGCCGCCTCGCCAAAAGAGTCGCCGCGGGCAAGCGCCTCGACAAAATCGCAGTCCCCCGCGCACATGGGCAACAGCCGCACTTCCAGGCCGCTGCGCAGTACCCAGCCGCACTCGGCGGCAAAAGGGTCCACCTGGGAGATATCCAGTTCGCCCCGGTGCGCGTCCCACAGGGAAAAGACCGCGAATTCCGAGCGCAGGCAGCGCAGTGAGGGGTGCACCCCCAGGCGCAGCGCGGGCAGGCACTCCGGTTCCCGCAGCGCCGCCTCCAGCACCTGCGGCGCCGCCGGATCGGCGTCGGCGGCGTGCAGTGCGACCAGGCAGTGCATTTCCAGGCGCGCCATATCTGCCAGGTAGGGAACGCTCGCGGCGGGTGGAAAATCCTCCACGAATTCTGCGAATCCCTCGCCGTAGCGCGCCAGCAGAGTCGAGCGCGGCGGCCGCGCACACACGAACTCGCGGCCCATGGCGTGGAAGAATTCCTCGCCCACCAGTTCGCAGGTGACCGGGAAGGTCTGCGCCAGGGATTCCACCAGCGACACCACGACGTTGTTGCGGTAGACGGCGAAGCGCTGTCCCGGGTCGGAGCCGTTCCAACTGGTCAGGTCCGGGGGTGTCGGCGCTTCCGGGTCCAGCAGTGCGGCTGCCCAGTGCTCCTCCACGGTCAGGCCTCCCGCACCGCGCAGGCACTCAGATAACCCTGCGCCCGCGCCGCCTCCGCGCACAGGGTCTCGAGTGGCGGAATAGCGTTGTCCCACTCGATCAGCGTGGGCAACGGGCCGGTCCGCTCCAGCACCGATTCGTAGGCCTGCCACACCGCCCGGTCCACGGCGCTGCCGTGGCTGTCGATCAGCAGTGGGGCGCCCAGACTGTCGCGGTCGCGGTAAAACCCGGCCAGGTGAATCTCACCCACCGCGTCCAGCGGCAATGCGGAAAGGAATGCCTCCAGGTCGCGGCCGTGATTGATGCAGGAGATATAGGCATTGTTCACGTCCAGCAGCAGGCCGCAGCCGCTGCGCTTTACCAGTTCGTCGATAAACTCCGCCTCGCTGTAGCTGGTGCCGGAGAACTCCACATAAGTGGAGGGATTCTCCAGCAGAATCCGTCGGCCGAGCGCTTCCTGCACCTGCTCGATATGCTCGCACACGCGCTCCAGGGTGCGCCGGTTGTAGGGCAGCGGCAGCAGGTCATTGAAAAAAGTACCGCCGTGGGAGGACCAGGCCAGGTGCTCGGAAAAGACCGCCGGCCGGTAGCGGTCGAGCAGTGCGCGCAGAGCCTGGAGGTGACCGCGGTCCAGGGGCTCCTCGCCGCCGATGGACAGGCCCACGCCGTGCACCGACAGTGGGTAGCACGCGCAGACCCGCTCCAGATAGTGGTGCATTGGGCCGCCCGCCACCAAGTAGTTTTCCGCGTGGATTTCAAAGAACCCCAGCGGCGGCGTTGTATCGAGCACCTGCCGGAAGTGTTCGGGCTTGAGGCCAACACCGGCCGCCACTGGGAGGCTCATCGGTGATCAGCCCTTCTCCTGGAACGGCTGCAACTGGCCCTTGCCGGTGGGGGAGGTGGGTGACGGTATCTCCTTGCAGGTGCCCTTGGGCACATACTTCCAGGTATTGCCCTGGTAGTTTCTCTTGGAGGAGCCCGCGCAGGTGGTGCCGGGGCCGTCGGCGCAGTCGTTCTGGCCGGCCAGGGCCACGCCGTAACACTTCTCCTTGTCGCCTTTGTCCTTGTCGCCTTTGTCCTTGTCACCGGCCGCAAGTGCTGGGGAAGCCGCCAGGGTTACCGCGGTACTGAAGGCAAGCGCCAGCGCAGCCGAGGTCACTTTGCGATTCATATTCGTCTCCAGTGTCGGGAGTAAAGTCGATCGGTGCCTTAGCGAGTGGCCTTTCCCTCTATCGCCGCCACTGCGGCGATTTCACCCATGCAGCTCCCTGCAGAACAACCCGCCCAGGAAGTATAGCCAGCCACTTTTGGAATACCGGACATTTATAGGGGAGTGGCCATGGGAGTTGTATTACGACGGCGGACACCGGCTTATGCACTGGGCCATTCGTCCCAATTAACAGAATAATTCCATGTGCCGAGGACTCGCCCGAACACTACTATGACTCTCGTTGTTTGGCCGCCGGCGGGCAGGCGACGGCCGCTCCCTGTGCTTCGGGAATATTCCTTGACCTGCCCACTCAAGGCGAAACGGACAGCGGCCATCGAGACCACTGCTCCGCGCAGGCAGACACACACTACTGCAATAAAGACGACGGTCTGGACAACTGCGAACAGGGCTGCAATTGCTGTCCCGAACCTGCGCCTGGCGGAAATCCTGTTGGACCCGGATTACCGCCCCGACTGGGCGAACTGGCAGGCCGCCGCCAACGCGGATCACCGCGAACCCTGTAGCCGATCCTATTTCAATGGCCAACAGCCCGCGCGAGCAGGGTTCTCCGCTGGTACTCAACGTGCGTATCCAGCCGACACCGGAAAATTCACTGCCGGCGGGGCGGGCTCGGGGCTTGATCGCATTTGACGACTTCGGCAGCTGAGCGGCCTCTACTACACTGACTGCCGGGAAATGAATTCAGGGAAGAAACGGTGGCCCATCGGCGAAAGGGAACTCGCGCGCCGCACCTGTTCCTGGCCGTAGCGCTCGGGGTGGCGGCCTGCACGCCGCTGCCCGCGGACCTGGGGCGGAGCCAGGTGGTCGATCAGGTGCGGGCGCGGGGCCGGCCGGCAGAAGCTGTGGATCCAGAGCTGGTCCCCACGCTGGTATCCGAACTCGGCGCCGCGCCGCTCACCGCAGACAGCGCCATGCAAATCGCGCTGATCAACAACCCGGAAATTCGCGCCCACTACGCCAAACTGGGCATCGCCGCCGCCGATGTGTATCGCGCCGGGCGCATCCGCAATCCGGTCTTTTCCGCTGCGGTGCTGGATTCCAATCGCGCCGGCGACGTGAGCCAAAACACCTACAGCCTGGTCGTCTCCCTTTCCGATCTGATTACCCTCCCCGCCCGCAGACGCCTGGCAGAGGCGGAATTCGCCATAGTGCAGCGGGAAATCGGCGCCGAGCTTCTGCAACTGGCGGCGAAGGCGGAGGAGGCCTTCTACCATTTTGTCACCGCAAAACAAGTGGCCGCCATGCGCGCACAGGTGGCCAGGGCCGCCGACCTTTCGCGGCAGCTGGCGGAGCGCTATTTCCAGGCCGGCAACCTGACCCCGCGCCAGCTGGCGCTGGAAAATGCGGCGGCCGCGGAGGCGCAGATAAACTCACTAGAGGCGGAGAACGCCGCCTTCGCCGCGCGCACCAAACTGGCGGCGATTCTCGGACTTTCCGTCGCTGGCGACTGGGATGCGCCGACGCAGCTGGCACTGCCGGTGGCCCGGGAGGACGAACTGCACCAGCTGTTGCTGTTGGCGCGGGAAAACCGCCTGGACTTGGCCGCCGCCATCGCGCGGACCGATCGGCTGGCGGACAAGCTCTGCTATAACAACTGGCGGCGCTGGCTGGGCGAACTGGATATCGGCGTAGAGTACGAACGCGAGACCGACGGCGCGCGTCTGCTGGGTCCCACCCTCGAGTGGGAGATCCCCATTTTTAACCAGCGCGGCGACCGACTGCTGGAGGTGGATGCCGAACTGCAGAAGGCCATCAGCGAAGTCGCGCGGCTGATGCTGAACACCGACAACGGCGTGCGCCTAGCCTACGTCGGCACACAGAATGCCCGCGCGCGGGTGGAGGTGTACAGGACCCGTCTGGTGCCTGCCCGTATGGAGGCAGTGGCCCAGGCGCAGTTGGAGGAAAACTTTATGCTGATCGGCACCTTTGAACTGCTGCTCAGCAAGCAGCGGGAATACGACGCCTTCCAGGGATACCTGCAGGCGCTGGGTGATTACTGGGTGGCTCGCGCTGCGCTGGCGGAAGCCGTGGGCCGGCGCCTGCCCAGCAGCGACAGCATCGCCCTCGGAGCCGTGGATCCCCACGAATACCTGCGCCCGGCGGCCGGCGGAATGCGCGGAATGGACAGCGCCATGCCCGGCGCGCGGAAAGAGGCGGAAAAGCTCCCACCCCACCATGCAGAGGATGCTCAGGAGGCGCCGGAAGATGCACATCGTCACCACTGAGCGGCGCAGCAGCGGAGACTCAATATGATTTCGCGGCGGAGATTTTTGCAGGCCGGCGGCCTGGGTTCACTGGGTGCGGCGCTCGCCGCGCAGGCAACAGGGGACGACGCCTATCCGCCGGCCGCAGCGCAACCGAAAGCCGCAAGAGTGCCCGTTCATGCGCCGGTGCGCACCCTCAACGGCTGGACTCTGCCCTATGTAATGAAGGACGGGGTCAAGGAGTTCCATCTGGTGGCAGAGGAGTTCGAACACGAGTTCGCCCCCGGCACCGTGGCCAAATGCTGGGGCTACAACGGCACCACCCCCGGGCCCACCATCGAGGCGGTGGAGGGCGACCGGGTGCGCATACTGGTGACCAACCGCCTCGGGGAGCACACCACCATCCACTGGCACGGCATCATTCTTCCCAGCGGCATGGACGGTGTGGGCGGCGTGTCGCAGCCACATATCCAACCCGGCGAGACCTTCGCCTACGAGTTCACCCTCAAACAGCACGGTACCCATATGTACCACCCCCACGCGGATGAGATGGTGCAGATGGCGGCGGGCATGATGGGAATGTTCATCATCCACCCGCGGGAACCGGAACCGGTACCGGTGGATCGCGACTACTGCCTGCTCCTGCACAACTGGATGGTTCACCCCGGCACCTACCGGCCCGACCCATCGGTGATGGTGGAGTTCGACCTGTGGACCTTCAACAGCAAGGTGTTCCCGGCCATCGATCCCATAGTGGCGCGCACCGGCGAGCGAGTGCGGATACGCATGGCCAATCTGTCCATGTGGAACCACCCCATTCACCTGCACGGAGCCCAGTTCTATGTCACCGGCTCCGACGGCGGCCGCTGGCCCCGCTCCCAGTGGCGCAGCGAGGCCACCGAAATCGTCGCCGTGGGCCAGACCCGCGATATCGAGTTCACCGCCGTCCCCGGCGACTGGGCCTTCCACTGCCATATGGCCCACCACACCATGAACGCCATGGGCCACGAGATCCCCAACCCCTTGGGCGTGGATCAGAGCGGCGTTGCGGACGAAATAAAAAAGATGTTGCCGGGCTTCATGCCCATGGGCCGCTACGGTATGGCGGAACACCAGGAGCACACAGAGATGGGCCTCCCGGGACCGGAAAACACCCTGCCGATGTTGGTGGGGGTGGGCCCCTACGGCAATATCGAGATGGGCGGCATGTTCACCCTGGTCAAAGTGCGCGACGACCTGGAGCCGGGGGACTACCGCGACCCCGGCTGGTACAAAGCGCCGCCCGGCACCGTGGCCTGGCGCGTGAGTCGCGATCCCGATTTCGGCGAGCCGCCGCGCCGGTCCGGATGAGAAGCCCGCCTTGCCAAGACGGCCGCTGGCCTCTAGGATAACGCGGGTTTCGACCAATCGATTTTTCCTATGCGCACACCGGCTGCCATGACACTGCTGCTGTTGCTGCTCCTGGCCATCGCCGGCCGGGCGCTGGCGGCGCCCTGTGCCGAAATGGATAGTCACGACGAGGCAGTACAGGCCCCCGCCGAGTCTATGCTCGGCATGGACCACAAGATGCACTGCGACGAAGCAACGGTGACCAGTCACTGCAGTGAGACCACTACAACCGGCGAGAACACCGACTGCGACCAGACCTGCGGCTGCTGCCCCGGCCACTGCGCTGGCGCCCTGCCCGCCGGTGACCTCCAGGCCGCCGCGCCGCTGCGCAACACCCCGGCCACCGCCTACGCGGAAATCAACTCCTCCCCCGAGCCCGAAACCGCCATTCGCCCACCGATCCACCCCTGATACGGGATTGGTGCGCCCGTCGCTGGCACCTTTCTTTATTTCCTGACCCCGCGCGCCCGGAAAACGGCTGCGCCTGTCCAATGACCTGAAATGAGGCCATTCCATGAACCGTAAACTGTTCGCCGCCTGCCTGGGCGGCCTGACTCTGCTGGCACTCTCCGCCTGCGCTGAAGACAACTCCGCCGACAATGCCGCCGCCGTCGAACTGACCACCTACAAAAGCGCCACCTGCGGCTGCTGCAAGCTCTGGGTAAAGCACGCCGAAGACCTCGGCTTTGCCGTTACCGCCCGCGATGTCGACGACCTCGGCGCAGTGAAAAGCCGCCACGGCATAGAACCCGAATTCCAGTCCTGCCACACCAGCGTGACCTCGGACGGTTACGTTTTTGAAGGCCATATCCCGGCAAAGCTGGTCCGCCGCTTCCTCCAGAACCCGCCCACCGGCGCCCGCGGTCTCGCAGTGCCGGCCATGCCCCTGGGCAGCCCGGGCATGGAGTACGAAGACAAATTCACTCCCTATCAGGTATGGCAGCTCAACCGGGACGGCAGCCGGGAGGTCTACGCCGAGATCACCACCGCCGCGGAACAGTTCTGAGGTCAATATAAATGGAGAAACCGAATAACGGCAGAATCCAATTGCCACAACTGTCCCGGCGTACTTTTGTTACCGGCCTCGCCGCAGGCGCTGTTACTGGCGCCGCCGCCAGCGCCCTGGCCCTGCCGAGCGGCCTGCGCGCCGCTTCCCCGCGACCGGAACCCCGCCAGGCGGTGCAGACACTGCGCGGCAATCACTTCGACCTGGGCATCGGCTACACCAGGGTAAACTTCACCGGCCGCGAGCGGCAGGCCACCACGGTCAACGGCAGCTTGCCGGCGCCGATCCTGCGCTGGAAAGAGGGGCAGAAGGTCACCCTGAATGTCACCAACAACCTGGCCCACGACAGCTCCATCCACTGGCACGGCCTTATCCTGCCCACCGATATGGACGGCGTACCCGGCCTCAGCTTCAACGGTATCCAGCCGGGGGAAACCTATCGCTACGAGTTCCAAGTCAAGCAGAGCGGCACCTACTGGTACCACAGCCACTCCGGCTTCCAGGAACAGACCGGTCTCTACGGCGCCATCGTAATCGACCCGGCGGAGCCGGACCCGGTGGCCTACGACCGCGAATACGTCGTACTGCTGTCCGACTGGAGCGACGAATCGCCGCTGGAGATCTACGGCCACCTGAAAAAGGAAAGCCACTACTACAACTTCCGCCGACGCACCGTGGGCGACCTGTGGAGCGATATCCGCGAAAAGGGCGTGGCCCGCACTTTCCGCGAGCGCGGAATGTGGAACCGGATGCGCATGTCCGATACCGACATCTCCGACGTGACCGGCTACACCTACACCTACCTGATGAACGGCCAGACCCCCGAAGATAACTGGACCGCGCTGTTCAAACGCGGGGAGAAAGTGCGCCTGCGCTTTATCAATGCCGCCGCCATGACCATCTTCGATGTGCGCATCCCAGGCCTGAAGATGACCGTAGTGGCCAGCGACGGCCAAAATATCGAGCCGGTCACCGTGGACGAATTCCGCATCGGCGTGGCCGAAACCTACGACGTGATCGTCGAACCCGCGGACGACCGCGCCTACACGCTGTTCGCACAGGGCATCGACCGCACCGGCTTCGCCCGCGGCACCCTCACCCCGGAATTGGGCCTGTATGCGGAGGTACCGCCCATGGACTATGCACCGGTGTTGACGCATCGCGACATGGGGATGGGACACGGGGACCACGGTTCCCCCCGGGAGCGCGGAGCTCCAGCTCCGCATACGGGCCACGGGCCCGCCGCAAGCTCCGGGGAAATGCACGGCGGCATGGATCACAGCCAGCACGGCGACATGGGCAACATGGATCACAGCCAGCACGGCAGCATGAATTCGATGGATCACAGCCAACATAGCCCGGGTTCCGATACCAACTACACCCCGTACGGCGGCCGCGGCAATCTGGGCGGTATGCAGGGCGTGTGGTTCACGGAGAACCTGGGCCGCGCCGGCCACGGCAGCAACAAACCCATAGTGCACCTGCCCAGCGAGTTCGCCTACACGGTGGACATGCGCGCGGATCAGCCCATGGATGGCCTGAACGACCCGGGCATCGGGCTTCGCGATCACCAGCAGCGCTACGGCCGCCGCGTTCTCAACTACGGCGATCTGCGCAACCTCACTCCGACTATCGACAAGCGCGAACCGGAACGGGAACTGCAACTGCACCTCACCGGCAATATGCACCGCTATGTCTGGTCCATGGACGGCATCCAGTTCAACGATGCCGAACCGCTGATGCTCAAGTACGGCGAGCGGATTCGCATCACCCTGGTCAACGACACCATGATGACCCACCCCATCCACCTGCACGGCATGTGGAGCGAACTGGAAACCGGCGATGGGAATCGTATTCCGCGCAAGCACACGATACTGGTGCAGCCGGGCGCCAAGATCAGCTACCTGGTCACTGCGGACGCCTACGGCCGCTGGGCCTACCACTGCCACCTGCTGTTCCATATGCCCGGCATGTTCCGCGAAGTGCGCGTGGTCTGAGGAGATAGAAGCAATGAAAAAATTTGTTTTACTGGCCGCGCTGATCGCATCTGGTGCCAAGGCGCAAACCGCCTATCAGGACGGCGACAAGCACGAAGACGCCGATATCCCGGATCATGTGATGGATCACGAGAAGCTGTTCACCATGGGCAAGCTGGACCAGTTGGAAGTGCGCGAAGAGGATAGCGATGCGCTCAAGGGCGACCTCTGGTTCGGCGGCAACCGGGACAAGCTGTGGCTCAAGGGGGAGTTGGAACGGGAGAACGGCGAAACCGAGAACGCGGAACTGCAGGCACTGTACAGCCGCGCGGTGGCGCCCTTCTGGGACCTGCAGATGGGTCTGCGCCATGACTTCAGGCTGGAAGACGGGCCGAGCAAGAACTGGGCGGCCATCGGCTTCCAGGGGCTGGCGCCCTACTTCTTTGAAGTGGACGCGACGCTGTTTGTCGGCGAGGGCGGCGACAGCGCCATGCGCCTGGAGGCCGAGTATGAACTGCTGTTTACCCAGCGATTGATTTTGAGCCCGGAAATTGAACTCGATTTCTACGGCCAGAACGACCCGGCCACCAACACCGGCTCCGGCCTCTCGGACATGGAAGCCGGCCTGCGCCTGCGCTACGAAATCACCCGCCAGTTCGCGCCCTATATTGGCGTACACTACGAGAAGAAATTCGGCGAAGCGGCTGGTTTTGCCCGCGCAAAGGGAGAAAGTGTCAGCGACACCACCTGGGTGCTCGGCCTCCGCACCTGGTTTTGACCGCTCCTACACCCATAACAAATGCTCAGGAAATAAATCATGAAAATTTTTACCCCCACCCTCTTGATAATCACTTTATTGCTCACCCAAGCGACCCATGCCCACGACCCAAGCCAGCACAAAGACAAGTCAGAAAAACCCCAGTGCGCCGCACTCAAAGACATGGACATGGAAAAAATGGACAAACAGGATCCGGTCACCCAGGCACTGATCAAAAAGTGCATGAAACAGCTGCACCCGGAAGAAAAACCCGAAACAGAAAAATAACGGAGCCGACAATGACGGCGATAAAAACCCTCTTGCTCACCGCGATTGCCCTCTGCCTCGGCTTCGTGGCCTTCATCTACTCCGGCACCTACCCGGCCGGTGCCGACGTGCCGCACACGGCATTTACCCACTGGGCACTGGAAACCCTGCGCGACAGATCCATCGAGCGCGCATCGAAGGATATACAGGTACCAGACCTGGACGACCCGGAACTGCTGATCGAAGGCGGCCCGGATTACAACGAGATGTGCGTCGGCTGCCATTTGAAACCTGGTGGAAAGGAGAGCGAACTCAGCCAGGGCCTCTACCCGGCGCCACCCAATCTCACCAAGCGCGCCGGCGATCCCCGCCGCCAGTTCTGGGCGATCAAGCACGGCATCAAGGCCTCCGGCATGCCCGCCTGGGGCCCCACCCACGACGACCAGCGTATCTGGGCCATGGTGGCCTTTCTGCAAAAACTGCCGGAGTTGACGCCACAGCAGTACCAGATACTCACCGCGCGGGACGAAGAGGTCCCCGGCCACCATCACTGACCTGGAAAAACACCATGCAAAAATTATTCAAGGCTCTCTGCGCTTCGGGATTCTCAATTTTGCTGAGCGCAATACCTCTTGCCGCCACCGCCCACGGCGACAAGCCCTACGGAGAAAAAGACCCGGCGATGTTTTCCGGCATGGAAACCGGTGCAGGAAAAACCGTACAGGAATTCCATCGCGCGTTGCGCGAAGGCGACGAGGATGCCGTACTGAGTGTACTGGCGGACGCAGTGGTTATTTTTGAAGGGGGATCGGTAGAGCGCTCGGCACAGGAATATGCCGGCCACCACCTGCCAGCGGATATCACCTTCCTGAAACAGATGGACGTCTCCCAGCAGGAACTGCAGGTACGGGAGGGGGAGGACCTGGCCTTCTCCTACGGGCGCTCACGGCTGCAGGGAGAGTACAAGGGTAAATCGCTGGACCTGCAGAGCATGGAAACCCTGGTACTCAAACGCATCGGCGATGAGTGGAAGATCGTGCACGTGCACTGGTCGAGCAAGTAAAACGCTGGAATCTGCGTTGCGGGAGCCTGCCCTGCAGGCTCTCACAGGAAGCTCCCTGACGCCGAAGCCCCGGGGAATCATCTTTGCACCGCAATGTAATATCCGGGCTGGCGCGCCCGCATACGCCGGCTCATTAACCAAAACCCACCCCATCCAGCGGACTCGTCACACCCCGTTCATGAGCGCCGACCACATGGGTATAAATCATGGTCGTATTGATATCGCTGTGTCCCATCAGCTCCTGAATACTGCGGATATCTGTACCGGCATGCAGCAGGTTGGTGGCAAACGAGTGCCGAAAGGTATGGCAACTGGCCTTTTTGTGAATCCGTGCCTCGGCCAGCGCCCGCGCAACCGAACGGCGAACCTGTTGCTCGCCCAGATGGTGACGGCGAACCACCTGGCTGCGCGGGTCCAGCGCGCGATTGGGCGCAGGGAACACATACTGCCATGCCGAGCTTACCGGTGCTTTCGGATACTTCTTCGCCAGCGCGCCGGGCAAATACACCGCCCCAAAGCCCTCGCTCAAATCCTGCTGGTGCAGAGCCAGCGCCAGCTGGACCTGCGCGCGCAGCGGCTCCACCAGCGTATTCGGCAACAAGGTGCGGCGCCATTTCTCCCCCTTCGCCTCGCGCACAAACAGGCACCCCTGCCCGAAATCCACATCCTGTACCCGCAAGCGAACCGCCTCCATCACCCGCAGCCCCGAACCGTACATCAGGCTCGCCGCCAGCTTGTGATCCCCGCGCATCAGCGACAGTACCCGCACCGCCTCCTCATGGGTGAACACCGTGGGCAACCTGCGCCCCTTAGCCGTTCGGTTGAACTTCAACTCCCCCAGCTCCCGCCCCAGAAACTGCTTGTACAAAAACACAACCGCATTCAGCGCTGTCTTCTGCGTATTGATTGCAACCGATCGATTATTAGCCAGGTGACTCAGCCACACCTCCACCTCCGCCGCCCCCATCGTCTCCGGATGACGCTTGTCGTGAAAGCGGATGAACTCCCGAATCCACCCGCAATAGCTCTTCTCCGTGCGGTAAGCCATATGCCGCGCCCGCATAAACGCCCGCAGCCGGTCCATTAAACGGACGGGCTGGGCTGGTAAAGGGACTGGAACATCAATCATCTGCGACTCCTTGCCTGATGCATGAAGGTTGTGCTGGCTATATATACAGTATTGGCGGCACGAGCGCCAATGGGAAAATGATCACCGAGGCCGATATCTCAGCGCAGAATCCGCAATTGCCAGAAATCACAATAGAAACAAGTGGTTACACTTCCCCTCTGGAAATGGGATAGGAGGCGCGGTGATCACTTTGCCAAAAGCGGGAGCCATACAAGAATCCTCTACAACCTTGACCTCGCGGGGCTTTGCGGGCATTCTGTGCGAAATTTCACCAAGAGATATCGGCCTGGGGCAAAGTGGCCTTGGAGGCCACTATATAAATGTTATTGTTCTGGCCCGCAGAGCCGCCGCCAAGTAAACCTTTGTGTACTTGGCAGGAAAATGAAAAACATCCAACTTCGTAAAGCCTGGATCTCAAGCACTGGATTTACGAGACGATTTTAATTGCCTTCAGAGGCATCCATCCTAAAAGTTGGATGGAGGCGGCGGGGGTAGTAAGGTGGAGCGTTCTGGTCTGGATAATCGCAAGATCAAAAGAAGGTGGTGCGTTGTACGCAACAGTGCCACTCAAAGTATGTTTGTTTTTACCGGCTGAAAGTTTGGTGCGCTGTAGCAATTTTCTGTCTAAAGCGCGTCAACAATAACAAGGCCAAGCAGTTCGCTCCGGGCCTTCGGCCCTCCGCGGGACGCCCAACGCTGTGCACCTTTTGCGCGGTCGCTGCGCTCCCATTATTGCGCAAAAGGCGCACAACGTTGGTCGCCCCTGTTGGCGGCGTTAGCGTTTTTTTAGAGTGTCGCCGCTTTTTAAATGAAAATGAGCGGTCGGCATTGAGAAGAAAGTACTGCGTTTCAAAGTACAATCGCTGAAGCGCTGGCACAAAATGTTTTCGTTTAGAATTCGGTAGTACTGATTCTAAAGGCATTTCCTGGAAGCGGCTCGGAGAGTCGGTGCCAGGTTCGGAGCGGTGGTTGCGGAAAGTTTGCGTTCCAAGCTGAGTCCGCTGCGTAATTCGGTGGGGTTAAGTGGTTGCGGCCAGTCCGTTCTCCGTAGAGATGTTCGGAGTTTCATCATCGCGCTAACAATGCGTTGCAGGGGACGGCTAACTTTGTGCACTTTATTGCGCGGTCGCTTCGCTCCCATTTTCGCGCAATCAAGCGCACAAAGTTAGCCGCCCCTGAACGCGGCGTTATTGTTCTGGCCCGCAGAGCCGCCGCCAAGTAAACCTTTGTGTACTTGGCAGGAAAATGAAAAACATCCAACTTCGTAAAGCCTGGATCTCAAGCACTGGATTTACGAGACGATTTTAATTGCCTTCAGAGGCATCCATCCTAAAAGTTGGATGGAGGCGGCGGGGGTAGTAAGGTGGAGCGTTCTGGTCTGGATAATCGCAAGATCAAAAGAAGGTGGTGCGTTGTACGCAACAGTGCCACTCAAAGTATGTTTGTTTTTACCGGCTGAAAGTTTGGTGCGCTGTAGCAATTTTCTGTCTAAAGCGCGTCAACAATAACAAGGCCAAGCAGTTCGCTCCGGGCCTTCGGCCCTCCGCGGGACGCCCAACGCTGTGCACCTTTTGCGCGGTCGCTGCGCTCCCATTATTGCGCAAAAGGCGCACAACGTTGGTCGCCCCTGTTGGCGGCGTTCAGGCTGTAGAAAAACTCTTAAAACCCAGCGTTTTTTGGTAAAATTTGACCCTCAAAGGGAGGGGATATGCCAAATTTCAGAAAATACAGCTACAGCCAGGACGCCATGGTCGTCATTAACTTCGAAGACCAACTCCAGCCTGGCACTTTCGAGTTCACTCTCCACCGTTTGATCGACGGGCGTATCGACCTCTCCCCCTTCTACGACAAATACAGCAATGATCAGGGCGGCAGAGCCGCTTACGATCCAGCGATTCTGCTCAAGATCATCCTGTTTGCCTACGCCAAAGGCATCACCTCCAGCCGCGAGATCCAGTGGCAATGTGAAAACAACATCATCTTCAAAGCCCTCTCCTGCGACGCCGTCCCCCACTTCACCAGTATCGCGAGCTTTGTCAGCGGCTACCCCGACGCCATTGAGTCTGTCTTCGAGCAGGTACTGCTTGTCTGCGACCAGCAGGGCCTACTGGGCAATGAACTCTTTGCCATTGACGGCTGCAAGATGCCCTCAGACGCCTCCAAAGAGCATTCCGGCACTTTCAAAGAACTGGAACAGAAGCGAGACAAAATCCAGAAGAAGATCCGGCATTGCATCGAAGAGCACAAACGGCTCGACGGGCGAAAGCCCAAAGAGCGAGACCGAAAGAAGCAGCTCGCCCAGGCCACTGAAACCCTCCAAAAGCACTTCGACAAGATTGATCAGTTCCTAAAGACGGCAACCCCAAGGAAGGGGCAAGGAAAGAACCAGAAAGAAGTAAAGAGCAACATCACCGATAACGAATCCGCCAAAATGACCACCAGCAAAGGCACAATACAGGGCTACAACGGTATTGCCGCCGTCGATAAGGAACACCAGATCATTGTCGAAGCCCAGGCCTTTGGCTCCGGCCAGGAACAGCATACGTTGAAGTCGATTCTGGACGGTATCAGAAAGCGGTATCGTGATACCGGAATCCATGACGATATCCTCAAAAGTCAGGTAATCGTAACCGCAGATACCGGGTTCTCCAGTGAGGAGAATAATGATTATCTCCGCAAAGAGAACATCAACGCCTACATCCCTGACAATAAGTTCCGATCCAGAGACAAAGCTTTCTCTAAGCAGAAAAAGAAGTATGGTAAGCGGAATCAGTACAATGCCAAAGGCCAGAAGAAGATCATCCCGGCCAGCGAATTTCAAATCGATGCCAAGAACAAGATCTGTATCTGTCCGGCCGGAAAGTCTCTTTGGTTCGTTGGTGAATCTCGACCTGTCAAAGGTAAAAGAAAGCTGGTCTTTGAAGGTAACCTGACCGACTGTCGCAGCTGCCAACTGAAAGACCAGTGTATGCGCAATCCAAGTGCCGCCGACACAAGGGAGGGGCACGGTCGCCAGGTATCGATTACAGTGACCAATGGCCACACCGCGACAGATTGGATGAAGCGACGCATCGACAGCCAGGAAGGAAAGGTGATCTACGGGCACCGAATGTCCGTGGTGGAGCCGGTATTTGGCAATACAGGCACCAACAAGGGCCTAAATCGATTCACGTTACGCGGCCTGGACAAGGTCCAGGGGCAATGGAGGATGTTCTGCTTGGTGCATAACATTGAAAAGCTGATGAATTATGGAGCGATTCACTGAGCCAGAAGGCTCTTGACGAAGCCTCTCGATTGACTGCGCAGATTGGATGACTATATGGAAGGACTGTGTTTAAATCGGGCTCAATGATCAATCAAAATATGGCTGGAAGAGCTGATTCTCCGAAATAGTTTTTCTACAGCCTCGTTAGTTGCGACATGAAGTTGCATAAATATATGTTGTAATTCGAGGTTTTTCGCAGTTGACGAGTTCGTGCACTACTGGCGAATTCAACAGAAAAGTTTTCGAAAGCGCAACCTGGTGTTCTACCACCAGTATCCTACCCACCATGCGAAACGGATTTGGTATGAAGCGCTGGGGACAATGAACCCTGTTAAGAGGAACCGTGAGGGGAATCGGAACTGCCAGTGTCAGGCGGTCGGGGGCTAGGATGGAGTGACATGATGAACATATGTGAAGAATCGTTGACGTCCCGTGAGACGCCAGATCTGCCAAAGACACTGATAGGCAGTCACCAAAACGGTAAGCAATCTCGGTCGTAACCTTGATAACGTGGGTTGCGCGTAGACACCGCATTGCCGGGATACAGATTCCATCTAACTCGCTCGTTAAGGTATTTATGCAGAACATGGCAATGTCGTAGAGCCTTCACGGAGGAAGAAGGTAGCCAGTGATGGAGCCGGAGACTCTGCGTCCATGAGATGGGGGAAAAAGCGAATGATTTTCTGTAATGGAGAATATACGGATTCAAGATTTGTCCGGCACGAAAGTGAGCAGACGTCCCCTCGGTGCTTTGTTGCGAGAGAATTTGCAGAATGGATTTTATGAAGGAAGGCAAATGATGGCTGAAAAAGCTGGTGCACCTTCAAGCGATGCCCAACGATGGCTGGCGATTGACTGGCCGGAAGTGGAAAAGCACGTTTATCGACTGCAAGTGCGTATCGCAAAATCTATACGCGAACAGCGGTGGGGTAGAGCTCGCGCTCTGCAACACCTGTTATCGCGCTCGTTTGCAGCGAAAGTATTGGCTGTTAAACGGGTCATATCCAATAAAGGAAGCCGCACAGCGGGTGTTGACGGGGTGCTCTGGACGTCACCGGGTCAATACTGGCGTGCGGCGCAAAAACTAAGGACAGCCGGTTATCGAGCGCAACCGCTGCGCAGGATCTATATTCCGAAAAAGAACGGCAAACGCCGCCCTTTAGGAATACCTACCCTTCACGACCGGGCAATGCAAGCGCTCTATGCGCTGGGGCTTAAGCCGATTGCGGAAACCACGGGAGATAAACATTCCTACGGATTTCGAGAGAAGCGCAGCCTGCACGATGCCTGCAAGCAAGGTTTTATTGTTCTGGCCCAAAGGACCGCAGCACAATGGGTTCTGGAAGCTGATATCAAAGCCTGCTTTGATCGCATCAGTCATGAATGGTTGTTGACGCATATCCCGCTGCCCAAGCGGGTGTTAAGGCAATGGCTTAAAGCGGGGTATATGGACAAGGAAGCACGCTACGAAACGGAAGACGGCACCCCGCAAGGTGGCATTATATCGCCGATCCTGTGCAATATGGCACTAGACGGTTTGGAAGAGTTGGTCGTTCCTGCCTCGCGCAGTCGCGGGCGCAGTAAACTGCACGTCATTCGATATGCAGACGACTTCATTATTACAGGGAAGAGTCCAGCTGCTCTGGAGGAAGAGGTTCGGCCAAAGGTTGAACGTTTCCTGGCAGAGCGCGGATTACAGCTCTCAGAAGAGAAAACGCGCATCAGTCATATTGAGCAAGGCTTCAACTTTCTGGGCTTTCATTTTAAAAAGTACCGAAAAACCTTGCTGATCCAGCCTCAAGACGGTAAAACCCGAGAGTTGCTTATGAAGGTGCGAGGCGTGCTGAAGCAATATCGCGGCATTCCGTTTCACGCCCTACTGGCAAAACTCAACGCTGTGATCAGAGGCTGGGCCTATGCGTATCGACACGTGGTAGCAAAAGAACGCCTGAGTTACGTCGACGACAAGATCTATCCACTGGTGAAAAAGTGGCTTCAAAGGGAACACCGATCTAAGACGTGGGCATGGATCAGAAAACGCTACCGTGAGCGCTTCAAAGGTCGTATTGAGTACGGGTGCTACTATCCGACAACGTCGGGTCCAAAACTCATACGGTTGTTCAAGGCCAGTGACCTGCCGATTCGGTATCACAGCAAGATACGCAGTGATGCCAATCCATATGATCTGGAGGACAGCGATTACTTTGAAGCGAGAGCCAAGAAGCAGCGGGTGAATGCACGACGGGATCGAAGGTTCCTGAACAGCTCGTCGTATGAGAAACTGGCCGCCTAAATGGAGGCCATATTGGATATGAATAGGTGGGTCGCTTGTGCGGCCTTCAAAGGGCTTGAGCTGTATGATGGGAAACTATCACGTACAGTTCTTATGGGGCGAAGGGCCGCAAGGCCCTTAGCTACCAGGTGCGTTAAATCAGAGTTTAAGCAATGGTAAAAGGAAATTGTAACTGTGGGGCGGTGTCGTTTGAAATAAACAGAGAAATTTCAGATGTATTTATATGCCACTGCTCAATTTGTCGCCGATCGACCGGAAGCATGGGAATCGCTGTTAGCATCGTAGGTAAAGCTGATTTTAAGTGGTCGAAAGGTAAAGATCATGTCCGTCTATGGTCAAAGCCAGAACATGATTGGCAAACGAGTTTCTGTGAGATTTGTGGCTCTCCGGTTCCCGGTGAAAACGATGAAAAGAATATGTATGTTCCTGTAAGCTTAATATCCACGGATACCACTAATCTTAAAGTAGCACATCATCTTTTTGTTGGCTCCAAAGCTGAGTGGGAAGAAATTGGGGATTCAGGTAAACAGCACGTTGAGGGCTATAGTGGGTAATCCGCCTAACAAGGCGCTGCTGAGGGACAGTTTACTTTATGCACCTTTGTGCGGCTCACTTCGCTCGCATTCTCGCACAAAGGTGCATAAAGTAAACTGCCCCAGAGCGCAACGTTAAGTTTAAAACATGACTATGCAAGAAGATTACGAAGGGTATACAAAAGAATCTAGTAAGCTTCTCCCAAAGCTGGAAGGAGCTACCTTGCATACCGTCTTGATCAATGTGGTAGATCCAGAATTTAACGTAGTTTACCTTGGCACTTCGAATGGAGTGTTTGCGTTGCAGGGGGAAGTTGGCGGCGAATATCTTGGTGTTCATGAATGCCCTGATTTGCCTGAAATTACAAATCAAGACGGCTACATTATCTGCAAGCATCAACCCTTTGAGCGATTTGTCGGCAAAACCATCGCACAAGCTAGGCAAATAGGCGACGTCTGGAATGGCCACGGATATGAGTTGGCATTCTCCGGCGAAGAAAATCATACGATGATTGTTCAGTCCATTTATTGTGGCGTAGAGCCGAAAGAACTCAGTGACTGCCTTCGTCTCGGAGTTGGCGTTTATGAAAATCAATGGGCAAAAACTTAACAAGCGCATGTTGTCGGACTGGTTTTCCGCTGCGCTCCAAACCAGCCGCAAATGCGGGCGTTAGCTGCATGAGAAAATAGTTCAGTGAAAAAAGTAAACCTAGATGGACAGAATCTAATTTTTCTAAATCAAGATGACATTTCTCATATATTAGAAACAGGTTCCTTTGAAGGAGATAAACTTTTTCATCTAGAGACACTCTCTCGTGCACTTCATGAATATCGAGAGTACAGAGGCGTTGAAGTCGCTTTAATGGGAGCGAAAGGCCGCTACCAGTTAATTTGCTTTATCACCATCGCTGGAGAAAAGCATCGAGTTCACATCGAAGATGTAATATGCGAGCACTGCGACAAGAGAAGCGGAATATCGGGAACCCCAGGCGTATGGGATCTCTACTTTTTCTGTACAGATCCACGTGACATGTGGAAGAGGGCAATGGCCTTACCGGTCAAAAAATGTGTACATTGTTCAGGCTCATTAAGCCTTAGGCATACTATATGGTTCGAGCATGAGGAACGCAGCTAACCAAGCGCTGCAGGGGACGGCCAACGCTATGCACCTTTGTGCTGGTCGCTGCGCTCCCATTTTTGCACAAAGGTGCATAGCATTGTCCGCCCTTGAGCGCGGCGTTATGCAAAGAGGATAGCATCATGAAAATTGAATCGTCATGGGTATTCGATTGCTTGCCTGAAGATATTTATCCTAATTTCTTCCACGCAACGATGGATGATAGCTATCCACTAGCATTCCGTCTTGGCATTCCAAAACCACTTAGCTGCAAAGTTCTCGAGGGTGAGCCCAAAATTGGGAATACAAGACAATGTACTACTGATAAGGGTTATATCCGACAAAACATCGTCGAACTAGAAGAAAATCGGAAATTAGTCTACCAAATGAAAGAAAGTGACGTTTGGTGTAAAAATTGGGTTAGCTTCCTGCAAGACAGCTTTATCTTAGAGCCAATAGAAAATAATAAAACAAAGGTTACTCGCATAACTGTGTTTCACGGTGTTAAAAATATTCCTATACTGAGCACGGTAGCACTTTGGTTTTCACTCAAGCAAGCCCACAAGTATGCTTCTAAAAACTGGCGTAGGTTAGCTACATGTGAAAAATCACAACGTACAGGTCAGGCATATGCATAACATGGCCAGGCACAGCGACGGCTTTTCCGTTACGGCTTCGCCTCCACTACAAAGCCGCGCGTGCTGGCGGTGTTATTTGCGACATGAAGTTGCATAAATATATGTTGTAATTCGAGGTTTTTCGCAGTTGATGAGTTCGTGCACTACTGGCGAATTCAACAGAAAAGCTTTCGAAAGCGCAACCTGGTGTTCTACCACCAGTATCCTACCCACCATGCGAAACGGATTTGGTATGAAGCGCTGGGGACAATGAACCCTGTTAAGAGGAACCGTGAGGGGAATCGGAACTGCCAGTGTCAGGCGGTCGGGGGCTAGGATGGAGTGACATGATGAACATATGTGAAGAATCGTTGACGTCCCGTGAGACGCCAGATCTGCCAAAGACACTGATAGGCAGTCACCAAAACGGTAAGCAATCTCGGTCGTAACCTTGATAACGTGGGTTGCGCGTAGACACCGCATTGCCGGGATACAGATTCCATCTAACTCGCTCGTTAAGGTATTTATGCAGAACATGGCAATGTCGTAGAGCCTTCACGGAGGAAGAAGGTAGCCAGTGATGGAGCCGGAGACTCTGCGTCCATGAGATGGGGGAAAAAGCGAATGATTTTCTGTAATGGAGAATATACGGATTCAAGATTTGTCCGGCACGAAAGTGAGCAGACGTCCCCTCGGTGCTTTGTTGCGAGAGAATTTGCAGAATGGATTTTATGAAGGAAGGCAAATGATGGCTGAAAAAGCTGGTGCACCTTCAAGCGATGCCCAACGATGGCTGGCGATTGACTGGCCGGAAGTGGAAAAGCACGTTTATCGACTGCAAGTGCGTATCGCAAAATCTATACGCGAACAGCGGTGGGGTAGAGCTCGCGCTCTGCAACACCTGTTATCGCGCTCGTTTGCAGCGAAAGTATTGGCTGTTAAACGGGTCATATCCAATAAAGGAAGCCGCACAGCGGGTGTTGACGGGGTGCTCTGGACGTCACCGGGTCAATACTGGCGTGCGGCGCAAAAACTAAGGACAGCCGGTTATCGAGCGCAACCGCTGCGCAGGATCTATATTCCGAAAAAGAACGGCAAACGCCGCCCTTTAGGAATACCTACCCTTCACGACCGGGCAATGCAAGCGCTCTATGCGCTGGGGCTTAAGCCGATTGCGGAAACCACGGGAGATAAACATTCCTACGGATTTCGAGAGAAGCGCAGCCTGCACGATGCCTGCAAGCAAGGTTTTATTGTTCTGGCCCAAAGGACCGCAGCACAATGGGTTCTGGAAGCTGATATCAAAGCCTGCTTTGATCGCATCAGTCATGAATGGTTGTTGACGCATATCCCGCTGCCCAAGCGGGTGTTAAGGCAATGGCTTAAAGCGGGGTATATGGACAAGGAAGCACGCTACGAAACGGAAGACGGCACCCCGCAAGGTGGCATTATATCGCCGATCCTGTGCAATATGGCACTAGACGGTTTGGAAGAGTTGGTCGTTCCTGCCTCGCGCAGTCGCGGGCGCAGTAAACTGCACGTCATTCGATATGCAGACGACTTCATTATTACAGGGAAGAGTCCAGCTGCTCTGGAGGAAGAGGTTCGGCCAAAGGTTGAACGTTTCCTGGCAGAGCGCGGATTACAGCTCTCAGAAGAGAAAACGCGCATCAGTCATATTGAGCAAGGCTTCAACTTTCTGGGCTTTCATTTTAAAAAGTACCGAAAAACCTTGCTGATCCAGCCTCAAGACGGTAAAACCCGAGAGTTGCTTATGAAGGTGCGAGGCGTGCTGAAGCAATATCGCGGCATTCCGTTTCACGCCCTACTGGCAAAACTCAACGCTGTGATCAGAGGCTGGGCCTATGCGTATCGACACGTGGTAGCAAAAGAACGCCTGAGTTACGTCGACGACAAGATCTATCCACTGGTGAAAAAGTGGCTTCAAAGGGAACACCGATCTAAGACGTGGGCATGGATCAGAAACGCTACCGTGAGCGCTTCAAAGGTCGTATTGAGTACGGGTGCTACTATCCGACAACGTCGGGTCCAAAACTCATACGGTTGTTCAAGGCCAGTGACCTGCCGATTCGGTATCACAGCAAGATACGCAGTGATGCCAATCCATATGATCTGGAGGACAGCGATTACTTTGAAGCGAGAGCCAAGAAGCAGCGGGTGAATGCACGACGGGATCGAAGGTTCCTGAACAGCTCGTCGTATGAGAAACTGGCCGCCTAAATGGAGGCCATATTGGATATGAATAGGTGGGTCGCTTGTGCGGCCTTCAAAGGGCTTGAGCTGTATGATGGGAAACTATCACGTACAGTTCTTATGGGGCGAAGGGCCGCAAGGCCCTTAGCTACCAGGTACCTAAGAGAAAGTATGAACCATGGAACAAAAACATCGCGACGCATTCATTCGAAGCTACAGGACAATGGACAGTTCTGAGCAATCTGAGAGAGCGCGAAAAATGGCGTTGCACTTTGCTGCTGCATTTTCATTTCGTGTCGGTGCCAGCAGTGCGCTAAAGAGTACTAGCGGTGTTTTGCTGCCGCCAATTGGGCACTACTATTCCCTATTTCATATGTCCATGGTGCTGTGTTGGCTGAATCCTCTAATTGACACGAAAAAGCTTGAGCGCATCAGGCATTCCACTCTGAAAGGGTTGATCGAAACATACTACTGCTCTAAAGGAATTTTAAATCAGTCTTTTTTTGATCTGATGAACGAGTTACAAGAAGAGAGGGAATGGCTAAATTACCGATTTGGTGAGTTCCCTTATGATTTTAAAAATAAGGTCCTAGGTAATGAGCAAAAAATAAATCGTGAGTTTAAGGTCGCGATTGACATCGTGAAAGAGGTTGACAATGCCACTGCCAAGGATGCCAATTTGCTTTCTTATATTCAAAGAAGTATAGGTGATTCATTTGGAGATGATGTCCTAAATACCTACCTAAGCGCAGCAGAAAGCGGAAAAGTGTGGGATGCATTTTTACATCACCAACTAACCACATAGGTATAACAAGCGGCTCATGTGCGACCTCCGTTCCGTCGGCCTTTTTTTGTGGTGGGTACCACAAAAAAAATCCAACTGCACTCCGGCGCCATAGCCGGGCGTTAGGCATATCGATATGGGCACCTGGAATCCTGGAAGTTTTGAAAATGATGCAGCGGCTGATGCTGTTGAATATCTTTTAGAATGTGATGGCTACAGGTTAATAGAAGTCTGGGTCAAAGAATGCCTAGATGCATATGAAAATGACGACACAATTAGTGTTGATTTGTGTAGTTCTGTAATTGTAGGGGCTGAGGTGGTAGCCGCTTTAGAAAACAGATCTGCAGCAGACATGCCAAGGAAACTCGCAAAGTGGATAAAGAAGTATCAGCCAAAGGATCAATTACGGCTAAAGCAAAAAGTCAACTTTGCTTTATTCTTTGCTACCGAACATTCAAAATCTGAACTTAAACAGTTATGGAAAGAAAAGGGAGATATGCCCTGGAGGGCTGCAGTAAACGAATTAAAAATACGCACGGAGTACATCAAAAGTGGTATTGAATCGGGATGGTTAAAATTAAACGAAGATGGTAAACCTGTCTTAAAAATGCAGATAAAAAAGTAATCTTAAAAGTGCCTAACAAGGCTAGCCAACACCGGCAGCGCAAAAAACGCGCTGCCTCGACTCACTACGCGATGCTCCGTTCGCGGTTGCTAGCGGCGTTAGTGTGATTAAAGCCATGAAAAAAACAGGATGGACCAACTTCCTAGCCAGCTGCTTGGTGATATCTACCCTGAGCGGTATTGGAAACGCATTAATTATGCTTAGAGATGAACAGTGGCAGGCAAAGGCGCTTGCCGCTTGCGTATTTGCATATGTCATTTGCGCAGCAACGGCGGCTTTTTCGTTGTTTGCAGGAAAGGGTTGGGCCCAAAGAGCTGTCGGTGTTTGGGCTTTCGCTCTAGTTTTACTGATTGTACCTATGCAGCTCTGGGTTACTGGTGCTCCGGCATTGTATGTTTCGGTTACAGTAGCTATCGTAGGTTTTTTGCTATTTAAAACTTACAAGTATGTTGGACGTTGCGCCAGCACACACTAACCATGCGCAGCACTACACAGCCTTCGGCTGTCGGACGCTCGCAAGCTCGCGCCGGTGTGCGCGGCGTTATTCAAGGAAATTAATGAAAAAATATCTATTGTCCTTTACTTGTATTGTGGTCGGATGTGCCGGATACAACCCAGGCTTTGACTTGCGCCCAAAAACTGGGATGGAAAAGCCTATTTCGGATTTCGATAGTGATAGAAAAGGTTGCATAGCAGCTGTCAATTCCATTTTTGGAAACTCTATAGGTGGTCCAACTGGAGCAGGACGGCCAATATTAGATGATCCAAAGGGTAAATCCCCTAGTGAATTACAGAATCTAGCGATTAGGCGAAAAGCCGAGTCAAATGAACAGGAGCTTGTTTTTAAACATCAAGAAATGAAGAATACCATGTACCTGAACTGCATGGACTCACGTGGGTGGGCTAAGTCAGCATAACAAGGCTAGGCTGTACGCTCCGGCGCTACGCGCCTCCGCGGGACGGCCTACGCTATGGCTGCGCGCATAAACAGCGTAGGCCGCCCCAGCTAGCAACGTTCAGGCTGTAGAAAAACTCTTAAAACCCAGCGTTTTTTGGTAAAATTTGACCCTCAAAGGGAGGGGATATGCCAAATTTCAGAAAATACAGCTACAGCCAGGACGCCATGGTCGTCATTAACTTCGAAGACCAACTCCAGCCTGGCACTTTCGAGTTCACTCTCCACCGTTTGATCGACGGGCGTATAGACCTCTCCCCCTTCTACGACAAATACAGCAATGATCAGGGCGGCAGAGCCGCTTACGATCCAGCGATTCTGCTCAAGATCATCCTGTTTGCTTACGCCAAAGGCATCACCTCCAGCCGCGAGATCCAATGGCAATGTGAAAACAACATCATCTTCAAAGCCCTTTCCTGCGACACCGTCCCCCACTTCACCAGTATCGCGAGCTTTGTCAGCGGCTACCCCGACGCCATTGAGTCTGTCTTCGAGCAGGTACTGCTTGTCTGCGACCAGCAGGGCCTACTGGGCAATGAACTCTTTGCCATTGACGGCTGCAAGATGCCCTCAGACGCCTCCAAAGAGCATTCCGGCACTTTCAAAGAACTGGAACAGAAGCGAGACAAAATCCAGAAGAAGATCCGGCATTGCATCGAAGAGCACAAACGGCTCGACGGGCGAAAGCCCAAAGAGCGAGACCGAAAGAAGCAGCTCGCCCAGGCCACTGAAACCCTCCAAAAGCACTTCGACAAGATTGATCAGTTCCTAAAGACGGCAACCCCAAGGAAGGGGCAAGGAAAGAACCAGAAAGAAGTAAAGAGCAACATCACCGATAACGAATCCGCCAAAATGACCACCAGCAAAGGCACAATACAGGGCTACAACGGTATCGCCGCCGTCGATAAGGAACACCAGATCATTGTCGAAGCCCAGGCCTTTGGCTCCGGCCAGGAACAGCATACGTTGAAGTCGATTCTGGACGGTATCAGAAAGCGGTATCGTGATACCGGAATCCATGACGATATCCTCAAAAGTCAGGTAATCATAACCGCAGATACCGGGTTCTCCAGTGAGGAGAATAATGATTATCTCCGCAAAGAGAACATCAACGCCTACATCCCTGACAATAAGTTCCGATCCAGAGACAAAGCTTTCTCTAAGCAGAAAAAGAAGTATGGTAAGCGGAATCAGTACAATGCCAAAGGCCAGAAGAAGATCATCCCGGCCAGCGAATTTCAAATCGATGCCAAGAACAAGATCTGTATCTGTCCGGCCGGAAAGTCTCTTTGGTTCGTTGGTGAATCTCGACCTGTCAAAGGTAAAAGAAAGCTGGTCTTTGAAGGTAACCTGACCGACTGTCGCAGCTGCCAACTGAAAGACCAGTGTATGCGCAATCCAAGTGCCGCCGACACAAGGGAGGGGCACGGTCGCCAGGTCTCGATTACAGTGACCAATGGCCACACCGCGACAGATTGGATGAAGCGACGCATCGACAGCCAGGAAGGAAAGTTGATCTACGGGCACCGAATGTCCGTGGTGGAGCCGGTATTTGGCAATACAGGCACCAACAAGGGCCTAAATCGATTCACGTTACGCGGCCTGGACAAGGTCCAGGGGCAATGGCGGATGTTCTGTTTGGTGCATAACATTGAAAAGCTGATGAATTATGGAGCGATTCACTGAGCCAGAAGGCTCTTGACGAAGCCTCTCTATTGGCTGCGCAGATTGGATGACTATGTGAAAGGACTGTGTTTTAATCGGGTTCAATGATCAATCAAAATATGGCTGGAAGAGCTGATTCTCCGAAATAGTTTTTCTACAGCCTCGTTATGCCAAAGAGCTAATCAGAAATGTATAAATTCACAGAAATCATAGGCGCAGTATTGGAGAGTATCACCGAGAGTGACGCCGCATATGTGGATGCTGACGATAGTGGTCAGGTTTTGAACATCAAAGGCCAATCTCTAGCCTTTGATAAGGGTTGGTTTGTTATTGAGAATTCTCATACTGTTGTGGGCGCGCCTAGCCTTAATGCACTTATCGGCTCGATGATAATTGATGCTTTTTCAAACGACGATGAAATACACCTGAAGTTTGATAACGGTGCAGCTGTCTCAGTCTCATTGAAAGATGGCGATTTTATTGGGCCAGAGGCCGCAAGCTACGCACCCAAACAAGGTGAAATAATTGTATTCAACTAAACCGCATAACAAACGCAGGCAGTTTGCTCCGGGCCTCCGCGGGGCGCCCAACGCTGTCAAAACAGGGCAGAATTCACGTAGGAGCGCGTTTTTTGGCGAAATATAACCAGAATGAAAGACTGGAGTTTTCTACAGCCTCGTTAGCTAGGCAGTTGAATCCGACATATTCGCTGGAAAACAAAAAGAGAACTTTGCATTCTTATTGTTAATGTCTGACTTAATTTAAAGGTGACCATATGGAAGATAACTTAATACAGGTTGGCGGCCAATATTTTGTTGGCTGGGGAACACTGGCACTCATTAACTGTGTGCTTGCGCAAGGCAAAAATAGAAGCGGACTACTCTGGTTTATAATTTCTCTATTTATTGGTCCAATAGCAACCTTTCTGTTGGCAGTTTTAGAAAAGCCAAAAGAAAAATGATTGAAATTGACCTGCGTGATGGAAAGCTGGATGGAAAGTTTGATCCATCAGCGGGGAAAAGCTGTCCGGATTGCGGCCATCAGATAAAGAGATCCCGACCAAACTGCTTTTGGTGTGGTGCCAGTCTCCAAGGTATCGGCTGATCTCTGTTTGTTTACAAGGCAACGCAGCCACGTCATATTTTCTACACGGTCGCTGCGCTTCCTTTTTTTTCGTGCAAAAAGCACCCAAATCAAGCCGTGTCTGATTGCGGTGTTACAGGTCAAATAATAGCCGCAAATGCGGGCGTTGATAATTACTTACAGTCATGAGAAATCTTCTGTTTTCATTAGTATTTTTCCCGTTAAGCTCTCTGGCCAATGAAATCCGGCCATTCGAATCTGACGGGTGTAGCTCTTTTCCAAATGGTAGCCTTGAACACAATGAATTATGGCTGTCGTGCTGTGTTGTTCATGACTATGCTTACTGGAAAGGCGGCACATACCAAGATCGCCTGGCTGCAGATAAGGCGTTAGAAGCTTGCGTATCTGCTGTAGGAGAGCCAGAGATTGCTCTTCTTATGCTCGCTGGTGTTAGAGTCGGTGGCACTCCATATCTTCCCACCAGGTTTCGTTGGGGGTATGGCTGGCCTTTTCCAAGAGGCTATAAGACATTAACTGAAGACGAAATAATGCAAATAAAGGTAATGGAAGATGGTCATTAACAAATGAAAGGAGGCTCTGAATGACCGACCTGATCCTCACGACCTTCGATTGGGTTCCCGAGATGCCGCGGGGCTATGTGCGTGACATACGTGTACGTTGGGCACTGGAAGAGGCCGGATTGCCCTATCGCGTCAATGGCCTTGTCGACCCTGACGCTGCTTTCTCCTGACCCTAGGAATTCCCGCGACAAGCGCGTAATTGCGATGTTAGGCGGTTCAAGATTATCTTTTCAAAGTTCCGGAGCACCAAAAGATCCATGCCAGGAATGAATAGGCCGTATATCCGAGTCGCCGTGGTCTGGACAGCGATGCTGGCGATCTGGTTGACGTTGCACGCCTTGCGCTATTGGGTGTATGGCGAGGGGTACACGCTCTCGGGTCACATCCAGAGCGCGCTGCTCGCGACTCTTCTGGCGGTGCCCATGGTGATGACCGCGCGGCGATGGCTCGACGGCGGCACACTGGCAGGTCTGGGATTGCCGCTGTCGCTGAACGCGGCGGCGAAGCCATTCGCCATCGGCGCGTTGAGTTTCCTCGCTCCCTTGGTCCTGGGACTCGCAGTCGTACTCGGTTTCGGCTGGACAACCATCACCCCTGTTGCTGCATTGGGGGAGATCCTGGCCTTCGTGCCACTGCTTGTGGTTCTGGTGTTTCTTTACGAAGCCCTTCCCGAAGAACTCGCGTTTCGGGGCTACCTCTACCGGGCGCTCGCTGAACGACACTCACGGATCCTCGGCGTCATAGGGCAAGCACTGCTATTCGGCCTGTGGGGAACAATCCTTTGGGCGATCAGGCTGGACACGCTGCCCTTCGAGCGGCTGATGCTGTTCACCACCATCGGGTTCGTGCTCGGCCTTGTCCGTGTGGTGACAGGCTCAGTTTGGGCGTCGATTGGATTGCACACGGCTTTTCAGACTGTTGCGCAACTCTTGCTCAATGAGGAGCGAGGATACTTCGCCATTACTGGAACGGAACCCCTACAGCTCGTCGCGCTGGGCATGGTGCCGTTCGCGCTGGCAACGATGATCGCCGAACGTGCTTCCCGACGCGAGGTGGCGTGGCGTGAGTTGGAAGACGGAAAATCGCCTACACCTCAGAACTAAATCCATCGGGAACATATTCGAGGATATCCCCTGGCTGGCACTGCAATACCTGACAAATCTGATCAAGTGTCGAGAATCGCACGCCCTTGACTTTTCCCGTACGCAGTAGCGATAAATTCTGTTCGGTAATGCCGATTTGAGCGGCCAATTCTTTGCCACGAATTTTCCGTTTAGCCAGCATGACATCCAAGTTAACGACAATAGACACTGAAAACCTCTAGATGAACTGCCTGTTTTCGCGCTCGAGTTTACTGCCCTTGACCAGTAGATCACTCATCACCCACAGAATCATGGCTAATGCGATCACCTTGATTTCACTGCTGCCCATAGAAATTGAGAGCATCTTCTGGCCCGCAGGATGATTCATCGATAACAGTAAACTGGAAAGTGCGAAATGCAGCGGCTTGGCAAGTGCCTGTGCAAACAGGAAGATCGAGAACAGCCGCAGGTCACGGCTATTATCCGGGTTAAAGAGTTCCCCCTTCGCAAAGTTGGTGAATGCGCGGTGCAGGAAATAGAGGCCACCCAGGCCAATGGAAAGGTAGAACATGGTCAACAACCACAAGCTGTACCATTGCACTGTGGAGACCGTCTGCCATTGTATCGGCAAATTCAGGTTACTCTTGGCTATGGCGGCAAAAGCATCAATATCGACGAAGAAGAACAAGGCGATTACAGGGGCAAGAACAAGTATTGCCAGACAGCCTCGGGCGATTAACAGGGAGAAGTATCGGACCATGTAAACCCTCTTGACATAGTTGTTTAACATTACTAAATTATCGTTTTACGATAATTTCGTCAAGAGGATTATTTTCAATGACTGTTCGCTTATTCGCCACCACCATTTTGGCGTTGTTTTCACTGCAGACGACCTATGTATCCGCGCTTACTATGGAGGAGTTTTCCAAAATCTGTGAATCATCCCCCGGTGCGTGCAGCGACCATCCAGTCCTGCAAGCCTATGTCGGTGGAGCGCTGGATCTGCTCGCAACCCTCGACGAAGAGACGGATTACCTGGAGAAACTGTATTGCAGAGAACCGAAAGAGATATTCGACGTGTCGGCCATTATCCGCTTTATGCAGGAACATGGTGAACAATACGGCAAGCGCAATGCCATGCTGCTATTGGTTCGTTACTTTGAAGAAAATGGCGGCTGTCAACCATGAACAGGTTACTGATATTGTTATTGTTGTTGGGGATCGCAGCATGCAGCAATAGAGCGATATATGACAATATGCGCATCCATCAGCGTAATGAGTGCCTCAAGGAACCGCCATCACGCCATGAGGAGTGCATGGAGCACGCAAATAAATCCTACGAGGAATATGAGCGTGAGCGTAGAGAACTGTTAGAAAAATAGACTCTGACGATAAGAAAAAAGATGGCGGTTTTGGTAGTTGGGCGCCAGCGGGTCTGCCGGGCGAACAAGAATGGAACTCCGTAGTCGTTCGCCTGCGAGCAGGCTCCTACAAGAACCGGTTAACTAAACAGTACTGGCTCAAGGAGCGGTTTCCAGCTTCACCACCCTTCAGGCGCGGTAGTGGCTGGCCAGATGCGCGAGATTGTCCAGCTCGCACTCCTCGCTGTAATGAATCATCGCCCGAAGAATCCTATCCGCCATCCCATCGCTCAAATCGCCAGTTTCCCCGGCAATTACCGCCTCGATATCGCGCAAGGAAACCTGTATCAGGTCGTAGGCCACGGCTATCTCGTCGCCACTGATTTCCACGGATTCGATACCCGTCAGAGACTCTATAGCTTCCCTGACCTCGGGTAGCCGCTGCCTGTCGACCGGCTCAACCAGTTTGATCCTGTGGGATTTTCGCACCACCTTGCCCCGCTGTTTTTCCGAGAGGCCGTGGGTCGGATCGCCCACATACAGGTGAGGCCATTTTTTGAAGCGCTCCCGGCAGTGCTCCGAGCAGAAGGCATAGCGGATATGGAGGTGCGTCCAGGCGTGGGAATTCTCCGCCACCGTCGCGCCGCAAACCGGGTCCCGCCGCAACATCAGGTTCAAATCCGTCATTATTATCGTCCCGGCGTAGCAAAGATCAGACCAGTCGATTGTATACCCAGGCCAACAGCCAACCGATAAAACCCGCGACGATAACCCAGGCGATCAGGCCGATAAAGACTCCCACGGCGGTGATGTGCCACCCCACCCTGGAGATATCCATATGCAGCATATCGCCGGATATGCTCATCGTTATGCCAGGGAGAAGCATCACCAGCAGGCTGCACAGCAGCCAGGCAATGCCGAAGCTGATTCCGGCAGCGATACCGAATTTACAGGCGTGTAATTTCATCTCGAGACTCTCTTTTCTATAAAATGAAAACCGATCGTTTCGATCCGCAGGATAGCTACATCTCCTGCATCCGGTTGGCACCCTGGCTCATCTGCCTGGCCGCTTGCTCCTCCAGCGATTCCAGCTCTTCCATCAGCTCGCGGGTGGCCTCAATGTCCGCCCTGGCGTGGAGGTAGCGGTAGAGGTCGATCACCTGCTCGTGCTGGTCGGTGATAACGCCCATGATTTCATCCGGTTCGAGATCCTGGAAAGGCGCGTCGCAGTGCGCGCTGTGCAGAATCGGATGCTTTTCCATGTAGTCGTAGCACCAGGTATTCAGCGCTCTTGTTTCCGCGGTTTCCACGAACCCGGAAACTATCTGCGAAAGCTCCTGCTCGTGCTGCGCCAGATAGTCGAGCAGCAGCTTGGCGCGGGAGTTCTCATTGTTGAGCGCGCAATGGCGCAAACAATCGGATAAATTCCTGTGGAACTCCCGGGTCCACACCAACACATCCTTCAGGGTTTCAACTTGCATCACCGCTCTCCAGTGATGATGTGGAATTTGACGCAGAGTTCGGTCGCACAAATGCCACGCCTTCAACAAATTGTAGCAACCGCAGCGACTAGTCTATTACTCTTCAAACGATGGCCACCGTCGGTAAAACGTGCCGGGGAACCCCCTTATGCCGCAACACTCGCACTCTTCCGAACAGGATTCCCGCCACCGCTCCGACAGGGAGGACAGCGCCACCTACACCTGCCCGATGCACCCGGAAATCGTGCGCAGCGAACCCGGCGACTGCCCTATCTGCGGGATGGCGCTGGAACCGCGCAGCGCAACTGCCGAGGAGGAGAACCCGGAACTGAAGGATATGCGCCGGCGCTTCTGGATCAGCGCCCTGCTAACGGTTCCGGTGGTGCTGCTGGCAATGTCCAAGTTCATCCCCTTCCTGCCGCTGCACGAGTGGATTCCGCCCGGGATCAGCGGCTGGCTGGAAATGATATTGGCGACACCGGTAGTCCTCTGGGGCGGCTGGCCCTTCTTCGTGCGCGGGGTGCGCTCGGTGATCACCTGGAATCTCAATATGTTCACCCTGATCGGCCTCGGGGTGAGTGTGGCTTATTTCTACAGTGTGATTGCGCTGCTGTTTCCCCACTACTTTCCGCAGTCCTTTCGTGAGGAGGGCGGCATGGTCGGCGTCTATTTCGAGGCTGCCGCAGTGATCGTCACCCTGGTACTGCTCGGCCAGGTGCTGGAACTCAGGGCGCGCAGCGCAACCAATGCCGCCATCCGCGCACTGCTGGAGCTGGCACCGAAAACCGCGCGGCGGATCAACGACGACGGCAGCGAGGAAGACGTTCCCCTGGATCGGGTAAAAACCGGCGACAAGCTGCGGGTGCGCCCCGGCGAGAAAATACCGATCGACGGCGTGGTACTGGAGGGCCGCTCCAGCGTGGACGAGTCGATGATCACCGGCGAGCCGATTCCGGTGGAGAAGACCGAGGGAGAGAAAGTGATCGGCGCCACCGTCAACAGCACCGGCGGCCTGGTGATCGAGGCGGAGCGCGTGGGCACCGAGACCCTGCTCGCGCAAATCGTGCAGATGGTGGCAGAGGCGCAGCGTTCCCGTGCGCCCATCCAGAACCTGGCGGATCTGGTAGCCGCGTATTTTGTACCCGCAGTCGTGATCATCGCGCTGATCAGCTTTGCGGTCTGGATCACCATCGGTCCGGAGCCGCGCAGCGCCTACGCAATGATCAACGCGGTGGCGGTGCTGATCATCGCCTGCCCCTGCGCCCTCGGCCTGGCCACCCCCATGTCGATCATGGTGGCCACCGGCAAGGGCGCCAAGCTCGGCGTGCTGTTCAAAAACGCCGAGGCGATCGAGACCCTGCGCCGGGTGGACACCCTGGTGGTGGACAAGACCGGCACCCTGACCTTGGGCAAGCCGCGGCTGGTCAGCGTCGAGCCCGCGGGGAATTTCGACGAGGAATCGCTATTGCGCATGGCCGCCTCCCTGGAACGCGGCAGCGAACACCCCCTGGCCGCGGCCATAGTGCGCGGCGCCGAGGAAAAGGAGATCGAACTGGCGAAGGCCGAGGATTTCGACTCGATCACCGGCAAGGGCGTGCGCGGGCGCGTGGACGGCAAATCCGTGGCGCTCGGCAACAAAGCGCTGATGGAAGACCTGGGAGTGGATATCGACGGCCTGCTGCACACCGCCGAATCCCTGCGCGCCGAGGGCCAGACCGCGATGTTCGTTTCGGTGGACGGCGAGGCCGCAGGGTTAGTGGGCGTCGCCGACCCGATCAAGGATTCCACCCCGGAAGCCATCGAACTCCTGCACAAAGAGGGAATGGAAATCGTGATGATCACCGGCGATAGCCGCACCACCGCTGAAGCGGTGGCGCGCAAGCTGGGTATCGACAAGGTATTCGCGGAGGTGCTGCCCAACGAGAAGGCGGAGTCCATCAAACGCCTGCAGGGAGAGGGACGCATCGTCGCCATGGCCGGCGACGGCATCAACGATGCACCGGCGCTGGCACAGGCCCAGGTGGGTATCGCCATGGGCACCGGCACCGACGTGGCCATGGAGAGCGCCGGGGTAACCCTGGTCAAGGGCGATCTGCGCGGTATAGCGCGGGCCCGGCGCCTCTCCCACGCCACCATGCGCAACATCAAGCAGAACCTGGTTTTCGCCTTCGTCTACAACGCCACCGGCGTGCCCATCGCCGCCGGTGTGCTCTACCCGGCCTTCGGCCTACTGCTGTCGCCGATGATCGCGGCCGCCGCCATGGCCGCAAGCTCGGTGTCGGTGATCGGCAACGCGCTGCGCCTGAACCGCAGCGATGTGTGATTTGTAGGATGGGCAAAGCGCAGCGTGCCCATCAGCGCGGCTGAAGATGGGCACGTCGCTGCGCTCCTTTGCCCATCCTACGAAGAAATCACTGAACACCGGGATACCCGGCCACAGGAGATAAATCTGGTATGGCCCGCCCTCTTCGCGAACAGCAAGCACTCGCGGTCAACCTCGGCAGTTCATCGCTGAAAGTGACCGGCTTTGCCCGCGAGCGGAACCGCCCCTGGAAGCGCCTGCTGTATCGCAATTGGCCGCTGTCGGAGGCGGACCCGGGAGAGATCGCGGAACGGCTCACCGGTTCGGGAATTCGCGAGGATCAATTGCTGTGCATCGCCCACCGCTATGTGCACGGCGGCGCTCTGCTCTCCCGCAGCGCGGCGCTGGATGGTGATCTGCTCAAGCGACTGGAGTCCACTGCGGCGCTGGCACCGCTGCACAATCCCCCGGCGCTGGAATGGATGCGCGAATTCCTGCGCCTGTTTCCCTCGGCAACACAAATTGCCGTTGCCGACAGCGGCTTCTTCGCGGACCTGCCGGAAGCCGCCCGGCGCTACCCGCTGCCCGCGGAGCTGGTCGCCGAACACGCACTGCGCCGTTACGGCTTTCACGGCCTGGCGCACGGTGCCATGTGGCGCCGCTGGTGCGAAATCACCGGGCGCAGCCGCGGGCGGCTGATCACCCTGCAGCTGGGCGCCGGCTGTTCCGCGGCGGCGATCAAAGACGGCAAGCCACTGGCTACTTCCATGGGTTTCACCCCGCTGGAGGGACTGGTGATGGGCCGGCGCGCCGGCGACCTGGACCCGGGGCTGCTGCTCTATCTTCATCAGACAGCCGGGCTCGAAGCCGCAGCACTCGACGAGATGCTGAACCGCCGCGCGGGGCTGATGGCCCTGGCGGGCAGCGACGACATGCGCGCACTGCTCGCGCGCGACGACCGCAAGGCAAAACTGGCGGTGGATATTTTCTGCCGGGGAGTGCGCAAATATATCGGCGCCTACCTCGCGGAACTGGGCGGTGCCGACGCGCTGATTTTTTCCGGGGGCATCGGCGAGCACCAGCCCCGGGTGCGCGCACAGATACTGGCGCCGCTGGAACCGCTCGGCTTTCCCCTGGATGCCACAGCCAATGCGGCGGCGACCTCGGGGGAGGCGGACATCGGCACCGCGGGTGCGGATATCCGCGTGCTGCCCGCAGACGAAGCGCGGGAACTGCTGCTCAGCGCCGAACAACAACTACAGGGAGGTGACTCGTGAATTCGACACCATCGCGCGGAGACCATCAACAGCACCGGGACGAACGCCTGGCGCGCAGTTACCGCGGGCACGACCGGGAATTTGCCGCCTGGGCGGAGGGCATCGAACTGATCCGGCACCGCGCCGACACCCAGGTCAAGGTGTTCCGCCTGGCCTGCGACCTGGAACAGCGCGGCGTGGTGGCCGACAGGGCCGAAGTTTTCCGCCTGCTGGCCGCAGCCGACCGGCTGACCCGCGCGGCCATGTGGCTGGTAGTGCACATGACCTACGCGAAACAGGTCTACGCCGACGGCCGCACCCTGGCCGTCGGGGACTTCAAGGCGGACCCCCAGGGCCACACCGGTGGCTCACTGAACATGGTGCCCGCCTATATCGGCTACCTGGCGGCCAATGCACTCGGCGGCATCACCCGCAGCTGGCTGATGGGCCAGGGCCACTGCGTGGCCGCGATCGACGCCTGCAACCTGCTGGTGGGCAATATGGAAGAGGCCCACACCGCCCGCTACGCCTGGACCGATGCCGGGCTCACGCAGTTCGTGCGCGATTTCTATTCCTACGCCATCGACGCCCGCGGCCGGCCCGCCTCGCCCCTCGGCAGCCACGTAAACGTAAATACCGCAGGCGGTATTTCCGAGGGCGGCTACCTGGGCTTCGCCGAGCTGCAGTACGTGCATATGCCGCTGCCGGGGGAACGGCTGGTGGCCTTCCTCAGCGACGGCGCCTTCGAGGAACAGCGCGGCGGCGACTGGGCGCCGCGCTGGTGGCGCGCGGAGGATTGCGGACTGGTCACCCCGATCATGATCGCCAACGGGCGGCGCATCGAGCAGCGCTCGACCCTGTTCCAGCAGGGCGGCGTGGAGTGGTTCGCGGCGCACCTGCGCCTGAACGGATTCGACCCGCTGCTGATCGACGGCAGGGACCCGGCCGCCTTCGCCTGGGCCATTCTGGAGGCGGAGGAGCGGCTGCTCGGCTGTGCGGATGCGGTGGCAAACGGCTCCGGCGGCTATCCGGTGCCGCTGCACTACGTGATCGCCGAGGCGCCGAAAGGCTACGGCTTTCCCGGCGCCGGCACCAACCGCGCCCACGGGCTGCCGCTTCAGGGAAATCCGGCAGAGGACAGCAGCGCCCGCCGGGAATTTATCGATGCCGCCGCCAAACTGTATGTGGAGACAGAGAGCCTGCACCGCTCGCTGCCCTATTTCACCGCCCACGCGGCGCAGGGCCGGGCGCTGGAAAAAGACCACCCGCTGCACAGGCGCAGCGTTACCCTGAAGCACGCCCCCGAACCGGACTGGCTGCCCGCCGGCGGCCGCGAATCGCCGATGGCGGCCCTGGATGGCTATTTCGTCGCACTCGCCGATGCCAATCCCGAGTGGCGGGTGCGCGTGGGCAACCCCGACGAACTAAGTAGCAACCGCTTTTATCGCACCCTGGAGCGCTTCCGCCACCGGGTCTTCCAGCTGGAGGCCGGCAGCGACGAGGCCATCGACGGCGCGGTGATCACCGCCCTTAACGAGGAGGCGGTGGCCTGCGCGGCGCTGGGCAACAAGGGCGGCATCAACCTGGTGGTGAGCTACGAGGCCTTCGCGGTGAAGATGCTCGGCATCATGCGCCAGGAGATCATCTTTGCCCGCCACCAGAAAGAGGCCGGAACGCCGCCGCAGTGGCTGTCGATCCCCTTCCTGCTCAGCTCCCACACCTGGGAAAACGGCAAGAACGAACAGTCCCACCAGGACCCCACCCTGTGCGAGGCGCTGCTCGGCGAGATGTCCGACACCGGCGTGGTGCGTTTCCCGGTGGATGCCAACAGCGCCCTGGCCGCGCTGACGGACTGCTACCGACGGCACGGCGAACTGCATGCGCTGGTGGTGCCGAAACGGAAATTGCCCGTGCTGTTGGACCAAGAGCAGGCCCGGCGCCTGGTCCGCGACGGCGCCCTGCGCCTGCGCGGCAACGCGGACGCACCGGTGCGCCTGGTGGCCGTGGGCGCCTACCAGCTGCAGCAATGCCAGCTGGCCTGGCAGCGGCTGTCGGAGTATGGCGTCGATGCCGCGCTGGTCTGCCTGCTGGAACCCGGGCGATTCCGCCGGCATTTCCGCGACGAACTGGAGCGGCAGGCCGGCGCGGACGCCCAGCTCGCGGCGGAGCTGTTCCCCGAAAACGCAACCGCCACCCTGGTCGCCAGCCACACCCGGCCCGAAGCCCTCGCCGGGCTGCTGCCGGTCAACGCGTTACTGCTCGGCTACCGCAACCGCGGCGGCACCCTGGATACCGAGGGCATGCTGTTCGCCAACGGCTGCAGTTGGCTGCATCTGCTGGTCGCGCTGGCCGGCGCTCTGGACGTTCCACTGTCCAAATGGCTGGGCACGAACGAACTGGCGGCCCTTACCGGCAGTGAAGATCCGCGTCCCCTGCTGCGCGTGGGGGAAGTCGCCGCCGGGGGGCGGCTCTGACGTTGCGGAGTTTCCCTTCGCTCCTACCATCCGCATGCGGAGCTGGAGCTCCGCGGTCCCGGGAATCCCGAGTGACTCGCGCCATCCCTGGCGCTCGTCCTGCGGGCGCCTTCGGCGTCCAAATTCGTTCCCGGCGAATTTGCCCCCAGTGTTATCATCCCGCCCATGAAACACCCCCTGCTCCCGGAAAGACCCCTGTGCATCTCCCCCACCCTGGCCGCCACCCTCGGTCTGGAGGAGGCGGTATTGCTCACCGCCCTGGGGGATCTGCTGCCGTTCCTGCCGGTGGAGCCCCATCCGGGGCGGGACTGGTACACCGCCGAGGGCGAACAGCTGCAGCAGTTGCTGCCCTTCTGGGAGCCGGCGGATATCCAGCGGGTGGCCACCAGCCTGCGCAACCAGGGTACGCTGCTGCTGGGCGCGGCGCCCTACGGCAGCAGCCACACCCTGAAATTTTCCCTCGGCGGCGGCGACGGTCGCGCGGCCGAGACCCCCGCCCGCCGCAGCGCCAACACCATTTCCCCCAGTTGGCAGCCGGACCGGGAAACCCTGGCGCGCATCGCCCAGTTGGGCGTGCCGGAGCACTTTGTGCGCGAGCAGCTGCCGGAGTTCGTCACCTACTGGCGCGAGCGCGGCGAGTCCCGCCACTCCTTCGGCTCCCTGTTCCTGAAACAGGTGAAGAGCAAGTGGGAAGCCTACCGCGCCACCACCCAGCGCAAGCAGCCGCTGCCCCCGGGCTGGCAGCCGGACGGGGAGACCCTGCGCAAACTGGCGGACGAGGGCGTGCCCAGCACCTTCGTGCAGCGCTGCCTGCAGCGCTTCGTGGACTACCACCGCTCCAGCGGCAAGCACTCCATCTCCTGGGAGCTGGAGTTCAACGACTGGGTGTTGGGGGACTGGGAAAAACAGGACACGCCCTTTATCGAAAAGGCCAAACCGGTGGCCATGAGCCGCGACTGGCAGCCCAGCGAACACACCTGGGAGCAGCTGCGCCGCCTGGCCATCAACCCCGCCTTCGCCGCCGAGCTGCTGCCGGAATTTATCTACAAATGGCTCGAGCGCGGCGGCCACAGTGCCCGATGGGGCGAACTGTTTATCGAATACGCGCGCGAGGAGTGGGCCTACTACTGCCAGGGGATCGAGAAGAACCCGGTGGCCAAACCCATTACGCGCAACTGGCAACCGGGGGCAGACTGCTTGAGTCACCTGGTGAACCAGTGTGAAATAGACCGCGACTTCGCCCTCTCCCTGGTACCGGAATTCCGCATCTACTGGCGCGACCAGGGCGCCGCGCGCAAGAGCTGGGACGCCGTTTTCGTGCGTCACGCGCGCCACCAGTGGGCGGAGCGCAACAAGCTGGCAATAGGACACGCATATGGCAAGCCACAAAACACCGCTGACTCGACAAACCAGCGCACCCGCGACAGGTCCATCGGCGACATCCTCACAGACACAAACTGGTAGTGAGCTGAACGAGAAAAAGCGCGTGATCAACGAGGTCTTCGCGCTGTTCAAACTGAATTACCACAACCAGTTCAGCGCCGCCTTTCCCGACACCGACACCCTGCACCACGCCAAGCGCCTGTGGCTGGAGGCGCTCTCCGCCTTTGCCCCGGAGCAGATCATGGCCGGCGCCAAGCGCGCCATACTGCAGAGCGAATACCTGCCCACCGTGCACAAAATGCTCACACTCTGTGCGGCGGGTGAAAACGGCCTGCCGGAACCCCGCGCCGCCTACCGCGAGGCCTGCAACGCCCCCAGCCCCAAGGCCAGCCACAACTGGAGCCACCCAGCGGTGTACCACGCCGGGCGCGAGGCCAACTGGTTTTTCCTGGCCAACAACCCGGAATCCGTAGCCTACCCGGTGTTCGCCGAGCACTACCGCAAGATCTGTGCGCGGGTGCTGGAAGGAGAACAACTGGCGCCGCCACGACAGGAGAAACTGGAACAGAATCCCGGGAAACCCCTGTCCAAGGCCGAGAATGCGAAAAAGCTCGCGGAATTGCGTGCGGAATTAAAGCTGTAATACTTTTACCTTGTAGGAGCGGGCCATGCCCGCGATCAGCCTCAGACGCTGGGGTAAGCCGATCGCGGGCATGGCCCGCTCCTACAAAAGAGAAAAAAATAATTCACAACAACCCAGCAGGTAACGCCATGAACAGGCAACTCTTTCTGCTAGTGGTACCCGCCCTGGCGCTCGCCGCGCCGACACAGGCCGATTTTTATTCCCATCGCTACACCGGCGTCAGTTACAGCGACCTGGATATCCAGGGTTTCTGCGAGGCCGGCAACCAGTTTGTGCAGGGCCTGAACAATCCGGAGCGCGCAGCGACCACCGGCGGCTGCAGCCAGGGCGGCAGCGGCTGGAAAATCTACGGCGGCTGGCGCTGGAAACCCGAAGTAGCGGTGGAACTCAGCTACCAGCAGCTCTCGGACAACCAGTTGGATTTCCGCCTGGATTTCCCCACTGGCGAATACCTGGAAATCGGGGACGAGATCGAAACCCAACTGATCAACGCCTTCGCCGTGGGCCACTGGCCCATCGGCGGCGGCTTCAGCCTGTTCGCCAAAGCCGGGGGCGGATTCTGGGCGTCGAAACTGTCCGAAAGCCAGTCCGGCGAGCTGCTGTTTATCTTCGAAAATGAAGAGGGCGAGATAGAAGAAGAACTGATAGCCGTCAGCGGCAGGGTAGAGGAAAGGGACACCGGCTTCCACTGGGGCTACGGTGCCGGTATCAGCTACCGCTACCAGAACAACTGGACCATACGCGCCGAGTGGGAGAGTTTTTCCGATGTGGGCAGCGAGGATTTTCGGGGGGGCTTTGATGTGGAGACGGCGTCTTTGGGGTGGAGTATGCACTTCTAAGCGAGATTGATCGCGGGCATGGCCCGCTCCTACAGGGATATTTTTAACTCCTTGTAGGAGCGGGCCATGCCCGCGATCAGAATAGGTAAGGACACCAAATGCCCGAATACAAACCCGGACATCAGGCACTGCGCAAAGGTCGAATATCCATATCCAATCAGATCTATCTGGTTACCACTACAACATATAAGCGGGAACCCATTTTCAAAGACTGGAATGCTGCTCGCCCGGCCTGTACTTGCTTTGAAGATAAGTCGATATTGAAGGACTCTCAAATTCTCTCTTGGGTACTGATGCCAGACCACGCGCCTTGGCTTTTACAATTGGGAGAGGATTCCAAACTAAGCATACTGGTCAACCGAATAAAGTCCGCCAGTGCCCGACTTGTCAACAAGACATGCTCTTTCAAGGGGCCTTTGTGGGATAAAGGTTTTCACGATCGCGCACTGCGCAAAGAGGAGGATTTAGTAGCGGCAGCATGATACTTAGTGGCCAATCCATTGCGTGCCGGTTTGGTTAAAAATATCGGAGATTATCCATACTGGAATGCCATTTGGCTGTCTTGATCGCGGGCATGGCCCGCTCCTACAAAGATATTTTTTACCCCCTGTAGGAGCGGGCCATGCCCGCGATCGATAAAGATATTTTTTACCCGTGTAGGAGCGGGCCATGCCCGCGATCGAGCTTGGGCTCACTGCAATTCCAACGTCTCAGCAATATCCCCCCAGGAAACCAGCTTGAAGTTCTGCGCCGCGCTGGGCATGCGGTTGCGGCCGTCCTGTACCACCAGCAGGCCGGCGGGGTAGTCCGGGCCCAGGGGGGCGCCGGTGACTTCCAGGCCGTCGGTCTCTGAGCTGCCGTCCAGGGTGCGGTCCAGGTTGATATCCACGAGGAAGTTGCCGATAAATTCACTGCCGTCGCGGCTGAACAGCGCGTAGCTGTTGTTGCCCTGGCTGGAAACCACCAGGTAGCCGCGGTCGCCGCTACGATAGAGACCGATACCCTCGACATCCGCCACCAGGCGCTTGCCGTCTGTGGCAGCCACCAGTTGCGGCTCGGCACTGCCGGCCAGGAATCCGGCGATATCCAGGCGCCATACGCCGCGGTCCTCTTCGCCGAAAAACAGCGTGCGGCGCTCGTCGTCCACCACGCAGCCTTCCACCTGGCTGCCCACTTTCAACTGGGCACGGGGCTGCAGTTTCCAGTCGAGGCCGTTTTCACCGAGGTGGATTTCCGCCAGGTGCAGGTCACCATCCTTGTCGGATATCCACGTCAGCACCTTGTCCCCCTCCCGATACAGGCATAGGCCGTAGGGGTCGTCCAGTTCCATCTCACGCAGACCCAGGCTGTCCACATTGCCCCCCGCGGTAATGCCGAAAAGGCTGATACCCGGGGTGGTGCGGTTGGACGCGGCGGCCAGGGCGGCGTACTTGCCTCCATTTACCGGTCGCAAATCCACATTGTTGACCCGGCCCACCGGAAACTGCTGGAGCAGCTTGCCGGAGAGGCTGTAGACATTCAGGCCGCTCTTCTTGTCTGTGCCCAGGATCAGGCTGGCGGCGGCGTCCCGCGGGTTGACCCAGATGGCCGGGTCGTCTGCGGCGTCGCCACCGGAGGCCACCGGTTCCGTCTGCGCCCTGGCGGGCACCCTGGGCATTTTCGCCGGCGCTCCCAGCGCCTGGATTTCCGCGGTCGGCTGCGGCAGTTCGACATCGTAGCGTTGCAGAATGTCGCTCTCCTCTTCCAGCGCCAAGAGCGCGCCGCCCTGCACCGCCACGGACACCGGCTGAATGTTCGCCAGCAGCTTTGAGAAAACCGGCGTTCTCTCCTGCGTATTCAGGTTGTAGGCCAGGGCCCGCCCGCCGGCGGTAAGCCACAGATTGCCATCGGCGCCCAGCCAGAAGCCGCCGAAAGCCTCGCCCAGATCCGCGGCGGGAGCGAAGACACGACGCTCTTCATCCTTTTCCGCATCCGCGTTCAGGCTCCAGATTCCCAGCGGCGGCTGCGCCACCAGCAGCAGGCCTCGGCCATCGTCCACCGCGCAGCTGTTCACCTGCTCGCCGAAATACAGCGGGCGCACCTCGGTAAACAGCCAGGCGCCATCCCGGGGGTGCACCACATATTCGCGACCGAGGCCGGTCTCGTCGATGGCGAACAAATGGGTGCGCCCGGCCTGGCGGGAAAAACACAGCGCCGCCTGCGGTGCATTGCTCCGCTGGGCGCCCAGGTATTTCAGGCCGGGCCGCTGAGTGCCGGCATCCAACGCCAGCTGGCGCAACTGTATTTCGCCGCTGTGATCGTCGAAGACCGCCACTAGCCAGCTGCCGTCGTCCAGGGCCTGCAGTGCAAAACGCTCGACGCTGCCGCCGTCCAGTGCCGCCGCCTCGTCGCCATTGCTGTCGATCAGGACCAGGCCGCGCACTTCACTGGCCAGCAGCAGGTACTCTTTGCCACCCAGCATTACCGGCGCCAGTTGGCTGGAAACCACGTCGGAGAGCGGAATTTCCTGCACCGGCTCCAGCGGGCGGGAAGCAATGCCTGCCGCATCAGGCAGCCGGTCGCAGGCACTCAACAGGGCGCCGAGCGCGCACAGCAATACGGTTTTCTTGAAAATTTCTCGCGCCATTTTTTTAATCTTTACAGAATTTGTGATGACAAATTTACGCCATTTTTATGGCAAACAGATGACTGTCTGAAGATAGCAAAAACCCGGCTCCCTTGTGGGAACCGGGGCGACGGGGCCACCGGAATACCTGCGGCTCTAGTAAGCCGCGCGCCAGGTCACAGTGTAGGTCGGGGTACTCTCCTCGTACTGGATTTCATTGACCGGTTCACCGTAGTCGCGAATGTACTCGATCTTTTCCTGATCCAGCAGGTTGGTGCCGCTGAAACGCAGCACGGAGTTTCGGTTGATATTCCACTCGACAAAGAGTTCCAGGTTGCCATCGTATTCGGTCACCACATACTCCTCAAACTCGGTGGCCAGGGACTCGCTGCGTTTTTGGTAGGAGACACCCGCGCCGCCGAAGCCCGGGATATCCTGGGTCAGGCTGACGTTGTAGACGGAATCCGGCTGATTGCGGAAAGTGCGCTCCTCCCCGGTAAATGGGTCCTCAATCTCCGAATCCAGATACGCATAATTGGCGTAGAAACCGGTGTTCTCCAGGCCCACAAAGGCGAGCGGCATGGAAATATCAAATTCGACACCCCGGGAGTTGCCGCTGCCGATATTCATCGGGGTAAAGATGGTGCCGCCGCCGTCCGGATAGGGCACGCCGGTATCCGTCAGCTCAATCACGTCGTCGATATCGCGGTAGAAAAAGTTGACTCCCAAGATGCCGCGGCCCGGCAGGCGGTGCTCAAGGCCCAGGTCGAACCCCCAGGCCAGTTCGGATTCGAGATCCGGGTTGCCCACGGTCAGGTCTTCATCGTCCGGTGTTTCATCCTCTTCGAAGGGGGACACCAGGTCGAACTCCGGGCGGCGCAGGGTGCGGGCCACGGAAGCGATAACGCGGCTGTCCCCGGTTACGTCCCAGCGCAGGCTCAGGGACGGCAGCAATTCATTGCTGTCATGAGAGGCACTGCCGTCTTCATTGGATACATCCCGCTCGTAGATGTCGTAGCGCAGGCCGCCCTCCAGGCTGATGTTGTCCGCCATCTCCAGGGTCAGCTTGGTGTAGGGCGCGATGCGTGTCTCTTCGATCTCCGCGTCCACATCGAAGAATCCGGTCTGCAATCCCGAACGCTCGTTGCGGCTGTAAGCGATACCGGATTTCAGTTCGGAATTGCCCAGCATCGCGGTGTAGCTGCCCTCGAGGGAATAGCTGTCGTCCTCGATATCCAGGCGCTCGTCGTTGGTCTCGACTCCCAGGGAAACGCCGTCCTCGAATTCCTCCTCGGTCTCGAAGTTGACGGTGTCCTCCTCGAAGTGGGAAAGGGCCGCAGAGAGCTCCAGCTCCCCGCCTCCCAGCATGGTGATGTAGACGCCGTCCAGCCCCCAGCTGGTCTGGTCGATCTGCTCTTCCTGGGTTTCGACCGCCACCAGGTCGCCATCGGTGCGGCTGACCGCGGTACCCTCATATTCGTCGACGATTTCATTTTCCTGGCGGTCGGTGTAGACGTAGTAGCCTTTGAAACGCAGCTCGGAACCCTGCGGAAGCTGGAAGCCCAGGGAACCGTTCAGGGAGCTGTCGGTGCCGTCGCGGGTATCCTGCTCGAAAGCGTAACCTTCCAGGGCACGCTCATCGTCGAAGTACTCCTCGATCTTCTGCTTGGGATTGCGGCGCTCCTGGACGTTGGCGCCGAGCCAGAAGTCGTAACCGTCGCCGGACTGGGCAATGGCGGCGGCGCCGGTGTAGCGGGATTCCTTGTCGTCATCCGCGTAATAGGTGGTGCCCAAACGAGTGCTGACACCGTCCAGCTGCGCACCATCCTTGAGGATGATGTTCAGCGATCCGGCCACCCCCTGGGAAGTCATATCGGCGGAAGGCGAGCGGATGATCTCGACACGCTCCACCAGTTCGGAAGGAATACGGTCGACAAAGAAAGTGCGATCCGCCCCCTGGCCGGGAATGGAGCGGCCGTTGATCAGCACTTCGGTGTATTCGGCGTTCATACCGCGCAGCTGGACGGCGTCGTATTCCAGCACGTCGGAGGTAAAGGTGACACCCGGGGTGCGCTTCAGCATTTCACCCACGGTCAGCGGCTCGAAGCGCTGGAAAAAATCCAGGTCGAAAGAGAGGGTCGGGTTGATATCGTTGGTTCTGTCCCGGTAGACATTGGTGCCGGTGACGATAATCTCTTCCACATTGCCAGCGGCCATTTTTTTGACGCCAGCCTCCGCGGCATCTTCAACCTGAGCGGCGGTATTGACGGAGATAACGGCGGCGGCGAGCGCTGTCAACGGCATGGCCAGCATGCGCGAATTGATCGCTTTATGTTTCATAGAATTCCCATTCTGGCGGTGGTTTTATCGAATGGGGCGCAGGCTAGTGAATAGATGTGACTGTTGCATTACGATTTTTTTAAATTTGTAACAGTAAAGCCCTACTATTCTGGAGAACGGAAAAAACACGATCGGAGAAAAGCCGTGGAGAAGACACTGAAAAACCCTGAGCGACGCGCGCTGCTAAAAACCCTGGGCGCGGCCACCGCCGCCAGTGCCGGCGTCGGACTGCTGCCGGGCTGCGGCCGCGAAAAAAATAGCGGGAAGGAAAACCTGGCCTTTGCCGAAGTTCCCCACGGCCTCGACGACCGCCACCACCTGCCGGAAGGTTACAGCGCCGATATCCTGCTGCGCTGGGGCGATCCCCTGACCGCCGACGCGGGCCCCTTCGATCCCGGTGCGCTGGACGCCGCTGAACAGGAAAAGCGCTTCGGCTACAACAACGACTTTATCGCCTTTATGCCCCTGGACAATGAGGCCGGACCCGGGGACGGCGAACGCCACAGCGCCAGCGGCAACAGCGAGCGCGGCCTGTTGTGCGTCAACCATGAATACACCCAGCCGCACCTGATGTTTTCCGGCTACAGTGGCGAATACAGCGTCAGCGCAACGCACGCCGCGGTGGAGCAGGCCGCCTGCGGTCACACGGTAGTGGAAATTGAAAAGACCGCGGGCGGCTGGCGCCCGGTAATCGGCAGCCCCTACAACCGCCGCATCACTCTGAACACAGAGATGGATATCGTCGGCCCCGCCGCCGGCGACTCGCGCCTGCAGACCGCCGCCGACCCCAGTGGCGCGCGGGTTTTCGGTACCGTTGGCAACTGCGCCGGCGGCAAAACGCCCTGGGGGACGGTGCTGATCGCCGAGGAGGGATTCGGCAGCGCCTTTCAAGGCGACCCGGACAATATCGCCGACCCGGTGGAAGCGCGTAATCACCACACTTTTGGCATAGCGCCGGACAACCGCAACTGGGGCGAGCACGACCGCCGCTTCGATATCGCCGTGGAGCCCAACGAGCCCAACCGCTTCGGCTGGATGGTGGAACTGGACCCCTACAATCCGGCGAGCAGACCGCGCAAGCTCACCAACCTGGGGCGGTTCGTGCACGAGGGCTTTACCCTGGTGTGCAAGCCGGGCCAGCCCGTCGCCGCCTATGGCGGCGACGACGGCATCGAGAAGTGCGTATACAAGTACGTATCCCGCCACCCCTACCGGCCCGGTGACTTCGCCCACAACCGTCGGTTGCTGACCGATGGCACTCTGTACGCGGCACGCTTCGACGAAGACGGCAGCGGTCGCTGGCTGCCGCTGGTTTTCGGCGAGGGACCGCTCACGGAGGGAAATGGCTTTCGCAACCAGGCGGACGTGCTGATCGACGCGCGGCGCGCGGCAGAACTCGCCGGCGCCACCCCCATGGACCGCCCGGAGGATGTGGAGACCAACCCGGTCAACGACTGCACCTACGTAATGCTGACCAAAAACAAAAAGCGCGATGCGGATGAGACGGACGCGGCCAACCCTCGCCCGCACAACACTGCCGGCCACGTGCTGGAAATCGTCCCGCCGGGGGAAAACGGCCGGCGCGACCACACCAGCGACACGTTCAAATGGAACACCTTCCTGCTCGGCGGCAATCCCAATGCGGAAGACCCGCGGGAGCGCGGCGCCTACGGCGAACAGCAGCCGGGCAGTATTTCCGCCCACGGCTGGTTCGCCTGCCCGGACAATGTGGCCTTCGATAGCCGCGGCAATATGTGGGTCGCCACCGACGGCTGCGAGAGCTTCGGCTTCCACGACGGCCTCTGGGCCATGGCCACTGAAGGCGAGCGGCGCGCGCTGCCCAAACATTTCTTCGGCTGCCCCCGCGGCGCGGAACTCTGCGGCCCGGAGTTCACTCCGGACGGGAAAACCCTGTTCGTCTCGGTGCAGCACCCGGCAAGCGGCGGCGACTCCACCTTCGACAACCCCATGCACCGCTGGCCGGATAAGGATCCCGCGCTGCCGCCGCGGCCGTCCGTGCTGGCGATCCATCGCAAAGACGGAAAAGTGGTGGGTAGCTGAGCCCCAGGCGCACTCATCCTGTAGGAGCGGGCCATGCCCGCGATCGATCCAGCTTCGTAACACCTATCGATCGCGGGCATGGCCCGCTCCTACAAAGAGAGGTCGAACCATTGCCTGAAGGCTTTGCGGCCTTTTCCGGTAAGCACCACCGCCCTCGAATCGGCTTGGCGGCGAATCCAGTCGCTATCGAGGAAATGGCGCAGCAGCGCCGCGCCGAGGGCTCCGGCCAGGTGGTGCCTGCGCTCGCTCCAATCCAGGCACAGCCTGGCGTAGCTGCGCCTGCCGCACTGCAGTCCCCGCCAGTCGATCCCGAGTCGCGCAAACAGTTCCTCCCCGGAGGACGACAGGGACAACTGCGCGGTGCGGGTCTCCAAGTGCCCTCTTTCACTCAGGCTTTCCAGCAGTTCCACGCCAAGCCGGCCCGCCAGGTGGTCGTAACAGGTGCGCGCGCACCGCTCCGCCGAATGGGGTTCCCGCTCTCCCCGCGGAAGCTGATGCCCCAGGACCATCAGGCTCTCCAGCACCGAAGCCACTTCTTCGCAACGCAACTGGAAATACCGGTGGCGCCCCTGGCGCTCCAGGGACAGGAGGCCGCCGTCGGTCAGTTTTGCCAGGTGCGCACTGGCGGTCTGGCGGGTAATACCGGCCCGGTCCGCCAGTTCAGAGGCGGTGCGCGCGCGCCCGTCCATCAGCGCGCTGAGCATCAGGGCGCGGGCGGGGTCGCCGATCAGCGCGCTCACTGAGGCAATGGGTGGTGCATCCACAGTTCGTTCCCCGTCGAATTATCGATCCGGCACCATGGTGTACTGTCAGCGGCGTGCAGTAAACCTGGAGAACAGCCATGCCCATTACCTGCTTTATCCGCTACGAAATAGATCCCCACAAAAAATCCGCCTTCGAGCAGTACGCCCGCAACTGGGGCCAGGCGATTCCCCGCTGTGGCGCCGACCTGATCGGTTATTTCGCGCCGCACGAGGGGTCGACCACCACCGCTTACGGAATCTACAACGTGGACAGCCTTGCCGCCTACGAGGCCTATCGCGCGCATCTGGCGGAGGACCCGCTTGGCAGGGAAAACTACCGCTTTGCCCAGCGGGAGAAATTCCTGCTCAGGGAGGAGAGAATATTCCTGCAACTGGCATCGGCGCCCCACGCGCCTTTAGTGAAACCGGGGGTGGAACCGTGATCGCGGTTATTTTCGAGGTATGGCCAAAGCCGGAGCACAGACAGGATTACCTGGATATGGCCGCCGAACTCCGCCCGCTGCTGGAATCCGTCGAGGGATTTGTTTCCATCGAACGCTTCGAGAGCCTGAATGAGCCGGGCAAGATTCTGTCCCTGAGCTTTTTCAAGAGTGAGGAGGCCGTCGCCGAGTGGCGTCGGCGTGAGGAGCACCGGCAGGCGCAGATGCTGGGGCGCGGCGGTTACTTTGCCGATTACCGCCTGCGCGTGGCGGAAGTGATACGGGATTACGGGAAGCAACGGCGGGAACAGGTACCGGAGGACAGCCGTGAGATTCACGGCTAGCCCGCTCAGACAACGAAGAACTGCTGTATCCCCACCAGCACATTGGTGGTAGCTACCGAGGCCAGGATCAGCCCCATCACCCGGCTGACAATGCTGGCCCCGGCATTGCCGATCCAGCGGTAGATCCAGTTGGCGGTGAGCAGCAGCAACAGCACTATGCCCAGCACCGCCAGCATGGCGGTGGCAATTCTCACCTGATGAACGGGGTCAAAGCGGTAGTTGTCGGTGAGCACCACCGCAGCCAGCATGGCCCCGGGGGAGGCAATGGACGGCACCGCCAGCGGGAAGATGGCGGTTTCATGACCCTCTTTCAGGATATCCATTTCCTGCTCCGGCTTGCCCTCGCCGAAGATCATGGTGAGTGCGAACAGGAACAGCACCACACCCCCGGCCACCTGGAAGGCGGACAATGGCACACCGATGGCTTCCAGCAGGTACTGGCCGGCAAACAGGAAAAACAGCAGTATGCCGGTGGCCACTGCCACCGCCAGCATTGCGATCTTGCGCTTCTGCCACTCGCTGTGCAGGCTGGTCACGGCGATAAATATCGGCAGGGTGCCCACCGGGTCGATCACCGCGAAGAAAAAGACAAAGCTATTGATCCATTCGCTCAAGGGGGCGCTCCCGGCTGCCGTGCTAGTATCCGGTTAATGTATCTGGGAGGGTCTTCGGCCCGCGAGCTGGGGTTCGGCGCTCCCGGTAAGTTCCGAGTTTAGTGTATGACCAATCACTCCCCCACTGCCCGGCGTATTGCCAAGACGATTCTCAACGGCTTCGACGCCTACTTCGCCGACTTCCAGAACATCACCCTGGGGGCAAAGGCACGCTTTGAACGGGCCGCCTGGCAGGAGGCACACCGGGCTAATAAGGAACGCATCGACATCTACAAAACCAAGGTCAACCAGGTGGTCAAACTGGTGCACTCGGTGACCAGCAAGGACACCAGTATGCTGGAGCTATGGCACGAGGCGCGCGCCACTTTTGCCCAGCTGGTGGCCAACCACAGCAACTACGAGATTGCCGAGACCTTCTTCAATTCGGTGTTCTGCAGCCAGTTCCACCACGCGCATATTCACGACAGCAACCTGTTCGTCAAACCCTCCCGCCCGCCGGACGACAAGCCGCTGCGCGACTACAGCATCTATATCAGCTACAGCGGCCACGACGGCCTTGAGTACATGATCGAGGACATCCTCGACGACTACGGTTTTTCCATCCCCTGGGAGGACAAGGAGCGGGATATCGCCAATATCTGCGCATCGCTGCGCGCGGCCCCCCTGGCGCACCTGGAGAATGAGAAGGATCTACGGGTGGATATGCTGGAGTCGGTGTTCTACCGCAACAAGGCGGCCTACCTGGTGGGGCGCATGATGTTCGGCGGCGAAGTGATCCCGCTGATCCTGCCCTGCCTGAACAACGGCCGCGGCGGGATTTTCGTGGATACGGTGATCTATGACCACGACTCCACCAGTATCATTTTCAGTTTCACCCGCTCCTACTTCATGGTGGACGCCCCCATCCCCTCGCGATTCGTGCGCTTCCTCTCCACCATCATGCCGCAGAAGACCCGCTCGGAGCTGTACAACTCCATCGGCTTCCACAAGCACGGCAAGACGGAGTTCTACCGCCACATCCTCGCGCATATGAAGGTGAGCAGCGATAAGTTCGTGATCGCCCCGGGCATCAAAGGCATGGTGATGTGCGTATTTACCCTGCCCTCCTACCCGGTGGTGTTCAAGGTGATCAAGGACAAATTCGACCGGCCGAAAACCGTTACCGAAGAAATCGTCCGGGAGAAATACAAGTTCGTCTCCCGTTCCGACCGGGTGGGACGCATGGCGGACACCCAGGAGTACACCAACTTTATCTTTTACCGGAACCGATTCAGCGAAGAGCTGCTGGAGGAACTGCAGAAACTGGCGCCGTCCAAACTGGAAATGGACGAGAAGTGGGTGATCATCAAGCATCTGTATGTGGAGCGGCGCATGCAGCCCCTGAATCTCTATCTGCAGGATGCCAGCGACCAGGAGACCCGCGCGGCCATGGAGGAGTATGGCAACGCCATCAAACAGCTGGCGGCGGCGAATATCTTTCCCGGCGACATGCTTCTGAAAAACTTCGGCGTCACCCGCCACGGCCGCGTGGTCTTCTACGATTACGACGAGCTCTGTCCGCTCACCGAGTGCAACTTCCGCAAACTCCCCGAGGCCCACACCCTGGAGGATGAATTGTCGGACCAGCCCTGGTACACGGTGGGCGAGGCGGATGTTTTTCCGGAGGAATTCCCTCTGTTTTTCTCCGGTAACCCCATCGCGCGCAAAGCGTTCGAGGACCAGCACAGCGATCTCTATGACTGCCGCTACTGGCAGCGGTTGCAGGACCGGATTCGCGCCGGGCATATTGAGAGCGCCTTTCCCTACCGGCGCAAATGGCGGTTCAAACGACGCCGTGCCGGGGCGCCGCAGAATCCGTGATTTCGGGTTTGCGGCTATAGTGGATAGAGGACTGACGGCGCCCAAAGGGAGAGGAGCAAACGGTGCAATTTGACGGCCTGGCGGCAATACTCGGCGTACTGGCGCTGCTTTCAGCCAGCGGCTGCGGCCACCTGCCCAGCGAGCTGGCGCCGCCGGAGAAAAAAGAAACCGAAACGCAAAAAAAAGAAGCCGTAACGCAAAAAAAATCCGTAGCGCAAAAAGCCGCCGCCCACGCGCATGTAGCCGCCCGGCCCCACACTGTCAGCTGCGACACCCCCGCGAGGGATTTCCGCAAGATTCACTTCGACGACCTCTACATCACCACCGGAGACCCGAACAACCCCTTCCGCGTTTCCGAGAAAGCCCCGGCCCAATACGATATCGCCGCCTATGTCTGGGGTTCCGACAGTTGCGTACAGGCCGGCACCTGCAAGGGCGGCGACCACTACTGGCTGATAGGGCGCGGCCCCGGAGACGACTTCCGCACCTGGGTGACCACCCCCCAATACCCGCGTATCACCGTGCAATCGGAATGCCGGCAGAGGCTGAAGGTGGGGGAGAAATACCGCTTTTCATTTAGCCGCGGGAAGCTCGTAGGTTTCAGCCGCTGAATCCAGCACGAGGTGCCCATCACGTTTCCCGGGGGATGATGGGCACGCTGCGCTTTGCCCATCCCACGAATCCGAATTTCCCGGGTCCCGCTTTTTCAAAAACCGGTAAATCGCATCCTGTGCCCGACAACCTCTGTCCGTGTTATTGGCAATACGCGTATTGCTCTGCTGTGCGTCCAGTACCCGAGCCTTGCGGTTGTCGCTCCATTGCAGCTCCATGATTTTCTTCACCGTCTCCCGGTGCCCGGGGCTGTGCAGCGGGAAGGTCACTTCCAGCCGGTGATCCAGATTGCGGGTCATCAGGTCCGCCGAGGACAGCCATACCTGCTCGTCGCCGCCGTTGTGGAAGATATATATCCGCGCGTGCTCCAGGTATTTGTCCACCAGGCTGATCACCCGGATATTTTCCGAAAGTCCCGGGGTCTCGCACACCAGGGCGCACATGCTGCGCACGATGATACGCACCCGGACACCGGCGGCGCCGGCGCGGTAGAGCCGCTCCACCACCTGTGAATCCACCAGGTTGTTGCACTTGAAGAAGAGTTCCGCCCTTTCCCCCGCCCTGGCCGCGGCTATCTCCCGGTCTATGGCCCGCAACAGCGTTGGGCGGTTGGAGTATGGGGAGACCGCAATGTGTTTATAGCTGGGGCGCAGGTGGGTGTACTGCAGGAATTCGAAGACGTTGTGCACATCCTCCCCCAGTTCCGCATCGCTGGTGAGCAGACTGAAGTCGCAGTAGAGGCGCGCGGTGTTCTCATTGAAATTGCCGGTGCCCAGGTGGCTGTAGTAGCGCTTCTCGCCGTTCTCCTCGCGGAGGATGGAGATCAGCTTGCAGTGCACCTTGAGCCCGGGCACGCCGTAGATTACGTTCACGCCGGCGTCGCGCAGTTCGTTGGACCAGTGGATATTGGCCAGTTCGTCGAAGCGCGCCTGCAGCTCCACCACCGCGGTGACCTTTTTCTGGTTGCGCACCGCATTGACCAGCGCAGCCACTACGCGGGAGTTTTTCGCCACCCGGTAGAGGTTGATGCGGATCTCCCGGACCTGCGGGTCCAGTGCCGAGGAGGCGAGCAGGTTGGTGATCACGCGGAAGTCGTGGTAGGGGTAATAAAACAGCCGGTCACCGGCGCGCAACTGGTCGAAGATACTCTCGCCGTCGGGCACGGTGGGCAGCGGGGCCAGGGGTTTGTAGCAGTGCCGTGAAGAATCCGCCGGGAATCCCATAAAGTCTTTAGAATTGTGATAGCGCCCGCCCGGGGTGTAGCTGTCGTAGCGACCCATCTTGAGCTTTTTCTTCACCAGGCTCAGCAGCGCTTCCGGCATGCTGGCGTCGTAGGCCAGGCGCACCGGGTCCGCCTGTTTGCGCTTCTTCAGGGACTTGGCCACCCGGTCGACAATATTCGGGGTGATCTCCTCATCCAGCTCCAGCTCCGCATCGCGACTGATCTTGAACATAAAGGCCCGGGCCTTCTCGATCGGCAGCAGGTTGCGGAAGACGTCCGCCAGGCAGGCGCGGATGATGTTTTCGAGAACGATATACACTTTTTCCTGCTTCCCCTCCCGGGGAGGGATTACCACGAAGCGCGGCAGGGTGTCGGTGGGAATCTCCAGCGCGGCAAAGCGCTCGGACCCGTCCTGCAGTTGCAGGTAGACGGCGAAGTAAATACTCGCCTCATTGAGCAGCGGCATGGTCTCCCGGTCGTCGATAAAGAAGGGCTCCAGTTCCGGCTGCACTTCCCGGTGGAAGTACTCCTCCACAAACAACCGCTGGCGCTCGCTCAATTGCTCTTCGTTGATCAGGTGGATATGGTGCTTGTCCAGGTCCGCCAGCACCTTGGTGTAGGCGACGAAGGAGTGGCGCTGCAGGCGCAACACCTTTTCGTTGATGCTGGCGAGGAGTTCGGAGAAGTGTTCCTTCTTCTTTCCCCCCTTGGCAAAAGTGGCCAGACGGCGCACATCCGCCACGCGCACACGATAGAATTCGTCCAGGTTGTTGGAAAAGATACCGAGGAAGCGCACCCGCTCGATAATGGGCACACTCTCGTCCTCCACTTCCTGCAGCACACGTTCGTTAAAGGAGAGCCAGCTTAGCTCTTTGGGGTACAGGGGCGTATTATCTGCCATTCAAACAACTGTTGTCCGGAAGTAAGTTCTAGATGGCAGTTTGCTACATTTCAGTGACAGTTTATTGACAGGGATGTCCATGCCGGAATCCGAACGCTATGCCGCCCTGGACCTGGGCTCCAACAGTTTCCACCTGCTGCTGGCGGAGTTTCGCGACCAGCGCATGGTGCGCCTGCACACCGATCGCGCCATGGTGCGCCTGGCGGAGGGGCTGGACGAGGAGCGCAACCTGGACCCGACGGTGGCGGAGCGGGCACTGGAGGCGCTGCGCCGCTTCCGACCGGTGCTGTCGGAGTTGCCCCTGGACCATATCCGCGTAGTGGGTACCAACACACTCCGCGCGGCCGGTAACGCCGACGGATTTATGGAATCGGCGGAGGCCATTCTCGGCGCGCCCATCGAAATTATCAGTGGCATCGAGGAGGCGCGGCTCATCTACAGCGGAGTAATCGCCGCCGCCAGTGGGCCGCCGCGGCTGCGCTGCGCCGTCGATATCGGCGGTGGCTCCACCGAGCTGGTGCGCGGGCGCGAGGTACCGCAGCAGTTGCAGAGCCTGTACATGGGTTGTGTGTCCTTCAACCGGCGCTTTTTCCCCGAGGGTGTTATTTCCGATAAATACACCAACCACTTCGAGCGCGCTTTTCGCGCGGCGCGCGCGGAACTCCAGGAACTGCAACACATGGCGGAAGGCGCCGAAGTGATGGGCGCCTCCGGCACGGTGAAGGCGGTGGCCCGGGTGCTGAACGACGGCGAGCTGGGGGATATCGAGCGGGAACCGCTGGAACGCCTGGCGGCGCAGGTGGCGGCGGCCGCGCACAGCGACCAGATCCAGCTGCCCGGCCTGGGGGCAGAGCGGCGGCCGGTATTCGCCGCCGGTCTGGCGATTCTGCATGCCATCTTCCGCGAACTGGACATCCAGCGCATGCGGGTGTCTCCCTACGCGATCCGCGAGGGCATGGTGCACGACCTGGCCGGGCGCCTGCACGGCGGCGACCGCCGCGCGGATACCGTAGCTGCGCTGATGCGCCGCTGGCAGATAGACGGCGCCCAGGCCCGGCGGGTGGGCGACAGTGCAGGGGAACTGCTTCGGCAACTGCGCCCACACAGCGACGGAGACCAGAGGCAACGCCTGCGCTGGGCGGCGCAGTTGCACGAGATCGGCCTGGCCCTGTCCCACAGCGATTTCCGCAAACTCGGCGCCTATATGATCGAGCACGCGGACCTGGCGGGTTTCTCCCACAGCGAACAGGAATACCTGGCCCACCTGCTGCGCAACCAGCGCGGGCGCATCAAACCGCCGCGGGAACACTACGGCTTCCACCCCAACCCGGACCTGCTGCTGTGCCTGCGCCTGGCCTGTATCCTGCACCGGGACCGCACCGACCGCAGCCCGGACGGCCTGCGGCTGAGTGCGGGGCTGGACCGCTACCGCCTGCAGGCCGATCGGGACTGGCTCGACGGCCACCCGGCCATCGAGGAACTGCTGTACCAAGAAGTGGAACACTGGCAGGATCAGCCGCTCCCACTGGAGTTGGACGAGGCCTGAGCCCGGGCCCCATTACAATCAATGCCTCTAAGGCAATTCCGGTCTGTACCGTAGGGTGCGCCATGCGCACCATTCGAGAGCCGGTGCAGTCGCGCCTCCCCGGTGCGCACGGCGCACCCTACAATCGCTATCTATAGAGATGTCCCCATGAAACTCAGCGAAGTCACCCTCAGCCACCACTACGCCGACCTGGGCGACGCCTTCGGCACCCGGATCGACCCCACGCCTTTCGAGAATCCTCATGCGGTGCATGTAAATCCCGCGGTGCTGCAACTGCTGGGTATCGACGAATCCGAGGCGGACAACCCGGAGTGGGCGCAGTTGGGTTGCGGAAAAAAACTCTTTTCCGGCAGCCACCCCTTCGCGATGAAATACACCGGACACCAGTTCGGCGTCTACAACCCGGACCTGGGCGACGGCCGCGCGCTACTACTGGGAGAGATCGACAACAACGGCGAACTGTGGGAGCTGCATTTAAAAGGCGCCGGCAAAACCCCCTACTCCCGTTTCGGCGACGGCCGCGCGGTGCTGCGTTCCACTATCCGCGAATACCTCGCCGGCGAGGCACTCACCGGCCTCGGCATCGCCAGCACCCGCGCCCTCTGCCTGGTGGGCAGCGACGAGCCGGTGGTGCGGGAAAAAATCGAGAGCGGCGCCATGCTGATCCGCGTGGCCAGGAGCCATATCCGCTTCGGCCACTTCGAGCACTTTTTCTACACCCACCAGTTGCAGGCGCTGCAGCAGTTGATCGAATTCACCTGTGCGCGCTTTTTGCCGGAAGCACAGTCGCTGCCCGCCAGCGAACAGGCGGAGGCGCTGCTGCGCTACACGGTGCGACAAACCGCAAAACTGGTGGCCGGCTGGCAGTCGGAGGGCTTCGCGCACGGTGTGCTGAACACCGACAATATGTCGATCATCGGCGACACCTTCGACTACGGCCCCTACGGCTTCCTCGACGACTACGAACCCGGCTTTATCTGCAATCACTCCGACTATACCGGCCGCTACGCCTTCGACAAGCAACCGGGGGTGGCGCTGTGGAACCTGAACGCCCTGGCCCACGCGCTGTCGGCCTTTGTGAGCACGGAGAAGCTGCGCGACTGCCTGGAGGCATTCCAGCCGCGCCTGACTGAAGACTACGCCGCGCTGATGCGCGCCAAACTGGGGCTGCAACAGGAAGAGGAAAGTGATCAGCAGCTCTGTGCCGACCTGCTGCAGCTCCTGGAGAATTCCGCCGCCGATTACACACTGTTTTTCCGCGCCCTCAGCCACTACCGCGGCGAGCGCCCGGCGGTGGCATTGCGCGAACTGATCCCGGTGGGCGGGCACGAGGCCCTGGACCATTGGCTCGACCACTACGACCATCGCCTGGAGAGAGAGAACAGCGACTGCCAGCAGCGCAACAGCGCCATGCTCACCGCCAATCCCAAATTCGTGCTGCGCAACTACCTGGCGCAAAAGGTTATCGACGCCGCCGAGGGCGGCGACTACCGACCCCTGCGCACCCTGCTGGATCTGCTGCAGAGCCCCTTCGACGAGCACCCGCACTGCGAAACCTGGGCCGCGGCGCCGCCGGAATCCGGCAAGCATATGCCGATCAGTTGCTCTTCGTAGGGTGCGCCATGCGCACCGATAATGCCGAGCGGTGCGCATGGCGCACCCTACGCCAGTCCCAACAGCTAAACTGAGAAGTGTTTCCGCCCAACGTATATGACCTGGCGTAACATTCTGGTCACAACCAGATGAGGGTAACGAGATGCTGAGAAATTTCCTGATTGCCGCCTGCTGCCTGACGTTTGCCCTACAGGCCAGCGCCCAGGACGCCCTGGGCAAATGGCGCACCATCGACGACGAAACCGGCCAGGCGAAATCCATCGTGGAGATCTACCAGATGGGCGGCAAATACTACGGCCGCGTGGTGGACCTGCTGAGGAAGCCGGACGACACCCTGTGCGACAAGTGCCCCGGAGACCTCAAGGGCAAGCCCATCGTGGGCATGGACGTGATCACCGACATGGTGAAAACGGGCAACGAGTACGAGGGTGGCAAGATTCTCGACCCCAACACCGGCAAGGTCTACGACTGCAAATTCTGGGTTGAGGGGGAAGACCAACTGAAAGTGCGCGGCTACCTGGGTTTCTTCTACCGCACCCAGACCTGGTACCGGGTCGAATAAGCCGGGGCCCGGGCTCGCCACCTAAACTGTGGTCCACCCGTTTGCGGGCCTCGCTCATTCCGCCAGCACGACCCGGCCGCCCCTGGCGCCGCTGGCCCGCGCGGCCACCAGCTTGCCGTCCTCGGTGGTGTCGATACTGACCCGGGCGCTCATCCCCGCGCGCAGCGTCGGCGCCTCTTTGGCCGGGTAGAGGCGCAGACGCACCGGTATCCGCTGCACCACCTTAGCCCAGTTGCCGCTGGCGTTCTGCGGCGGGATCAGCGCGGAGTCGCTGCCACTGGCCGGGCTGAGGCTGACCACCTGCGCCTGCCAGCGGAAATCCGGGTAGGCGTCCAGGATCACCTCTGCCTGCTGGCCGGCGCGCACCCGGGCCAGTTCGGTTTCCTTCAGGTTCGCCTCCACCCACACGGACTCATCGCTCAGCATATTGATCACGCCGATGCCCACCGGGGCCATCTCCCCCGTCTGGGGGACTTCGTTGGCGATCACGCCGTCCACCGGTGCAACGATTCTGGTGCGGGACAGCCGGTAGCGCGCCTTGTCCAGCTGCGCCTGGGCCACTCTCAAGCCGGCCTGCTCCTCCAGCGGGAGCAGCGGGTCACCGCCCAGTTCTGCGCGCAGGCTGGCGAGTTTTTCCGTATTGATCACAATCTGCGCCTGCGCCCGCGCCAACTGCTGGCGCGATTCATCCAGATGCGCCTCCGACAGCGCCGCCCGCCCGAGCTTTTCGTTGCGCGCCAGCCGGCGGCCGTAATAATCGGCGTCCTGTTGCGCCTGGCGCAGGGCCGCCTCAGCTTCCGCATAGTCGGCGCGGCGGGCCAGCAGTTGGTTTCTCACCTGCGCCAGGTGCGCCTCCGCCTCATCCACCGCCAGTTGAAGCGGTGTGTCGTTCAGGCGCACCAGCAGGTCCCCGCGCCGCACTTCCTGGTTGGCCCCAACCGCCACCTCGGCGATGATGCCACTCACCTCGGGAGCCAGGGAGAGCTTGTCCACCTTCACGTAAGCGTTTTCCGTTTGCACCCTGCCCCAACCGCCGAACAGGCACCAAACGGTTACCGCGACCGCCGCGGCGATGCCGACAACAAACCCCAGGCGACGCGCGGGCACTTTCCCCAGTTTTTTTACCACCTCAAATGCTCCTCACGAGTTCGCCAGGCTGATGGACGCCACCTCCTTGCGCTCCGCCTGCTTCCGGCCCCTCCCTATGAGGGGCGCTGATTATAAGCATGCCTATACTGTCGCAATGTGAAGCCGCCAGCATTTGTAGGAGCGGCCCATGGCCGCGATCAGGCTGCAGAAACCCTGGCGGGCCTGCGGCCCGCGTGCCGAGCTGGAGCTCGGCGTTCCCAGGGGCCCGGCTCCCACAAAAAAAAGGGGCGAACACAAAGTTCGCCCCTATAACTCGCTTTCGTCGTTCCGGCGCAAGCCGGAACCCAGATACCGCCAGACTGGATACCGGCCTGCGCCGGCATGACGAGTGAATGAAAACTCGATTTCCCAGGCTAGAACATTTATTTTTCCACCACTTCCACCTTGTCCACCTTCTGGAACCCCCGCGGCAGCTTGTTGCCGCGGCGGCCGCGCTCGCCGAGGTAGTGGTCCAGCTCGGAGATTTTGATCTTGGTGTGGCGCTTGCCGGCGTGGATCACCAACTGGTCACTGCCCTCCAGCACGGCAACACCCACCACGATTTCCTCGCGGCTGGCGGCGCGCGCCGAGGGGATATTGATGATCTTGTTGCCCTTGCCTTTGGCCAATTCCGGCAGTTCGGAGACGGGGAATACCAGCATCCGCCCCTCGCTGGTCACCGCCGCAAGCAGTGCCTCTTCCGGGTTTTCCACCACACGGGGAGGCAGCACCCGGGCGTTTTTCGGCAGGGTGAGCATGGCCTTGCCAGCCTTGTTGCGCGACTGGAGGTCGGCGAACCTGGCCACAAAGCCATAGCCGGCGTCCGAGGCGAGCAGTACCCGCTGATCGTCAGCGCCCATCAGCAGCCCCTCGAAGGTGGCACCGGAGGGCGGGTTGATACGCCCGCTCAGGGGCTCGCCCTGCCCCCGCGCCGAGGGCAGTGTGTGGGTGGCGATGGCGTAGCTGCGCCCGGTGCTGTCCAGCAGCAGCGCCGGCTGGTTGCTCTTGCCGCGGGCGGCGAACTTGAAACTGTCGCCGGCCTTGTAGTTGAGGGAAGTGGGGTCGATATCGTGGCCCTTGGCGGCGCGAATCCAGCCCTTGTCCGACAGCACCACAGTAATGGGATCGGAACTGAGCAGCTCCGCCTCGCTGAAGGCTTTGGCCTCCTCGCGGGCGACGATGGGGGAGCGGCGCTCATCGCCGAACTCGTCCGCCGCCTCCAGCAGTTCCTTCTTGATCAGGGACTTCAGGCGGCGCGCGGAGCCCAGGGTTTTCTCCAGTGTGTCGCGCTCCTTTTCCAGCTCCGCCTGCTCGCCGCGGATCTTCATTTCCTCGAGGCGCGCCAGTTGGCGCAGCTTGGTGTCGAGGATGTATTCCGCCTGCACATCGGTAAGTTCGAAGCTGTCCATCAGGACTCTCTTCGGCTCGTCGTGGGTACGGATAATCTCGATCACTTCGTCGATATTGAGGAAGGCGATCAACAGGCCGGCCAGCAGGTGCAGGCGTTTCTCCACCTTGTCCAGGCGGAACTGCAAGCGCCGGCGGGTGGTGACGGTGCGGAAGCTCAGCCACTCGCCCAGGATCTTGTCCAGGGATTTGACCTGCGGGCGCCCGTCGATACCGATCATATTCATATTGATGCGGTAGCTGCGCTCCAGGTCGGTGGTGGCGAACAGGTGGTTCATTACCGCATCCGCGTCCACACGGTTGGACTTGGGCACTACCACCAGGCGGGTGGGGTTTTCGTGGTCGGATTCGTCGCGCAGGTCCGCCACCATCGGCAGTTTCTTGGCCTGCATCTGCGCGGCGATCTGCTCCAATACCTTGGCGCCACTGGTCTGGTAGGGCAGCGCGGTGATCACGATATCGCCGTCCTCCCTGCTCCAGAGTGCGCGCATCTTGACCGAGCCGCGACCGGTCTCGTAGACCTTCCGTATATCCTCTCGCGGGGTGATGATCTCCGCTTCGGTGGGCATATCCGGGCCCTGGATATACTCGCAGAGCTCCGCCACCGTGGCCTTGGGGTTCTCCAGCAGCGCCACGGTGGCATCCACCACCTCGCGCAGGTTGTGCGGGGGAATGTCCGTGGCCATACCCACGGCGATGCCGGTGGTGCCGTTCAGCAGGATATTCGGCACCCGCGCCGGCAGCACTGCCGGTTCGTCCATGGTGCCGTCGAAGTTGGGCTGCCAGTCCACCGTGCCCTGGCCCAGTTCCGACAGCAGCACTTCGGAGTACTTGCCCATGCGCGATTCGGTGTAGCGCATGGCGGCAAAGGATTTGGGATCGTCCGGCGAGCCCCAGTTGCCCTGGCCGTCCACCAGCGGGTAGCGGTAGGAGAAGGGCTGCGCCATCAGCACCATGGCCTCGTACACGGCGCTGTCGCCGTGGGGGTGGTACTTGCCGATCACGTCGCCCACGGTGCGCGCGGACTTCTTGTACTTGGCGCTGGCCTTCAGCCCCAGTTCGCTCATGGCGTAGACGATACGCCGCTGCACCGGCTTGAGGCCGTCGCCGATATTGGGCAGGGCGCGGTCGAGAATCACGTACATGGAGTAGTCCAGGTACGCCTTTTCTGTGTATTCCTTGAGCGGCAGGCGCTCGCTGGCCTCGAAAACGGAGGTGTCGGTCATACAGCGTCAGTCTCGTTATTCTGCTCGGAAGAGGCGGATTATGGAGGCGATTGGCGAACGGTTCAAAGAGGGGGTCATCCGGATTCACCTCCGATTGCCGACGCCGGGCTGTCGGGCAGCTCGCCGAGCAGCCAGGATCGGAACTGTTCGACCTTTTCCAGGTGCTCCTGTCTGCCGCTCAGCAGGTAGTAGCCAAACCCCGGCAGGCGACACTCGGGCCGGTGGGGTTGCAGCCAGCCCTGGTGAACGGCGGACTCCACCAACAGGTTGCTGGCAAACGCCAGCCCCTGGCCCGCCAGCGCCGCCTGGATCACGTGTAGCTCCTGGTCATAGCTGTACTGCACCACTCTCTTTCTGCGCGGGGCGAAGCGGCGCAGCCATTGCCCGGCGGTAATCGGCGGCAGCTCGGGACTTTTCCATTGGGTTTCCAACAGGGTGACCGATCTGCCCGATTCCAGGCGGGCGATGGCATCGGCGGTACCGTAGAGACCGAAGTTTTCACGCAATAGAAGTTCGGCTTCCCCCCCGGGCTCCCGCCCGTAGCGAATGGCGATGTCCACATGCCGGTCCCGTTTCAGGTCGACCGGTTGCTCGTCGGTCTGCACCACCACCCGCAAATCCGGGTATCTGTCGTAAAAACTTTGCAGCCGGGGCACCAGCCACAGGGCGGCGAAGGCGCTGGTGGTATTGACGGTGAGTGCCTTGGGCTGCCCGGAGATTTCCTCGATAGCGCCCGCCAGGGTCTGCAGTGACAGGCGCGCGGCATCGGCCAGCCGGCTGCCGGCACCGGTCAGGCGCACCGCGCGGGTCCGCCTTTCGAACAGGCCCACTCCCAGCTGCGTTTCCAGGTTGCGAATCTGGTGAGACACCGCAGTGGGGGTGATATGCAGTTCCTCCGCCGCGGCCTTGAAACTTCCCAGGCGCGCAGCGGCCTCGAATACCCGGATGCTGTTCAGATTGCCCAACCGGCGGTGCATGACCATTCCTACAGATGAATAAAATTCATTTATTAGTGAAAAAGCATCCTTTGTCAATACGTGCCTCTGAAAGCACAGTTATCCCACAGACGCAATCAAGTCCGTGGAGGAAAAGATGAAAAGCATCCTGAAAATAGCTGCCAGTGCCCGCCAACTGAATAATGCGGAGGGAAAGTATCGCTCTCTCTCACGCTCGCTTTCGGAGTATTTCTGCAAGCGTTGGCGCCATCTCAATAGTGAAACCTTGTTTATCCATCGGGAT